>SFNM01000008.1 GCA_004552725.1 Bacteroidales bacterium | reverse complement strand
CCTAAATGAGTCGCCTACATTTATTGTTGTTGCATTGGCCGCGAGCATACACATCAAGGCTATTAATAGGACAAGCGGCCGTGTAATCTTCGCGACAATTTGTAGTGTGGTGGACTGAATGATTTTCATAAGCATTCTTTTTTGAAGGTGTTTTATTTGCAAAGATACGTTCCTTTGCGGCTTATTCTCTTGTAAAAAACTTACAAACTATTGCAAAAACTTTACAAAATGCGATAAATAACCAAAAAACTCTCATTTAATCGCCTCATTTCGCCTCTGACCGCCGATTATTTGGTGGATGCGTTTAGACGGTAGCGGCTCGGCGACACTCCATATACTCGCTTGAACGCATGCGAGAATGCGCTGGCATCTTCGAAGCCACAGACCAGCGCCACTTCGCTTATCGGCCGTTCCGGGTCTATCATCAGTGCTTCCGCCGCACGCTCCATTTGTATAGCTGAGATAAACATTTTCGGCTGCTGGCCGGTGGCATCGACCAATCGACGGCGGAATGTCTGTTCGCTCAGATGCAATTCGGCTGCAATATGAGCCACGTCGGTATGGCCCGTTCGCAGACCATCTTCTACTGCTTCAACCACTCGATGCAAGAAGGTTTCTTTCTCATCTTCCTTGTTTGGCGTGGCTTGCTGTATCGTTTTGGTGGCTTCGACAGTCACTTTTTCGTTCATTGCTGCTCGGATTTCATCTACTTCGCTGATAAGCGCTTGCATAGCGCGGCGGTGGCGAGTCAGTGAGCGACGAATGAATACAAACACACCTGCCAACAGCACTATTAGCAGCACTATGCCGATGATAATATCGCGTTGGTGTGCTTTGCGGATTTGTTCGTTCTCCGCCTCCAACCGGTCGGCGTCGAACTCCGCTTTATACTTCGACAATGCCTCGGCCGAGGCTTGCGAATACAGCGAGTCGCGCAACTGATTGAATGTTTCCAACTCTATCCGCGCACTGTCGCTATTGTTATCCCAATAAGCCTTGTACAAGCCCTGATGCGAGTGGGTGAGATTGTACAAATCGCCCATTTTGTCGAAGATTTGGCTCGCTTCGCGAAAAAGAGGTATGGCATCCGCATTTTGCTGCTGATTTACCATACAAAAGCCTAATTGATTGAGGCTGATGGCCAGTGAATGTAGATTGCCTGTGGCACGCAATACCGGGATTGCGCGTTCGAGAGTGGCTCGCGCACCTTTGTAATCCTCGAGGCCGATGAGTGCTGCCGCTTTCTGCGACAACCTCACCGCCGCACGCCCTTCGCGCCCTTGCGCCGAGTCGAGCGCATAAGCGCTCTGGGCATAGTCGACGGCTCGACGGTCTTGTCCCAGTTTGTGGTATACCTCCGAGGCCATACCCAGCAAAATGGCTTTGCGCCCCGAATTATTGGCGGCTTCGGCATATTCCAAACCTTTGAGGATGTATTGTTCGGCCTGTTCGGCCTGATTGGCAGCCATATAAGTGCCGGCGAGCACGTTTAGTACCGACGATATTTCATCGGCATTGCCTCCTTTGAGGGTAATGTCCAGCGCTTGCTTGCCGTAGGTGGCGGCCGCACTGAAATCGCCCAAACGCACGTTGATGATGGCCAACAACTTCACGCAATATGCCTTGTCTTCGTTATCGTAGCGAAACAACGGCAATGCACGCAGTGCATACTGGCGTGCGCTCTCGTAGTTTTGCGCATCATGGTACACTTCTGCCGCCCAATACCACACTTGCTGGCGCAACGAGTCCTCCGGCGTGCCCTTACTAAACGTTATGGCGCAATCGCCCGGGAACACTTTCTCGACATATTGGAAAAACTCGTTGGCGGCTTGCACTTGGTCGTTCGCATTGTTAAACCGACTCAAAAGCCGCTCAAAATCAGCGTCTTGAGCGTTTGCTGTGCAAGAAATCACATAGCAAATTAGAAATGTGAAATATCGAATGATTAGTTGGTTAGCTTTCATAGTGTAAGGATTTTCCGCAAAGTTAACAATTTTTTTTGCAATCATCAAATTATTTCCCGACAACTCTCCTTTGGGGCTTAAACGCGCTATCCTTTAACGAAAAGCCGCTCATCTACTGATTGCTGCCGATAAGCGACAGTAAGTGCGCCACAGCAGTGTCGATGATGGTGTCGTGGCCGTTGGCGGCTGCATCCGCATCGAGGTCTACTTTGATATCGGGCTCGATGCCGTCTTCGGTAATCTCCATCTGTGCATCGTAGATAATCGACGAACTGAACCGCACACTCCATCCACACGGTATCTCGCTGGTGAAAGGCATTCCCGACCCGCCGCCGGTGCGGTCGCCCACTATCGTTACGTTCGGCAGATAGCGCATCACGCTCACAAACTGATTTGCCGCGCTGTAGGTGCTGCGATTTACCAGCACTGCCACCGGCTTATCCAACCAAGTGATGCGCCCGCTCTCAGCCGGGTCGTAATAATAGGCATACGGCTCGGAGAAATCGCTGTGACCCGTTCCGTTCTTGTGACTGATATATCCGGCCAACGTTTGCTCTTTGATAAATCGCCGCACAAACATCTCCGACACGGTGAGCACACCGCCCCCGTTGTCGCGGATGTCGATTATCAGCCCTTTGCATTTACGCAGCAACGCCAACGCCCAATCGATGGTACCTTCGCCCGTGGCTGAGGTGAATTGAGGATAGCGGATGTAGCCTATCGAGTCGGGCAACATGCAATACGACAGCCCGTTGCGCGAAAATTCGTTGAAATGGAAATAATGTTCTTCGACCAAACGCTCATCGAAATTCTGCGGGTAGTCGCTCCACCATTTTTTATAATACGAGGTTGAAAACCAAGATGTAAGGTTCACATGCCCGTCTTTCAATTCACCCAACATATCGGAGCAAATCAAAAACAAGTCCATATAGTTAGTCTTGTCGGTGACTTGTGGCCGATACACGCTATACACCGAGTCCCAATCAATTCCCTTATGCTCCAAAAAGCAATAATGACGGTCGATTATGTGCCACAACGCATCGAAATTACCGGGCGGGTCGTTGGGGTATTCTTCGACCGAATGACACGATGTGAACGCTATCACTATTAATATGATTGAGAGTAATTTCTTCATAATCAATACAATGGTGAGAGAATTTCAGCGTCGGACTGCGGCTTCCTGCTGCTCAGCGACAGCCATTCGGTGGTAAAGCCTATCACAAACGAATGTTCCACGCGTCGACTCACTATCCCCGATGCTTTCGACGAAAACACTTCCAACCGATAGCCTAAGCGCAGATAGTTCGACCCAAATCGCCAATCGGCTGTGACCATATTGTTCAGCCGAAAGAAATTGCCCGGCCATGCCACATGGCACAGCCCGCTATGATTGCCTAAATAGATTTCGTAGTATAATTGGTCATAATCAGGCGCAAAAAACGCTCCAACCAACGGCATATCCACCTGATAGCGAAGGGTTATCTGACGATTGGCCAAACGAGTGTTGTACCATGCCATGGCCGTGGCGCCTACCGTGGCCGACGCTTGCACCGACACCGGATTGTTGGAATTGCGGAGCAAATACAATCCGCCTACGTTGCCGCTAACCATGCTGCCTACGGCCAATTTCAGCGGTGAAAGCGCTCCGATATCGAGCCTTCGCATCAGCGCCCACTCGGGTCGGAAATTGAAGTGCCACATCGTGGCCGTTTTGCCTTCATTTTCAGTCGAACCGAGGTTTACCGCGGCTCGCACCTGCATTGTCCAGCGATTTTTGTCGAATTTCGACACTTGCAAGCGCTCATAGTCGATGGCAGCGTGCCATCCGCTGTAGGCCACCGGCGTAAGGTAGGTGTCGCGCAAGTGCGATGTGCCCACTTCCGCCATCCAGCCCGAGACAACAGGTCGCAACACGCTGTCGGCTTCCTGCGCCGAGCCATTTAGTGCTATAATCGCACTTATCAGCAAGATTATCAGCCTATTCTTCATCGTCGAACAGCCGTTGCTGACCCGTCACTTCATCGCGAATTTGGTCGTCGCTGAGTTCTTCGCCGTTCTCATCTTCTATCGCCTCTTCGGGCTCTTCGGCCTCTGGTTCGTTGGCTTCAACTACCTTCGGCTCGAGTTCTTCAACATCTAAGATGGGGAATGTGGTGAGGCGTTTGCCCTTGGCTTTAAACGACTTCAATCCGATAAACTCTTCAGCATCGATAGTGAGCGGTTCGCGGAAGTCCTCGGCAAAAGTCACTTTGAACATTGCACCGCGATTATCACTCAGTAGTATCAACGTAGATTTTTCATTATCAGTAAGATAGCGCTGCGGACGTGGCGACGCTTCAAATTTGAAGCGCTTGATATACGGATAGCCTTGGTCGGCATCGTTGAGCACCGCTGTCCATTCTTTCGACGAGTCAAACCGCTCGATGCGCATTATGTTGTCGTCGTAGTGATTGGTTTGCGCATACGAAGTGGTGTAGAATTGGCCATCGTTGGTGATTACCAGCACTTGGTCCTCGCCGGAAAATTCGCCCAAGTATTGACCGTGGCCTTCGTAGTTGAGACGTAGCACATCGGGGTCAAACCATACTTGCAGGCCGCCCAACGTCGATGCCCCGCGCCCTTTCAGCGTGAAGCGGTACACGTCGTTGCGCGTCACCAAATTGCCATTGGCTGTGCGGCTCTTGATGGCTAAGTTGGCAAAATCTACATCAAATTGCAACTTCTTCAGGCCGCGTTTGGGCTTGAGGATTACTTTCACCACCTCGGCCTCGCCGTTGGGGTTGGCTGAGAACCAAGTGACTTTCGACCCCGGCAATCCTTGCGTCACATTGTACTCGCGGTCGCGAGTCACCGTGTTCACAAAGAAGCGTTTCATCATATATGCGCCGTCTTTGCCGTTGCGATATATCACATTATATATAGTGCGGCGGTCGTTGCGCTTGAACACGTCGATATGAATGATGCCTTTGCCCACAAACATCTTCTCTTGCACTTTCACCACTTTGTAGCGGCCATCTTTGTAGAAGATAATTATATCGTCGATGTTGGAGCATGCGCACAGCATCTCGTCTTTCTTCAATCCGGTGCCGATAAATCCTTCCTCGCGATTGATATACAACTTTTCGGTGGCTTCGGCCACTGTGGCCGCCTCAATCGAGTCGAACCCGCGCACAACGGTGTGCCGCGGATAGCGCTCGCCGTATTTTGCCTTTAAATTTTCGTACCACTCTATCGTATAGTCGATTATGTGGTCCAAATGCTCCAATGTCTGGGCTATCTTTCCGCCCAAATTGGAAATCAAGCGGTCGGCTTCGTCGGCATTGAACCGCAAAATGCGCTTCATCTTGATTTCGAGCAAGCGCAACACATCGTCGTCGGTGATTTCTCTAAAGAATGAACCCACAAACGGCTCCAATCGGCTGTGGATATGTGTCACTGCCGCTTCGGTCGATGCCGCTTGCTCGTACTCTTTGTCTTTATAGATACGTTTCTCGATAAAAATCTTCTCCAACGAGGCAAAAAGCAGTTGCTCGCGCAGTTCGCTCAATTCTATCTCCAACTCGCGTCGCAAAATATCCACGGTGCGGTCGGTCGAGTGACGCAACACGTCGCTAACGCCCAAGAATTCAGGCTTGTCGCCATTAATCACGCAGCAGTTGGGCGAAATGCTCACTTCGCAGTCGGTAAACGCATACAGTGCGTCGATGGCCTTGTCCGACGAGGTGCCCGGCAACAGATACACCATAATTCGCGCCGTTTGAGCAGTGTTATTGTCGACGCGGCGGATTTTTATCTTGCCTTTCTCGAATGCCTTCAATATCGAGTCGATTACCGCGCCGGTAGTGCGCCCGAATGGTATCTCGGTGATTGCCAGTGTCTTATTGTCGACCTTCTCTATCTTGGCACGCACTTTCAATGTGCCGCCGCGACGCCCATCGTTGTAGCGACTTACGTCGATATAGCCGCCGGTCACAAAATCGGGCAGCAACTTAAATTCTTCGCCACGCAAATAGGCAACGGCCGCATCGCACAATTCATTGAAATTGTGTGGCAAAATCTTCGACGATAAACCTACAGCGATGCCTTCGGCTCCTTGTGCCAGCAATAGCGGGAACTTCGCCGGCAAAGTCACCGGCTCTTTCTTGCGCCCGTCGTAACTCATTGTCCACTCGGTTACCTTCGGATTGTATAACGTGTCGAGCGCAAATTGCGACAAGCGCGCCTCGATATAACGACCCGCTGCTGCCGATGCCCCGGTGAGGATATTGCCCCAGTTGCCTTGTGTCTCCACCAGCAAATCTTTCTGACCCAACTGCACCAACGCATCGTTGATTGAGGCGTCGCCGTGGGGGTGATATTGCATCGTATTACCTACGATGTTGGCCACCTTGTTGAAACGCCCGTCGTCCAACGTCTTCATTGAGTGCAAGATACGCCGTTGCACAGGCTTCAAGCCGTCCTCGATATTCGGTACGGCTCGTTCCAATATTACATACGACGCGTAGTCCAAAAACCATGTTTGGAACATACCGCGCAAATGATGCTTCACCACATCTTTCGGGTCGCAATACGGCTTCGGACCCGTAGTGTGCTGTAGCGTCGCTGTCGCTTCTTCGGCCTCCTCAGAGGCCGCTTCGTTGGGATCGTAGGTGGGATTTTCGTCGCTCATTTTAAGGCATATTTTAAGGCATACGCAAATTTACGAAAAAAAAGCCACCCCACCAAAATTTACCCCACATTTTCCCCGAAAAAACTCACTCGCCCCGCCTCTAAGCCCTGTGGATTTGGATGCGGGGCTATCAGCATATCCACAATGAGTCCTGTGGTGAGGCGGAAGCCGAACATAAACAAACGAGGCGCGCCAAACTCCTCAGGCGTGCCTCGTTTATATAAAAATATGCTGATTTATTGCAGCGCCGCGGCCATTGTCGCTGCCGCATGGCGGCCGTCGCCCATGGCTAAGATTACCGTAGCACCGCCGCGCACAATGTCGCCGCCGGCATATAGGTTTACAAGCGACGAACGCAAATCATCATTCACTTCGATGGTGCCGCGTCGGCTGATGTCAAGCCCTTTGAACGTGTTGGGAATGAGTGGGTTGGGCTGTACGCCTACGCTGACGATTACCACATCTACGGGTATCTCGTCGATAGCACCTTCGATGGGTACCGGGCTGCGACGACCCGAGGCATCCGGCTCGCCGAGTTCCATCCGCTGCACACGCATCGCACGCACATGTCCGCGCTCGTCGCCCAAGTATTCCACCGGATTGGCAAGAGTCATGAATTCAACCCCTTCTTCCTTGGCGTGGGCTACTTCTTCCAAGCGAGCCGGCATCTCGGCCTCACTGCGGCGATACACCAAGAACGCCTTTTCGGCGCCCATTCGCAGCGCTGTGCGCACAGAGTCCATCGCAGTGTTACCACCACCAATCACTGCCACGCGCGCTCCGCGAGGCACCGGTGTGGCATATCCATCAGTGCCGCCGTGCATCAAGTTCACACGTGTCAGATATTCGTTGCTCGACAGAATATTGATGAGATTTTCGCCCGGAATACCCATAAAGCGAGGCAGGCCGGCGCCGCTGGCTACAAAAATACCCTTGTAGCCCTCTGCCACCAAGTCGTCGTAGCTCAAGGTCTTACCTACTACCACGTCGGTGTGAAATTCCACACCCATTGCGCGCAAGGTGTCGAGTTCGGCATCTACTACCGTGTTGGGCAAACGGAATTCGGGAATACCATATTTGAGCACGCCGCCCACTTGGTGAAGTGCTTCATACACAGTCACAGAGAAGCCGCGACGAGCCATATCGCCGGCAAACGACAACCCGGCAGGACCGGAGCCAATCACGGCCACGCGTATGTGGAGCGGTTCGGCCACCTCCGGTTTGGGGCGATTGGCATCTACACGAGCGCTGTCGGCTGCATAGCGTTCGAGCCAGCCGATTGCTACCGGCTCTTTCTTCATCTTATTATATATGCAACGGCTTTCGCATTGGCGCTCTTGCGGACATACGCGACCGCACACTGCCGGAAGCGCCGAGGTGCGACGCAACACTGCGTCGGCCTCTACCACGTTGCCACGTTGGATATTTTTGATAAATCCGGGAATGTCAATGCCTACCGGACAGCCGGTCACACATTGCGGGTCGGGGCAATCCAAGCATCGGCTCGCTTCGGTATGCGCCATCTCGGCCGTCAGGCCGCAGTTCACTTCCTCATTGGAATGGATACGATCTTGCGGCGCAAGCATCGGCATCTTCGCTCTCGGTATGGCGGTGCGCTCTTTCGGCGACATCGCTCCACGCAATTCTACGCGCCATTGCGCCTCGCGTGTATCTATATTTTCTGACATATCTTTCTGTAATTCGGTGGGTTAGTTATAAGCGCGCAAGCGCATCATCATCTCGTCGAAGTCCACTTTGTGTGCATCGAATTCCGGACCGTCCACGCACACAAACTTGGTCTTGCCATCGACTGTCACGCGGCAGGCTCCGCACATCCCCGTGCCATCTACCATTATGGTGTTGAGCGACGCGATGGTCGGCACTTCGTATTTCTTTGTCAGCAAGGCCACAAATTTCATCATAATAGCCGGACCGATGGTCACCACTTGGGCCACCGGCTCCCGTTGAATTACTTGCTCCACTCCGGCGGTAATCAACCCCTTTTGGCCATACGAACCATCGTCGGTCATAATGATTACCTCGTCGGAATACTTCGCTACTTGCTCCTCGAGTATGATTAACTCGCGAGTGCGCGCTGCCAGCACGCTTACCACTCGGTTGCCCGCTTCTTTAAATGCGCGAATAATCGGCAACAGCGGAGCCACGCCCACGCCACCGCCACAGCATACCACCGTACCCACTTTTTCTATGTGGGTGGCTTGCCCCAACGGACCTACCACATCGCGCAGATAATCGCCTTCGTTCAGCGAGCATATCTTCGCCGAACTCTCGCCCACGGCTTGCACCACCAAGGTGATGGTGCCGCGCTCTATGTCGGAGTCAGCGATGGTCAACGGTATACGTTCACCCTTGTCATCTACTATGACAATTACAAAGTGGCCCGGACGGCGTGAACGCGCTATCAGCGGCGCTTCTACCTCCAGACATACCACTCTTTCGGAGAAATGACGTTTTGCTACTATCTTGTTCATATCGTAAAGAAAAGGTGTTTAGATTCGTTTTAACAGTTCCAGCAAGGCAACATCTGTGGCGCGGTCTATCACGCGTTGGCGATTGCCCGGAAAATGATACTCTTCCGACTCTACCACGCCGTTCACGCACCAGCTTATCCACACTGTGCCTACCGGCTTTGCGGCGCTCCCGCCGCCGGGCCCGGCTATACCGCTGGTGGCTACTGCGCATCTGGCTCCGAGTTTTTCACATGCTCCGGCCACCATCTGCTCCACCACCGCACGACTCACTGCCCCTTGGCAAGCGATATCGTAGGCTGATACACCCAGCATACCACTCTTCACTTCGTTGGCATAACTGACCACCGACCCTACATAAACATCGCTGCAGCCCGCTATCGAGGTGATGCGATGCGCTATGTTGCCACCGGTGCAACTTTCGGCTGTGGCCAGCGTATAGCCACGTTGGCGCAGTCGCTCTATTACTATCTCGGCCGGTGTGTGGTCGCCTTCGTACACCAAGTAATCATCTAAGGCCACTTTCAATCGCTCACACGCTCCTTCAAAAGCCACGTCTATTGATGAGTCGCCTCGTCCGTCGAGCCGCATACGGATGTAACCGTTACCGGGCAGGTAGGCCAAGTGTAGACCTTCGCCAAGACTGTCTTCATATTCCGACAGCCGCTCGGCTAAGTCGCTCTCTGTGATGCCGCGAACGATAAATGTGGCATGCAGCAAGTGTAAATCAGGCGCAAATCGCGCCATTACTTGCTGATACACCTCGTTGAGCATACCCTCAGTTTCGAACGGCACACCGGGCATAGTCACCAGCACTTTTTCGCCGCGCTCAAACCACATTATCGGCGCCGTGCCATAACGATTTTGTATCACCCGGCAAGTGTCGGGCACCATCGCTTGCGTTTCGGTCAGCACATTCATATTCAGATGTCGGCGTTCGAATATTTTGCGCACATTTGCCGCCACTTCGTCATCATGGCGCAATGTGCCGCCGAACACTTCCATCAGCACGCTCTTGGTGATGTCGTCTTTCGTCGGCCCAAGGCCTCCGGTGGTGATTACCAAGTCGCTTTGTTCCAATGCTTTATTCACCGCTTCGGCTATGGCTTCGCGCTCATCGCCCACAGTGCTTATCGACCGGATTTCCCATCCCGCCGGCCCGAATTGCCGCGCGATGGCTCCGGAGTTGGTATCGGTCACTTGACCTATCAAAATTTCGTCTCCGATTATAATTATTGAAAGACGCATAATGCTACTTCGTTTTATTTTACGTTGCGGCTCAGATGGTTACGCGTGCGTAAGGCACCTCGTCGTAGCGACAAAATTGGTTGTCTTTATATTTGAAATATCCTGCTATGGCCACCATCGCCGCATTGTCGGTGGTGAAAGCGCGCTCAGGAATAAACGCTTTGATACCGCGACATTGGCAAAAATCAGCCACGGCTTTGCGCACTCCCGAATTGGCCGATACACCGCCGCCGATGGCTACTGTCCGCGCTCCGGTAGCGTCAACCGCTTTGCTCAGTTTGTCAAGCAAAATTTCGATGATGGTTCTCTGAAGCGAGGCTGCCAAATCTGCTTGATTCTTGCTCACAAAGTCAGGGTCGATACGCAGCGCGTCGCGCAAAGTATATAAAAATGAAGTCTTCAAGCCGGAAAAACTATAGTCAAACCCCGGTATGTGCGGCTTCGCAAATTTGAACGCTTGCGCATTGCCTTGCGCCGCCAAGCGGTCGATATGCGGTCCGCCGGGGTAGGGGAGTCCCATCACCTTGGCACACTTGTCGAACGCTTCGCCTGCGGCATCGTCGATGGTGCGACCCAAAATTTCCATATCATTATAACTCTTTACGTTAATTATCTGGGAGTTACCGCCGGAAATCAACAGACATAAAAACGGAAATTCAGGCACAACATCGCTGGCCTCTTTGCGCACAAAGTGAGCCAAAACGTGCCCATGCAAGTGATTTACATCGATTATAGGTATGCGCAATCCCAGCGACATCCCTTTGGCAAACGATGTGCCTACCAACAGCGACCCCAGCAACCCGGGGCCGCGAGTAAACGCTATCGCACTCAATTCTTCTTTGCTCACCCCGGCGCGACGCAACGCTGCATCTACAACAGGTACAATATTCTGCTGGTGGGCGCGCGAGGCCAACTCCGGAACTACGCCTCCGTACTCTTCGTGTACGCTTTGCGATGCCGTTACATTGCTCAGCAACAACCCATCTGCCACTACTGCCGCCGATGTGTCATCACACGACGACTCTATCCCGAGAATAACCGTGCGCTTACTCATCAGAATATATAACTAAGCCCCGCTGTTATATATGTGGCGGAATATTTCTTGATCAACGTGTACTTTGCTTCGAAGGTCAACTTCATTGTGGCATTGCAACGATACTCGAAGCCCGCGCCTACGTTCAAACCGAAACGTGTGGTATGAGTGGTCACATCATCCGATGCTTCATCGGTATAATGCCACGCCCACGAGTTCAGCGACAAACCCGCCAATGGATATAAATTCACATTGTCGCCTGTCGCAAACGCAAACGGGGTGTGCACATTCACATCAAGCAAAAACGCATCGCGCTGATTGTGGCGAAACGCACATCCGATTTCCGGTACCAAGCGCAAATGTTCGCTAAAATTATATTGAAACACTAATCCTGCTACGGCCGACTCATTCTCCGACACATAGCCCACTTTCGGCCCGAATGATTTCTCTCCGGCTCGCAGTTCGGCGCTGCTTGTGGCTATCGCACACATTACAACTATCAATGTCACAAATATTTTCTTCATTATTTTTTGTTG
The DNA here is from genome assembly GCA_004552725.1 of Bacteroidales bacterium. Classification (GTDB taxonomy): domain Bacteria; phylum Bacteroidota; class Bacteroidia; order Bacteroidales; family Muribaculaceae; genus CAG-873. The sequence goes on along the minus strand of SFNM01000008.1, from coordinate 23,742 downwards.
CTTTCTTTTTGTGTTGCAAAGATACTGCTTTTTTCCGAACTACCGCACATCATTCGCAAAAACTTATCCCCTATTTCGCTTTTTTATCCCCTTTTTCACCTTTATTATATGCTCATTTATCCCATTAACAATTTTTTTACCCCTTTTTCAAAGTTTTTACCTCCTTTTTTGCTCTTTTTACAAGTATATTTGCTAATTTTGCAGAATGAAACAAACTAATCGTTCGGTTTTTCGTCGCGGTGCTGACGATGGCCTCATTTTAGGCCCTTTGATGATCATCACCGTGATTTTGGTGGCGGCATCTCCTTCCTACGGGTGGATGCTCATCCCTGCTTTCGCCGCTATTATTGCCGTGCCTATCCTCTCATTCTATCTCATCGCTCGCGGTTTGAAAGAGGACTACCCAAATACACCCTTCGCCGCCACTTGGATGCACGGCATCTGTATGTTCCTCGGCGGTGGCATCATCCTCGCTCTCTTCGCTTTCATCGCTCTGCGATGGTGGCAACCGCTCTACTTTCACAACCTCTATGCGTTTACGATTGATATCCTACAATCTCAGCACGACGTTAATAATCAAAAACTTATCGACCAAATGCAAATGATGATCGACCGTGGCCTCACACCATCTCCTTCCGACACTGCATTCGAACTCCTTTACCTCGTGTCGTTCACCGGCTCTATCCTCTCGCTCATCCTTGCTCTTATCGCTCGTAAACTCCACAACTCCAACAAATCCGAATAATCTCATTTATATATTATGGATATTTCTGTAGTAGTACCACTATACAACGAAGCCGAGTCGCTCCCGGAACTCTGCGCTTGGATTGAACGCGTCATGGACCAAAACCATTTCTCATACGAAATAATTTTCGTCAACGACGGCTCTACCGATAACTCCTGGAACGTAATCCGCGACCTCTCCGCTAAAAATCCTTACGTCAAAGGCGTCGCTTTCCGACGCAACTACGGCAAATCTCCCGCTCTCAACACCGGCTTCGCTCGCGCTAAAGGCGATGTCGTTATCACTATGGACGCAGACCTCCAAGATAGCCCCGACGAAATCCCCGCCCTTTATAAAATGATTGTCGACGACGGCTATGACCTCGTGTCAGGCTACAAACAAAAACGCTACGACCCGCTCTCCAAAACAATTCCCACCAAACTCTTCAACGCCACCGCTCGTAAAGTCTCCGGCATCAAAAACCTCCACGATTTCAACTGCGGCCTCAAAGCATACCGCCTCAAAGTGGTAAAACACATCGAAGTTTACGGCGATATGCACCGCTACATCCCATATCTGGCCAAGTTGGCCGGCTTCTCCCGCATCGGCGAAAAAGTAGTGCACCATCAAGCACGTAAATATGGCAAAACCAAATTCGGCCTCAACCGATTTGTTCACGGCTACCTCGACCTCGCAACCCTTTGGTTCACAGGTAAATTCGGCGGCAAGCCTATGCACTTCTTCGGCCTTTGGGGCTCCCTGATGTTTATTCTCGGCTTCATTGCCGTGGCTGTGGTAGGCTTCTCCAAACTCTACAATATGTACCATGGCAATCCTTACATCCTGGTCACCGACTCCCCTTATTTCTATCTCGCTCTCACTCTGATGCTCCTCGGCTCCCAACTTTTCCTCGCCGGCTTCGTCGGCGAATTAGTAGCTCGCAACTCTTCGCGACGCAACGACTACGAAATCGACGAGGAACTCAGAATAGATTAACTACATTCCACCGTACAAAATGGGGAAACCTCTGATTATCTGCATAATATCAATAATTTGTGCCGCTGTCGCCGCATGCTCTTCTTCCGGTTGCCTCGACAACGGCTCCGCCATCCCATTAGCAGGCTTCTACGACTCGTCATCGAAAAAAATCATCGCCCTCGATGCCATTGACATTCACGCCGCCGGCGCTCCCAACGACTCGCTAATCCTTGGCGCCGGCTCCCGCGCCACTCAAGTCTACCTCCCATTCACTCCGGCCGCCTCGCAAATCCGTTGGGCAATCGACTATCGCCAGGAGAACCTCGAAGGTTTAAGCGACACAATCACTTTCAACTACGAGTCGCTCCCTTACTTCGCCTCCGACGAATGTGGTGCTATGTACTACTATCGCATCACAAATACCGAATGGACATCGCTTTTCATCGACTCTGTCGTAGTCGTTGACCCGCTTATCTCTAATATCGAACGCGAACGCATCAGAATCTACTTCCGCACCAATGCCGAGGAGGGCTCTTCGTTATGATTCGCTCTCGCTTCATAATACTTCTCATCCTCCTGTGCTTTGCCATATCTCTTTGCGCTCAGCAATCCTCGTCATCGCGCCGACACATCAACCCCGTCAACAATGCCGCTTCCGCCACCCAGCCTATCAACCAAATGCGCAACGACACCGCTTACATCAACGCCGCATTTCGAGCCAACGCTGTCGGATACCCGCGCAACGATGGCTCTATCCTCTGGGTCGACTCTGTCAACGGTACCGAATGGCTCGACTCCGCCGCAATCAAAAACAAACGTCGTGTACTCAACTACCCTCGTTGGGGCGCATTATCACTTGGCGTTAACATCTGGGACCCCGTAATGCGCGCATTTGGACAACATTACGGCCTTATCGACTTCTCCATCGACCTCAGCATCCACAACCGCTTTTTCCCTACCGCTGAAGTCGGTCTCGGCTCTGCCAAAAACTACAACGACAACCACGGTTACACCTACCGCTCACCTCTAACTGTTTATGCCAAAGTAGGTTGCGACTACAACTTTATGTTCAATTCCAACAGCGAATACTCATTTACCGCCGGCCTACGCTACGGCTTCTCACCTTTCAAATGGAGCATCGACAACATTTCGGCGCAATACCCCTATTGGCAGCAAGATGCTTCTTTCAACATCCCATCGCAATCCACCTCCGCCGGATGGCTCGAAATATGCTTCGGCCTCAGAGTCAAACTCTGGCGCAACTTCAGCGCCGGTTGGAAAATCCGATACCACACAATCCTCCACGAAGGAAACTCCCCCTACGGTAAACCATGGTATGTACCCGGATTTGGCACTCGCGACTCTTCAATATCCGGCTCCTTCTCAATCTACTACACTCTCCCATCTTTCTCCTCAAAATCCATCCCAATTGACGCGGAAACTACCCAAAATCAATAATTATGCACTTTTTTTGAAAGATTATTCCTTTATTTTTCTTATTATGGAAATTTTTCATTAAATTTGCAGTGCTAACACAAAACCATTATTAAAGAACTACATAACACTCTTTATTCTAAAATACTATGTCAAAAGTTACAGTCATCGGCGCCGGTAATGTGGGCGCCACCTGCGCAAACGTTCTCGTTACCGAACAAATTGCCGACGAAGTCGTTCTCCTCGACATCAAAGAAGGTGTGTCCGAAGGCAAAGCCATGGACATCATGCAAACCGCCAGCATCCTCGGCCTTAGCACCCGCCTCAAAGGCGTAACCAATGACTACGCCGCTACCGAAGGCTCCGACGTTGTCGTTATCACCTCCGGTATCCCCCGCAAACCCGGCATGACCCGCGAAGAACTCATCGGCGTTAACGCCGGTATCGTAAAATCTGTTGCCGACAACGTTCTCAAACACTCCCCCAACGCTGTCATCATCTGCGTTTCAAACCCCATGGACACTATGACCTATCTCCTTCACAAAGAAATGGGTCTCCCCAAAAACCGCATCATCGGCATGGGCGGCGCTCTCGATAGCGCTCGCTTCAAATACTTCCTCTCTCAAGCCCTCGGTTGCAACGCCACCGAAGTCGAAGGTATCGTAATCGGCGGCCACGGCGACACCACCATGATCCCTCTCAAACGCTTCGCTGCTTACCGCGGTCTTCCCGTTAGCACTCTCCTCCCCGCTGAAGTCCTCGACAAAGTCGCTGCCGACACAATGGTGGGCGGTGCCACCCTCACCAAACTCCTCGGCACTTCCGCTTGGTACGCTCCCGGTGCCGCTGCTGCTCAAGTCGCTGCTGCCGTTATCCACGACCAAAAGCGCCTCATCTCCTGCTCCGCTCTCCTCGAAGGCGAATACGGCGAAGCCGACCTCTGCATTGGCGTGCCCTGCATCCTTGGCAAAAACGGTATCGAAAAAATCGTTGAATTCGACCTCAACGACGAAGAAAAAGCCGCTTTCGCTGCCAGCGCCGCTGCCGTTCACAAAACCAACGCTGCCCTCAACGCATAATCCCATTTCCCATACCCAAAAAAAGGCTGCCTCGGCAGCCTTTTTTCTTATCCCTACCAAAAAATCTTCGCCGACGCACGCGGTGAGGTTCGGTGGCGAGGCGGAAGCCGAGCGGCGCGGCAGCGCCCTTGAGCCAAAGCCCATTCCTTCAATCAAAGGTATGGGGGTGAGTCTTTTTTCTCTATATTACAAAAAATCATACTCCTCTCCTCACAAATTTGCCGCTATCTTACTCATTTTTCAAAAGATTTTCGTAAATTTGCGGTGTTGAAAATCTCGAAGTTTACACCGATGCTTCGCCGGTTGCTCCCTTGGCAGTGGCATAGGCGAATGACGCAGCGTGCCTACAAAGCACGCCGCCGTTTTCGTGTGGTGATTATCAACGAAAATACCCTCGCCAATCTCCTCTGCTTGCACCTCAGCGGCGTCCGCGTGTCTTTAGCCGCCATTGCCGTTGTGGCCGCATTGGTTTCCCTCATCGTTGTGCTATTTATGTTCACACCTCTCGGCACATTCCTCCCCGGTCAACTTCGTGGTGACCTCCGCCGCCAGTATCAGCAAGCCGCTCTGCGCATCGACTCTTTAGAGCAAATCTGCCGTCAGCAAACCGCTTACGTCGAAAATATACGCAATATTTTCTCCGACAGCATCTCCACTCAGCCCACCCCTCTCCCCTCCGCCTCCCAAGCCAATGCCGACTCGTTGATTGCTGCATCATCCGCCGAGCGTATGTTTGTGCGCCAATTCGAAGACGACCGCCGTTTCAACCTCTCTGTCCTTGCACCTATTGCCGCCGAAGGCATGATTTTCGAAGCCCCTTCGCTCAGCGACGACGCTATAGGACCCGTTTGCTCCATCTATCGCGGCTCCGTCGTGGCAGTGAACATCGCCCCCAACGGCCTTTTCTCAATTATCATTCAACATCCCAACGATTTTATATCCATTTACAATAATATCGACCACGTTTACATCCAAGCCGGCGACAAGGTAGTGGCCGGGCAGCGAATTGCTGTTACTCCCGACAACATTCCCCTCTCGCTCGAAATGTGGCACGCCGGTGTGAAACTCTCCCCCGAACTCTATCTCCCTTATTAGCATCACAATGACTCCCAATTGCAAACAAATAGCAATACTCGGTTCTACCGGTTCTATCGGACGCCAAACGCTCGACCTCATCGAGCGTCACCCCGACCGCTACCGCGCTTCCGTGTTAGTGGCCGGCCGCCAAGTCGACCTCCTCATCGACCAAGCACGCCGCTTCCGCCCTCAGTGGGCTATCATCGCCGACGACTCCGCTTATCCCAAATTGCACGATGCCCTCGCCCCTTTAGGCATCGCCACCGCATCCGGCGACAAAGCCGTTGAAGCTGCTGCCGCTGCCGAGTGCGTCGACATGGTGGTTACCGCCACTGTGGGCTACAGCGGGCTCCTCCCCACCATCGCCGCCATCCGTGCCGGAAAGGACATCGCATTAGCCAACAAAGAAACCATGGTAGTGGCCGGTGAGTACATCACCTCCCTCCTCAAAGATAGCACCACGCGTGTATTTCCCGTCGACTCCGAACACTCTGCCATATTCCAATGCCTCCGCGGTGAAGACCCCGCCACTGTCAAACGCTTGATTATCACCGCTTCCGGGGGGCCGTTCCGCACTTGGAGCGCCGACCAAATCGCCCGCGCCACTGCTGCTCAAGCGCTCAAACACCCCAACTGGAATATGGGCGCCAAAATCACCATCGACTCCGCTTCAATGCTCAACAAAGCCTTCGAAATCATCGAAGCTCGTTGGCTTTTCGGTATCGACCCACAGCGGATTAGTGCCATTGTTCACCCGCAATCAATCATACACTCCATGGTGGAATTTATCGACGGCGGCATCAAGGCGCAGATGGGTGTGCCCGACATGACTCTCCCTATCGCTTACGCTCTTGGCGAAGCCTCTCGCATCGACCATGTAAGCGACTTCTGCGACCTGCTCGTCCACAACCAACTCTCCTTTGAACAACCCGACCTCAACCGCTTCCCCTGCTTGGGCCTCGCTCACTTCGCTCTCCAAAAAGGCGGTAATGCCGCCTGCATCATCAATGCCGCCAACGAGGTGGCTGTCGCCGCTTTCCTCCGCGACCAAATCGCCTTCGGCGATATTTACCGCGTAATCGAAGCAACTCTTCAAAGCACTCAATTCATAGCGCAACCCGTTTTCGACGACTACGTTGCCACTAACTCCGAGGCTCGCGCTCGCGCCGCCTCTTTTATCGACAACTTATCTAAATAAATGGAAACATTTCTGCTCAAAGCCGCTCAACTTGTCCTCGCTCTGATGATTTTGGTAATCATTCACGAGTTTGGTCACTATTTCTTCGCTCGTATATTCAAAATCCGCGTCAACCGCTTCTATCTTTTCTTCAACCCCAATTTTTCGCTGGTAAAATACATCCCCGCTCGCGGTGAACTGCTCTTTTTCAGCAACGACGACGCTAAAGCATGGCGCACAGTCAAAATAGGAAAACCTTGTCCGCCCATTGATGGCAAACCCACTTGGCGCGACACCGTTTACGGCATCGGTTGGCTCCCGCTCGGCGGATACTGCCAAATCGACGGCATGGTCGACGAAACCACCAACTCATCTCAACTCTCTGCCGAGCCCAAACCTTGGGAGTTCCGCTCCCGTCCCGCTTGGCAACGCCTCTTGGTGATGGTCGGCGGCGTGCTATTCAACTTCATCGGGGCAATCATCATCTACGCCGGCATCTCATTCACCTGGGGCGAGCGCGTGGTCCCTCTCCAAAACATCTCAGAGGGTATGGATTTCACCGAAACCATCCGGCAAATCGGTCTGCGCAATGGTGATATTATCCTTAAAGTCAACGACATGGAAGTCGACCCCGCTTCCACAGGCGATATGTGGGAGATGGTTCAAGACGGCTCGCGAATTACCGTCCTGCGCAATCATGCCGACACCCTCACCTTCACGATGACTCAGCCCGTCCTCGAACAACTCATGGCTGAAAACCAACGCTTTATGGCCATGCGCTTGCCCGTAATCGTGAAAGACGTGCAAGGCGGCAAGGGTGCTGCCGAGGCCGGCATCCTTCCCGGCGACCGTATCGTTGCTGTCAATTCCGACACAGTGCCTTCTCTCTCCGAGTTCGTTCCCCTTCTTGCCAACTACAAAGACACTATACCCACTATGTCGATTCTTCGCAACAACCAATTGATGCGCATCCCCGTGGCTGTCGACTCCGACGGCAAAATCGGCATCCTACTCACCACCAACGCCTACGATATCTACGACTTCAAAGAAGTGCAGTACGGCTTCTTCGCATCCATCCCCCATGGGTGGACTCTCGCCGTCGACCAACTCACCACATACGCCTCTTCACTCAAAATGCTCTTCACTAAGAGCGGCGCTCAAAGTGTGGGCGGCTTCGGCACACTCGGCAGCCTCTTCCCAACATCTTGGAATTGGTACGCTTTCTGGAACATTGCCGCATTGCTTTCCATTATTTTGGCATTTATGAACTTCTTGCCCATCCCCGCGCTCGATGGCGGTTACATACTCTTCCTCGTTTGGGAAGTCATCACTCGCCGGCGCGTGCCCGATAAATTCCTCGAACGCGCCAACACCGTGGGCATGGCTCTGCTTTTCCTCCTCCTCGTTTATGCCAATATCAACGACATCTATCGCCTGATCATCAAGTAAATATATGCAAACCACATCTCAATATCCCGATTTGCGCCTCCGTCGCGGCAAAGAAGCCTCGCTGGAGCGCTTCCACCCTTGGGTATTCTCCGGCGCTCTCACCGCCATGCCCACCGATGTGGAAGAAGGTCAAGTGGTGCGAGTGCTCGCGGCCGATGGTCGCGTCATGGGTGTCGGCCACTTCCAAATCGGCTCCATCGCCGTGCGCATCCTATCATTCAGCGACCGTATCATCGATGCCGACTTCTACTATCAAGCCCTGTTGCAAGCCTGGACATTGCGCAAAGCCTTGCGCCTGCGCCGCGACGACAACACCGCCTTCCGACTCGTCCACGGCGAGGGCGACTTCCTCCCCGGTTTAGTGGTTGATATCTATGGCGACACCGCTGTGGTGCAAGCCCACTCGCCCGGCATGCACTTCGCCCGCCAAATCATTGCCGAAGCCCTCACCCGCCTCCCCGATTTAGGCGTAGTCAACGTCTACTACAAGTCGGAGACAACCCTCCCCTACAAGGCTCGCCTCGATCCCGTCAACGACTATCTAATCGGCCATAGCGACACTAATATCGCTATCGAAAACGGCCTCAAATTCAATATCGACTGGCTCCGCGGCCAAAAAACCGGTTTCTTCGTGGACCAACGCGACAACCGTGCGCTTCTCGAACAATATAGCCGTGGCCGTCGAGTCCTCAATATGTTCTGCTACACCGGCGGCTTCTCCGTCTACGCCATGCGCGGCGGTGCCACTCAAGTCGACTCCGTCGACTCATCCGCTAAGGCCGTTGCCCTCACCGAAGCCAACATACGCCTCAATTTCGGCGACGACCCTCGCCACCACGCTTACGCCGAAGACGCTTTCAAATACCTCGACTCTGTGGGCGATAACGCCTACGACCTTATGGTGCTCGACCCGCCCGCTTTCGCTAAACATCGCGATGCCTTGCGCAACGCACTCCGCGGCTACCAAAAACTCAACGCCGCCGGTTTGCGCCGCATTGCCCCCGGTGGCATCCTCTTCACATTCTCCTGCTCGCAGGCTGTCGACCGACGCGACTTCCGTCTGGCCGTGTTCTCCGCCGCCGCTCAAACCGGCCGCCGAGTGCGCATACTCCATCAACTCACACAGCCTGCCGACCACCCCATCAACATCTACCACCCCGAAGGCGAATACCTCAAGGGCCTGATCTTATACGTTGAATAAACTACCTGACACGAACCATAAAACCACTATCCGATGAACCTGTTTAAAACCGCAGTCATTTCCGCCGCGCTATGCGCCGCCGCTGCCCCATCCGCCATGGCTCAATCCGATTTCAACTACCACGTCGACCGCTTCGCCGACATCGAAGTTCTCCGCTACAAAGTTCCCGACTTCAACTCTCTAACTCTCAACCAAAAACGCCTCGTTTACTATCTAAGCGAAGCCGCTCTTTGGGGGCGCGACATTCTCTGGGATCAACACTACAAACACAACCTCGTGCTGCGCCAAATGCTTGAGACTGTATATCAGTATTACGACGGCAGCCTCAGCGACACCCAGTGGCTCGCCTTCGAAAAATATGTGAAACAAGTGGAATTTGCCAACGGCATCCATCACCACTATTCCACCGACAAATTCATTCCCGAGTTTTCTTCTGAATGGCTCGCCGCGCAATTGGCTGCCGCTCCGCAAGGTCCGTGGACTGCCATCCAAGATGAACTCCTCACCGTGATTTTCGACCCCACTGTCGACGCCAAAGGCGTAAATCAAACCGAAGGCGACGACCTCATCGCTACCTCGGCCAACAACCTCTATGCCGATGGTCTCACACAAGAGCAAGTCGAAGCCTACTGGGCCGGCATCAAAGACCCCAACGATGCTTCGCCCGTGATGTACGGCTACTACTCGCGCATGGCTCTCCAAGACGGCAAAGTGGTAGAGCAGCCTTATCGACTCGGCGGCCTCTACTCTGAAGCCATTCGTCACATCATCGACAACCTCACTCTGGCACAAGCCTACGCCGAAAGCGACGCTCAGCGCCTCGTTATCGCCCGCCTTATCGACGTGTACACTACCGCCGACCTCCGCATCTCCGACGACTATTGGATTAAATGGACCGAGCAAACCGACTCGCGCGTCGACTTCATCAACTCATTCATCGAGACCTACGGCGACCCCCTCGGCATGATTGGCAACTGGGAATCAATCGTCAACTACAAGGACATCGAAGCCAGCCATCGCACCGAAGTCCTCTCCGATAGCGCTCAATGGTTTGAGGACCACTCGCCCGTCGACCCCAAATTCCGCAAACCCCACGTGCGCGGCGTCAGCGCCAAGGTAATCAATGCCGCCATTCTCGCCGGCGACTCTTATCCCTCATCGCCCATCGGCATCAACCTCCCCAACTCGCTGTGGATTCGCGCCGCTCATGGCTCTAAATCCGTCACCATCGCCAACCTCACCCTCGCTTACGCTGAGGCTGCCGTCGGCAACGGTTTCAACCAAGAGTTCGTTATCGACCAAGCCACTTCCGACCTCATGGACAAGTACCTATATATCACCGATAACCTCCACACCGACCTCCACGAATGTCTTGGCCACGGCTCCGGCATCCTACTCCCCGGCGTCGACGACAACGCCCTCAAAGCACACGGCTCAACCATCGAAGAAGCACGTGCCGACCTCTTCGCCCTCTACTACCTCGCCGACCCAATGATGCTCCAACTCGGCCTGCTCGACAATCCCGACGCTTACAAAGCCGAATACTATAAATATATCCTCAACGGCCTGATGACCCAACTCGTGCGCATCGAACCCGGCAAAAACGTAGAAGAATCTCACATGCGCAACCGCCAACTCATCGCCGCTTGGTGCTATGAACACGGCAAAAAAGACAAAGTAATCGAACTCGTGCGTCGCTCCGGCAAAACATACATCCGCATCAACGACTACGAGGCTCTACGCGGCCTCTTCGGTCAACTCCTCGCCGAAATCCAGCGCATCCGCTCCACAGGCGACTACCAAGCCGCTGCCAACATGGTAGAAACATACGCTGTGCGCGTTGACCAAAAACTCCACAAAGAAGTCCTCCGTCGTTACGCTTCCCTCAACATCGCGCCCTACAAAGGCTTCGTCAACCCCGTCTACACCCCCGTTTACGATGCCCAAGGCAACATCACCGACGTAACAATCTCATTCACCGAAGACTTCCTCCAACAACAATTCCGCTACAGCCGCGACTACTCCCCTCTTACCAAGTAATAATCTCCCTTAAACAACACGACCCCACATTGGCTTTGCCCATGTGGGGCCGTGTTGTTTATATGCCGAGGCTACACACAATCAATAGAATACTAACAAGTTAAGTCCTGTACTATCATATAGTATACCCACATTCTCTTGATTATTAGGGGCTTAACATGTTGCCGCGGAGCGGCTTTGATGCGCCGGAGGCGCTATATCTTCGTTAGCCGTGGGTTGGTACCACGGAGTGGTTCCTACCCACGGTCGATGCCCCCCACCACCCGTTCCCCGGAGGGGATCTGCGTCCGGCGGCGACACGCCTGCGAGAGATCCCCTCCCGGGAACGTAAATCATGCACGACCACACCCCCGGGAGCAACCCGCTCCGCGGTAGCACCCGGGGGCTAACGAAAATATAGCACCTCCGGCGCATTAAAACCGCTCCGCGGCAACTTGCTTAACCTTTGATAATCAACAAAATACAGTTTTGTTATATGGTAGAACGGGCAATCAGCCACTTGTAGTGCCGCGGCTTGCCGCGGCACTACCGGTAATCATCTGACTATGATCCTTTTATCCTGTCCTCCTGGTTTTTTTGCATACACGTTCGACCGCGCAGGGCTTTTGACACACTTTCTACTACAAGGTGCAGTCCTTGGTGTGAAGTTAACTGTTGCCTTTGGAGCGGTTGTGGTGCTTGCAGAGCATTTGGCAGTTGTCGATGGTGGTGGCGCCGCCGCGGCTCCAGGCGGTGACGTGGTCGGCGTCCATTTCGGTCTGCTTCCAGATTTTGGAGGCGGATGCGTCGTGTCCGATGGCGCAGTAGGGGCAATTGGAAGTGCCTTTGGCCTTGGCGTCGGCGGTTTGGCGGGCGTAGACGGCGCGTTTGGTGGCTTCGTCGAAGATGCGAATGTCGAGCAACTTGGTGTCGGTTTCGCCGCCCAATAGGAATTCAAACACGCCTTTGCGGTTCTTCACGTATGGGTCGGCATAGAGTTGGGCCACGCGCTCCTTCATGTGCGCCGGGTTGTAGGGTGTGGTGTGGTATTTTTCGTACAGTTCGCCCCATTTAAGGCCGCGCATCTCGTTTTCCACCAAGGGGAACACGGCGTGCACCCAGTCGATGACGCTGTTGAAGTAGTTGACCAATTCGGTGATGTCGGCGCTGAAGCGGTGCGTGCGCAGGTAGTCTTCGGCGTTGCCGCGGCTCACCCAGTCGAGGGCGGTGGCGAGGAAGTCTTGGCGGTTGACGGCGCCGGCCACGTAGGCGCTCCACATCTGCACCTTGGCGCTTTGGGAGTTGCTGAACACCTCCTTGGCTTTGGTGACGAACGGCCCGGAGTACACGGCATTGAGCAGCTCTTGGTGGTTGAGCGGCACGCCGGCAATGTTGATGGTTCGGAACCATTCTTTGATTTCCTGTTCGGTGCCTTCGCATTCGTAGATGAGCAACGGTGAGGAGAGGAATTTCTCGCGTAGTTCTTTGGGCAACGAGCCGATACTCTGCGGCAGGCCGTTGGCGTCCTTGATGCCGAGTTTTCCGTTGAAGAAACGGCCCAAGGATGTGATTCGTTGCTGACCGTCGAGCACTTCGAAGCGGCCGTCGGCAGTGCGGTTGAAATAAATCAGGCCGAGGGGATAACCTTTGAGGACGGAATCAATCACGGCCACGTCCTTTTTGCCGTCGGCATAGATATAATTGCGCTGGTATTCGGGTTGGATGGTGAGGCGGCCGCCCATACCGAACAAACCTTTGGCTTCCAATTCATTATATACGAACCCGTCGCAAATATCAGCGATGGTCCACTCTGTATGTAGCTGAGTTTTCATAGTAAATTACATCAAACTTCTAATTAATAATCGAGCATAAGTTGAAATTAGTGTGCCGTTGCTTAATATTGCACCTCGACGATTCAAATCAGCAAAATTAGGAGAATCTAAAATAGTATATTCTTTTACCTTTATATTCCACTCATTTCCTCTATCAGTTATTCCTAAGATTTCGAATTGCTCGGGGCAGTATTTGTCGAGGAAGGTGATGGGAACGCCCATTACACCTTCGTAGTCGGAAGGGATAGCGTCGGTGAAAGGTACTTCGATGGCATCGTAGTTGTCGTAGTGTGCATATCCCTTGCCGCGTACCTCCTTGTGCTTGGAGTACATGATGTTTTCCTCCATCGTCATCAGCGATAACGGCTGGTGTCGCCGCCCATGCTCAAGGTTGGTAAACCATCTTACACCTTTTACGCGAATAAATTTTTTCCCATTTTCATCTATGCGCCAACCGGCTGCGGTAATAGGATATTCATCAGGTATGCCAAATTCTCTGTCACCACTTGAAATTGAAGGACCAATCCATAATTCATTCTTCATTATAAGCGGAAACACTTCCTTATAGGTAATGGCGTTCATATTGCCTAAAATCAAGCACTTCTTATCCGCGGCCATTATCCAGGCGAGGAACTCGCGGAAGAGGGAGAAGGGCGGGTTAGTGACGATGATGTCGGCCTCGTCGCGTAGCGCTGTCACCTCGCGGCTGCGGAAGTCGCCATCACCCTCAAGGTAGTGCCACTCGAGGTCGTGGAAGTCGATGCGGCCGTCGCCGTCGATGTCGTGATCCAGCTCGAAAATCTTGCCCTTGATGCAGGTTTTCGAGGGGTCAAACTGCGGCGCGTCCTGCTCGAACAGCGACGGCTGGTAGGGTGTCTTGAACCGCTTGCTATCGGGCGCAAAGGAGGTGGAAATCAGCTTCTTGAGCCCCAACGTCTGGAAATGTTGCGCAAAATACAGGGTGAAATTGCTCCACTCGGGGTCGTCGCATGGTAGCAGCACCGTTTTGCCGCGAAACACGTCCGGGTCATATTCCAAATAAGCATTGATTTCGCGCTCAATATCGTAATACTGAGTGTAAAATTCGTCGTTTTTGGCCGCCTTTGCTGCCGATAATGATTCGTTTGCCATATATCGCGTTCTAATTATGCCGTTTATGTGGTTGGGCTATAGTCATTGACAAATTTACAAAATTTCTTGGAAATATAGTTAATACTTACGTAAAAAAGTATATGGCAAATATAATTGGCTACATTCGTGTTTCTTTTTTGTTGATATAAGATACTAAAGGGTAGGAATTTAGCGTTGTATAGGAAAGACACATCAAATACACGGCATTATGAACTCTCGAATGAAAGGTCTGCGACACAGCATCGGGTCGGTGGTGAAAACCTACCCAATTGAGATAGTGATATCATTCATTTACTTGGTGATGGAACTTTGGAATAGCGCTGATGACATTGAATACCAACATTCCATGCTGTTCCCATTGGCCTTTTTGTTGTCGTTGACCGTCCACAATCTGGCAGGACGAAAGATGCCATGGGTGTACTATGCCACCGTAGTGCCGCCCATTGCCATGTTCTTTGTCGACATCACAACATTTTTCTTCGCTCCGCAATTCTGGTTCTTGTTCCCGCTGATTATGGTGGCTTATCTGTTCAGCCGAGGCAAGACGGACAACAAAGCGTTTGCCGTCGACACCATCAACGTGTGCTGCTATGCCGCTATCGCCGGCGCTTTGGCAATGATTTCAATGATTGCATTGTCGATAATGCTTGTCTTGGTCGACGCTTTGTTCGGTGTGCAGTATACGTTCATCATCCCATTCTACTTTTCGGCCTACATGGTGATGCCGGTGACGTTCTTGATAGCGCAAGCCTCTGACGACACCACTCCGGATAGCCGTTCGAAAGTGGTCGATATCGCTGTCAACTTCATAATATGTCCGGCCATCATAGCGTATGCCGCCATCTTCTATCTGTATGGTATTAACATCGTGGCGAAATGGGAACTGCCCGACGGCGGATTGGCCGCAATGGTGCTCATCTACTTCATCGGCACTATATTCGGCAAAATGCTCTTGGCAAATGATACCCGCTGCTGGTATGGCTGGTTCTTCAATAATTTCCACATCATCTCTTTGCCGTTGATGGTGCTCTATTGGGCGGGGTTGTCGTATCGTATCGGCCAATATTCGTTCACTATGAGCCGCGTTTATTTGGCGGTGGCCGGCGTGGCTATGTTGTGCATTATCGCTATGATGTTCGTGGAGCGGTGGAACAAATATCGGCTTATGCTGATTTGTGCCTCGGCGTTTATCGTTGCCTTCACTTATATCCCGGGCCTAAGTGCTGACGACATCGGCTATCGCGCCCAACTCAAACGCTTCTATGCGGTGGCCGAACAAATACAAGTGCTCGAAAATGGAAAACTCAACGCCGATGCCCTCACCAAAATCAAAGGCAGCGATGAATACGATGATTTGCTCTCAATCTATTTGTATCTGCGCTCTGATATAGGCAAGGATGCTGCCGATGACACCTTCGGCAAGTGGATACAAGATGATGAAATATGGCTTGCCGACCAGAAGTATCAATCAAAAACTCAGTCTTCCAAGTCTGACAACAGTGAAAATGGACAAGACGACCTCGAATATCCGATAGATTATAATGTAGACTTTGTGGAAGTGCCGCTCGGCGACTATCGCTCGGTACTGATTAATCGCAGTGTCGACTTGGACAAAAGTGGCGCAGTGAAGGTGTATGATGCCGTCAGCACCCTCATCCTCTCCGATACCATCCATTTCGACAGATTGCAACAGTTGACCAACGAACGCCACCCCCTCGATGTGCAAGAAATGACCCTTAGCAACGACTCCGTGTGCGTGGTGTTCTACCGCATACACATCTACCGCAATTGCGTAGGCTTCGACGCCACCGTCCTAAAAAAATAATCCTCCAAACCTACGGCTTGCAGTGCGAATCACCTCCCGCTCCGTGAGACGTTTTAAAGAAATCTATATAAAACTACTACAAATTCAGAAAAATGTAGTACCTTTGTACAAATTTTCAAAATATATGCTTACCAAATCATTTTATACTTCCAACGCGGCCAAGCGCCGGGGACGTTCACAGTATTACTCAATGTTGCAAAAGTACCGGGAAGGCGAACTCGTTCAAGTTCGTCGAGGCATATATGCTACGCCCGACCAACTGGCAGATATAATGATCGATATTGAAGCAATAGCCCCTGGAGGCGTTGTTTGTCGTTGGACTGCGTGGAATATTTATTCGCTTACTACAACTATTCCGCAGGCATACCATGTGGCAGTCAAGCGAGGCAGAAAAATTGTGTCACCGGATTATCCTTCAATTGAATTTTACTTTATCACGGAAAGCATATTTGACCTTGGTATAACCACAATGAATGTTGGGGGATATTCAATTCGTATTTATGATATTGAAAGATGTGTTTGTGATGCAATTAAATTTCGCAATAAGATTGGAACCGATGTATGCTCGGAGGTCCTTACAGCATATTTGGCTCGTGCTGATCGCGACATCTCCAAGTTGATGAAATACGCGCATATCCTTAGAATATCCAACATTCTCCAACATTATCTTAGCGTGAAACTATGAGTAAGCGACATGCAAACATTAGCCATTCCGTTAGGAGCCGTTTGCTTAATGTGGCGAAGCGAGATGGACTTTTCTTTCAGACGATACTTACTCGATACTTCCATGAGCGATTGCTGTATATTTAATGAGGTAGTAGAATATATTCAAAAGCGAACCGAGAACCTATGGAAAGAATATGGGCTCTGTACAAAACTACTACAATAATTGAAATGTGTAGTAGTTTTGTACAGGAATTGTGGTGCCACTGTCGTTCTACCGAAACTCATCTTAGATTGCAGTGGAACCAAGCGCGAAGAACGCGTGTATATATAACCCTATTAAGTCCGGCGGAGAATTACGGCATTGGGATTAGTAGCGGACTTCGGAGCCGATGGCCCGTAGTTGGTCGGCTACTTTGGCGGCTTCGGAGGCGGGGAGTTCGGGGAGTTTGGCGCCGTTGCGCAGGTATGCGCCGGCTTCGCTGTAACCGATGCCGTAGGCTTTGGTGATGATGCCGAGCATTTTGAAGGCGGGGCTGCCTACTTTCACAATCTCTATCGACACTTTGCCTGACGCTGACTGCGATGAAGCGCTGCGGCCATGGCATTGCGAGAATGGCTTGCCGGAGCCGCACGGGCACAAGGCTTCGCCGGAGGCTTGAGGTTTGGATTGAGTCTGCGGTTTGGTGGCGGTTTGGGGTTTGGCGGCCGATGCTGTGGAGATGGTGGCACGGCAGTCTAATGCAGCCAACTCGTTAACAAACTCATCAGCTTCTTGGCGGCTACATTCCAGTGGAATTACACCGTTGTCGACCATGTCCTTGGCTTTGGCCAACGAACAATTTAACTGCTCTTTCACAAATTTCACTATAGCCAATTTGGCCGGTCCGGCATTGGTGATGCGCACAGTGAACTTGCCGATCGAGTCGCCGAGGTCGGTTGTTGGCTCCTGCGTGGCAAAGGGTGCCGAGTCGCTGAGGTCGGTTGTTGGTTCCTGGCGAGCAAATGGCGCCGCGTCGCTGAGGTCGGTTGTTGGCTTCTGTGTGGCAAATGGTGCCGCGTCGCCGGACTCGGTGGGCTTGGCACCCTGACTTGGTGCTTGACCATTTTGGCCGAATACATTTTCAAATGCCCCGGTAGCAATTTCAATTATATTCTCCGTAGTTAGGCCGGGCGAACGGTCGATATTCGACTGCACTTGGCCCATTTCGCTGATAAAGGCATCTACGTATGTGTCGTCCAAAGGCGGCAATTCAATGGGCAATTCTTGCTCCAATAAATCGCTTACTTCAAAGAATGAGAGGTCGAAATAACGGCGCATGGTGCCGATGATGGCGATGGAGTCGTCGCCTAACTTATTGATATACAGAACTACAGACATAGTGATTGGGGCTTTAATGTTAATAATTGATATGCTTGGCGGAAATAGTCGCGGTGGAAGTCGCATGGACTCACCACTTTGCCGTTGTACATCACCACATCGATGTCGATGGGCATACTGCCGGAGGTTTTCGACTGCGGAGTGCGGCCTTCAATGGTTTCTATTTCAGCGATTAGCGAACGTAAGTCGTTGAGGGATAGTGAAGTGGAGCAACGGGCCACGATATTAAGGTAGTCGCGGCCGAGGCCGCTGACGTCGGCCGACTCCACCGCTTCGGAGTAGTCGCGAATGGTGAGGAGCGCGGCGAGGCGATGTATCGCGCCGTCGAGCCGTTGGCGGCGGTCAGCAACATTTGAGCCGAGACAAAGCACTACTTCGCTGTTCATAAATCTTTGATGGATAATGAAATGCGGCGGCGTTCCAAGTCGACGTCGAGCACTTTCACGTTGATAATTTGATTGATTTTTACCACTTCGGCGGGGTTGGACACACGGCGTCCGCGGCCCATTTGCGACACGTGCAAGAGACCGTTTTCTTTGATGCCGATGTCGATGAAAGCACCGAAAGCGGTGATATTGTTGACCTTGCCGGGAAGAATCATGCCGGGTTTTACGTCGTCGATTTCTTTGATTGTGGGGTCAAATTCCACGTTGTCGGCACCTTCGCGGGGGTCGCGGCCCGGGCGACGCAGTTCTGCAATGATGTCGCTGACAGTTTCTTGGCCGGCGTCGGCATATCGGGTGGGGTCAATGCGGTCGATGAGCGCGTTATTGGCGGGCAGTTGGTCGGTGTCGACATTTAAATCGCGTGCCATACGTTCCACGATGGGGTAACTTTCGGGGTGGATGCCGGTGTTGTCGAGCGGGTTCGACGACTCAGGCACGCGCAAAAAACCGGCTGCTTGCTCAAAGATTTTAGCACCGAGGCGTGGCACGTTGAGCAAGTCGTGGCGCGAGGCGAAGGCGCCGTGAGCGGTGCGATATTCCACGATGCGAGCGGCCATTTGCCGGCCGATACCGGCCACATAGCCAAGCAGTTGGGGCGAGGCGGTGTTGAGGTTCACTCCTACGGAATTCACGCAACTTTCTACTACGAAATCCAATGCGCGACGCAGTTCGGTTTGGTCCACATCGTGCTGATACTGGCCCACGCCGATGCTTTTTGGGTCGATTTTCACCAATTCGGCCAGTGGGTCGATGAGTCGGCGGCCGATGGAAACGGCTCCGCGCACCGTGACGTCTTTATCGGGAAATTCTTCGCGAGCGAGGTCGGAAGCGGAGTAAACGGAGGCGCCGTTTTCGCTCACCACGAACACTTCGCAGAAGTCGGCTATGCCGCTGGAGCGGAGGAAGTCGGCAGTGGCGCGTGAGGCAGTGCGGTCGCCAAGGGCGATTGCTTCGATTTCGTACTCGTCGATTAGGCGCATGAGAGTGCGCATTGCGGCCACGGTGTCGCGCTTGGGCTCGTTGGGATATATGATGTCGTCGGCTAAGAGATTGCCATTGCTATCGAGAGCCACCACCTTGCATCCGGTGCGATAACCGGGGTCGATGGCCAGCACGTTGCGCTCGCGCAACGGGGCAGCTAACAGCAGTTGGCGCAGGTTGTCGGAGAAGATATTGATAGCGGCTTTCTCAGCGGTTTCGCGCCAGAGAGCGTCGACTTCGGTCTCGATTTGGGGACGAAGCAGGCGGCGATAGCCGTCGTCCACGGCATCGGCCACTAATTTGCGCGATGGTACGGTACCGGATTGTTTGATGGTGCGCTTTTTCACTTCGTCGATGGCTTTGTCGTCGTCGATATCTATCGACAGGCGCAATACGCCTTCGGCTTGACCGCGCTGGAGCGCCAAGTATTGGTGCGAGGCGATGGAGCGCATGGGGTGTGAGAATGAAGAGTATGCGCGGAAGGTATTGATTTTTTCCGGGTCGTCGGCTTTGGGGTTGAGCGAAGCGCGAACTACTGCTTCGCGACGTAGGTGGTTGCGCACGATGTTGCGAGCGGGCACGGATTCTGCAATCCATTCCGCAATGATGTCAAGAGCGCCGGCCAATGCTTCGTCGGGGGATTTGACTTCGCCTTTGACGAAGCGCTCGGCTGCAGCCTGTGGGTCGGGCAAGCCCTTGTCCGACATAATCATACGCGCCAATGGCTCTAACCCACGGTCGCGAGCGATAGAGGCGCGAGTGCGGCGTTTGGGACGGTATGGAAGGTATAAGTCTTCGAGTTCGGCGGCTGTAGAAGCCTCGTTGATGCGTTGGAGCAGGTCGTCGGAGAGTTTGTCTTGCTGTCGGATGGCTTCAATGATTGCATCACGACGCTCTTCGAGGCGTGTAAGGCGCTCGATTTCGAGTTGTATGTTGTTGATTTCTATTTCGTTGAGGTTGCCGGTGACTTCTTTGCGGTATCGGCTGATAAAAGGGATTGTGGCGCCTGATGCGAGGAGTTGGGCTGTGGCGCGCACTTTATTCACCGGCAAATTGAGCCGTTGTGCAGCAGTTTCAATAATGTCGGCCATGGTCAGTGGGTGGATTTAAGGGTTAGAAGAGTGATTTCGGGATGGCAGCCGATGCGCGAGGGAAAGCCCACGGTGCCGATGCCTCGATTTACATATAAATAAGAGCCATCGTGTTGGTAGAGCCCGGCCCAACGGTCGTAGCGCAAAGCAGCGGGCGACAATCCCAAAACTTCCATTTGCATGGCGTGGGTGTGGCCGCTGAGAGTTAGGTTGAAAGTGTTGAGCGCAGCGATGTCTTGGTCCCATTTTTGCGGGCTGTGGTAAAGCAATATGTGGCAACCTGAGTCTTTTGCGGCTTGGATGTCGATGGCTTTGTGGAGGTCGCGCGCAAACACATCTTCGTCGGCAAACATCGACTCGTATTCCACACCGGTGACGGTGATGAACTGCGAGCCGCGACTGATGGTGTCGGTAGCGTTGGTGAGCAACCGCCAGTGCATTGCAGCGAAGAGCGAGTCGAGTAGGCGGTTGTTGGCTTGGTGGAGGGCTTCGTTTGGCCAGTGGCAGTAATTTCCATAATCGTGGTTGCCTTTCACGGCCAATACCCCATCGGGCGCGGAGAGGCGTGCGAGAGTGGATACGAATGGTTGCAGTTCGGAAGTTTTGCGTGTGACAATATCGCCGGTGAATACAATCAAGTCGGGCTTCAAGGCATTGACTTCATCGACTACTTGGGCAATGAAGTTGGTGTCATGACCAAATGAAGCGATGTGTATGTCGCTGATTTGTACTATCTTATAGCCATTGAAGGCTTCGGGTAAGTTGGTAAGCGGGATGTCAACCTCGTTGACATTGGTGGAGAAGCGAGTGACAAACGTCCCCCACCACATAGAACCGAATACCGTAGCGGCAATTGCCAGCGGCACCCAACGCACTATCTTGGATGAGGCGCGGCGCCATGAGAGCAATGCCGCCGGTATCAGGGCTAAAAACTTGGCGGAGTATTGGCTGATGATGAAGAATACAATGTAGGTGAGCACTTCCAACAGCCCGTCGCTGCAATCTTTCTTGGGGACGGCAATGAGAAAGATTACTAACAGGGCGGTGAGTGCTGTGAGCCATGTGTATGCTCGCCGAAGCGCCGGCGCCACGGATAGTCGGAGCATCGACTTCACCAAAGCAAGGTCGATACCGGCGCAAATCACCAATGCCGGGAGCAGGGTGAGCAAGGAAATACGCATGGCGGAAGAAAAATTATGCTTCGACGGCTACCAGCTTGTTCTTCAGCGGGTTGGCATACATGGTGAGCATCATGGTGCGCATAAATGTACGCTCATCGTCGGTGATGTTCTCCACGTCGACGCGTTGCAACTGTTGGTCGATGTAGCGGTCGAATTCAGCCACATCGTCGGCGGTGTAGTGCTGTGCAAAGCGTTTTACGTTTTCGATTTCGTCGAAAGCGATGTAGTTGCAGGGGAAAATTTCGTAGCCGCTGTGGATTGTGCTGTCGATGATATGGCAAGCCTGGCGCAAGACCTCTTTGCGTTCGGTTGCACCGCTGTCGGTCAGACCCGTGTTGATGCACTTGCCGAAGCGGAAGTGTACGCGCCCTTTGTGTCCGAGCAGTCCGGTTTCCATGCTGAGCAAGTCGTCGTGCTGTGATTTTTTGAAGTCGGGGTTGCGACGGCGGAGCAAGAACTCTCGCACTTTGAGATAGTCGTTGGGGTCGTATTCGTAAGAAATTGCCACCGGCAACAGGCTGGCACTCAATACGTTGGTGAGGGTGTCGGCCTCGGGTGAGAGCCCCACCATCTTAATCAAACTTTCTTGAGTGAGGTCGTTGGAGTCTTTTGCTCGGCCTTCGCGCTGAGCAATCCACACCGATTCGCCGCGAGTGTTCACGGCATAGTGGATATATGCCGAGAGGTGTCGAGCAGCCTCGAGCGCATCGACCAAGCGAACGTCGCGCTTGACGATAAAACTGCGATTGAGTTTTACCAAATCGGTAATCCAATCGTAGATTAAAAGATTGTTGCCGATGGCAACTTGAGTGAGGGGCATGCGACGTCGAATGAAGCAAAGGTTGAGGAACGAAGCGTCGAGTACGATGTCGCGGTGGTTGGTGATAAAAGTGTAGCAACGACCGGGCTCTAAGTTCTCGAGACCATCGCAACTCAGGCCGTTGGTGGTGCGGCTGACCAACATCTCGAGGAACGGGCCCATCACATTGTACTGAAAGTCGATTTGATTGTTGACTTTCAGCAAGTTGTTTACAAATTCGGGATAATCCACACCGGGCATCACAAATCGCACGGCGTGTTCAAATCCGGGTTCTTGCACCAACGATGCTATCTTCTGCTGATACACAAAATCATCGTAAGGTGCTATATCTTGAAACTCTTCAGGTATGCTTGAACAATTAGTCATATTGGTGACATCATTTAAGGTCCTATCCATCGAGAGGGATAATGATAGGTCATATACGCTTCAAAGTTACTAATTTTTTGCCAAACGGCCAAGCACGAGCGTTTAAAACTTGCCAAAACTGCACAAAAACGGCAAATTAGTAAGTTTTTGTGCAAAGAAAATCGGGGCGGTTAATTGTGTGAGCGGTGGCGGAGTTTGCGGAGGTCGCGTTCAAACTGGCGACGTTGGGCGCGAGGCATTGGCAGAGCGGGATTGTCGAAGAAGAAGTCGGTGAGGTTGTCGATGGAGGCGGGTTGAGGGTTGTCGATGATTTTGGATGCACGCGCCATGGTGATAAAGTGGCGCAGGTAGCGCGGGTCGTCGGAGGTGTCGATGAGTGCGCCGGTGAGGAGCAGGTGGATGTAACTGTTGAGCACCTGGAGCATATAGTTGTCGGGGCAGCGGCGCAGGTATTTTACCATGTCGGAGGTGACGGCTTCGGCGGGCTTTTCGGCTTCAGCCGGCGCTGTAGCAGCGGCAGAGGGCTTGTTGTTGGTGGGGGCTTTGGCTTGTTTTTTTGCTTTGGCGGCTCTGCGACGGGCTCGGCGCTCGGCTTTGGCTTCGGAGATGGATGAGCGCACCGGCTCGAAGATGGCTTCGACGTCGGCTTGTGATGCGTGGGCGGCAACGGCTTGATTGATTGCTGATTGGAGTTCGGCCAATGCCAGGTTAGCGACTTTTTCGCCGCAACGGGCGAAGATTTGCGAAAGGTTTTCGAACGAATTTTCAAAGTGTGTCATGATTATAGTATTTTATTACTGTCCGGTAAAACTTTTGCTAAGAAAATAAATTAGGGCTGACACTTCTCACGAGGTATCAACCCTTTTGGTTATCTTTGTTTTTGAGAA
>SFNM01000007.1 GCA_004552725.1 Bacteroidales bacterium | reverse complement strand
CCGACATATATACCGTGCACTGCAGCAGCGCGAGCGCGATGGCTCACTGCATTCTTTTCTTCGGCTGTAGCGGCGGCAAAGGATTTATCCCAGCCATCGGGCACAAATACCGGGTCGTAGCCAAATCCGGCGGATCCGCTACGAGCGGTGGCGATATAGCCGGTGACTCGACCCTCGAACAGGTGTAACTGTCCATCTTCAATCAGCGCGATTGCAGTGCGAAATTGAGCGCGACGATTATCCACACCGGAGAGGTTGCGTAGCAACAAGGCGGTGTTGGCCAAATCATCGTGACCATCTGAAGCATAGCGAGCGCTATGTACACCGGGAGCACCTCCAAGGGCTTCGACTTCGAGGCCGGTGTCGTCGGCAAAGCAATCAATGTCATAGTGAGTGCTTACATATTGCGCTTTCATGGTGGCGTTGCCTTCGAGCGTATCGGCGGTTTCGGGGAGTTCTTCGCGACAGTTAATATCAGCCAGGGAGAGGATTTGAAAGTCATCTCCGGCAATTTGGCGCATCTCTTGGAGTTTATGCGCATTGTTTGTTGCAAAAACGATTTTTTTTGTCATTCGTTCACGTCTGTGCATAATACCTTCTATTAATAACGCAGTAATAATCAAATTATTGCACAAAAGAGCAAAAATATGTCAGTCGGTTTCGAAGAATGTGCGTTCGGGTGGAGTCGGATAGTTGAGTGGATGATTGATATTTATGCTGAGATATAATCCGGCACGCAGCAACGCTTCAGCACGACGTTGACTACCACGAAAGCCATGAATAATCCATGGCACCGATGGACGTAGCCGTTTGAACCACGCCAAAATGAGGTGGTCGGCTCTTACCGCGTGGATTATCAGCGGTTTATCCAGCTGTTCGGCTAATGTAGTATGAATATCAAACACTGCCTGTTGCACCTCGACCGAGCCACCACGAAGCATATCAAAGCCACATTCGCCTATTGCTACTACGCGCGAATCCGACGCCTTATGGCGTAATAGTTCAATCATTTCAGCAGTAGGAGCGGTGATTGTGTCCCATGGATGGATACCAACGGAGTAGATGCCGCCGACGAGCATTTCCTCGCTTGGGGAGATGCTTACAATGGTGTCGCCTCGCAATGCAAGGTTTGCTTGATGGCTATGAATATCGCGATATTTGTGGAGGTCAATCATGGCACAGGGTCGTAACCGCTTCCACCCCAGGGGTGGCATCGCAAAATCCTACGAATTGCCAGCCAAAGGCCGCGAATTGGTCCATGGCGCTGAATTGCTTCAACAGCATATTGGCTGCAAGTAGGAGTGTAGCGACAAGCCGCAGGCAGCAGCGGTGAGATGCATCGTTGATAGAAGCGAATAGGAAGAATAAGCAGACACCCGAAGAATTTACTTATCGCTTTCATCTTCAACATTATTTGCGGCATATTCTGATACGGCTGTCATAATGCGATTTACAGCGCGTTCAACCGCCTGATAAGGAAGCAACGCATTGGCTACATACACAAAAGCAAGGTCGATACGTGTGCCTTGAGGCATTGGGAAAGCCGGTCGACACAAGCGATAAGCCTCGCGGATACGGCGACGCATAGTCACGCGATCCACCGCGTGGCGCAATCGTTTTTTGGGCACTGAAATCACAAATGCCACCAGCGCATCGCTGTGGCGCTTGGCATTGTGCCGCCACACGGCTCGCAATGGGTATGCTAATGCACTCTCAACTGCACCGGAGCGGCTGAACAGTTGCTCAATAGCCACTGTGGAGCATAATTTCTCTTTTTTATAAAGGCGCAGCGAAGGCATAGCGAAAGCAAGTCCAATAAGGATATTATTGGTGGGCGGCGAGATAGCGCTCGATAGCGGCCGGCATCGACGGAGCCTCTGGCGATGGAGCCTCAATGTCAACGCGCAAGCCTGCTTCTTGTGCAGCCTTAGTGGTGGCTGCGCCAAAAGTGGCGATAGCGATGTCGCCTTGATTGAATTCGGGGAAGTTCTTCTTCAGTGCATCAATTCCTTGAGGTGAGAAGAACACCAACATATCGTAATCAAACGGCTCGTCGGGAGTGAAATCGTTCGACACGGTGCGATAGAATGCAGCGCGGTCGAAATTTACTTTATGTTGCTCGAGCAATGCGTCGTCAGCACCATTATTCACGTCCGACACTGCAAAAAGATATTTCTCGTTCTTGTGCTTTTCCATCGACGGAATGAGGTCGATTAATCGAGCGGTCTTGCCGAAAAACACTTTGCGCTTGCGATAAACGATGTATTTTTGGAGGTAGTTGGCTATAGTTTCAGACGTGCAGAAGTATTTTTGGGTGTCAGGCATGTGTATGCGCATCTCTTCGCAAATGCGAAAGAAATGGTCGATTGCGGTGCGAGCGGTGAAAATAATAGCGGTATGCTCCTGAATTGACACTTTTGGATTTACGGCACGGAACTCCTTAGCCGAGAGTCCTTCGACTTTGATAAATGGGCGGAAAACCATTTCCACGCCGAATTTTTCGGCTACATCAAAATAAGGAGATTTTTCGGTAGAGGGCTTGGGCTGCGAAACCAGTATTTTCTTCACTTTCACGTCTTGCTTTTGTAAATTATTGACCTACAATATTTTAGCAATAATTGTTAAGGCCGTTTGATACACTAAAATTAAGGGAATAATTTCAAGGGTGCAAAGGTACAAAATAAAATAGAAACACGAAAGCAAATTGTCGTAAAAAATCTTAAAACCCCTGAAAATAAAGATAATGCGCCCTATCAAGTATATTATTGCCGACACATAGCAAACGGCTTTGACTGCTTCGGGATAAAACACTGCCAAAGCCATCGGTATCACCGATATTGTGCCCATCAGCGCATGCACGGCACTGAACGATGCAACCCACCGACGCATCACCGATTTGCCTCCGAAGGTATAGCCTACCACGGCATACACCACCGCTTGCAGCAGCAGATAACCGACACATAGCAATACCACGGCCGCAATGCTTAAATTTGTGGCCTCCGGAATATGATAGTTATAAATGATACCTTCGCTCAGAAGGATGCCGGCGCACACACCAAATTGTGTTAAAAGCATTATCGCCAAGCGAGTGTCGCCCGCCGGATGATCATCAAATAGATTAGTGCGCCCAGTGCGTGGGCGAGTCAATTCTTCTATATAATGGCTGCAGATCCTTCGCAAATGCTTAAAATTAAAGGCCATCAAAATGCCGAAAAGCGCTATTGCAGTCAGCAAACCCGACCGATTGGCCTCGCTCGAATGGCGCATCTGCGGTTCCATCCCATTGCTCCACTGATCTACCACCGCCTCGCTTGCTATGGTGTCGGTTGCTAAGGAAAAATCCACCACCGGCAAATCGCCCACGGTTGCCGTGTCGAGTTGAGGGTATAGACACTGAGCCGCAGGTGCCTGTGGCATCTCAATTATGTTGAGACTATCGATATTTTCCGTTATATCAGCCATAATTGTTTAAAAATCGAGTGCAAAGGTAGCAATAATTTCCGAGAAATCGGCAATAATACGTTGTCAGCACTCCCCCCTTCATTCAATTTTTTACGCTCCGCTTGATTTTTTGGCCGATTATCACTAAATTTGCAAAAAATTTCAATATGAAAGGTATAATCTTGGCCGGCGGGTCGGGCACTCGCCTATATCCCATCACAAAAGGTGTGAGCAAGCAATTGCTGCCCGTATACGACAAGCCGATGGTCTATTACCCCCTCGGCACTCTGATGCAAGCCGGTATTCGCCAGATACTGCTGATTTCCACACCTGTCGACCTCCCCGCTTTCGAGCGCCTGCTCGGCGATGGGAGCGATTTCGGCATCCATATTGAATACGCTGCCCAGCCTTCGCCCGACGGTTTGGCTCAAGCCTTCATCATCGGACGCGAATTTATCGGCTCCGATGATGTATGTATGGTGTTGGGCGACAACATTTTCCACGGTGCCGGCTTCGACACCCTGCTCCAATCTGCCGTAAAACGCGCCTCACAAGGCACCGCCACTGTGTTTGGATATCGCGTAAATGATCCGCAGCGCTACGGAGTGGCCGAATTCGACTCCACCGGTCGTTGCCTTTCAATCGAAGAAAAGCCCGAACATCCGCGCTCGAATTATGCCGTCACCGGGCTCTATTTCTATCCAAACGACGTGATTGATGTGGCCGCTAACGTGCGCCCTTCGGCTCGTGGCGAGTTGGAAATTACATCAGTCAATCAACACTATCTCAACCGTCAAAGCCTCCACGTCGAAACCCTCCCGCAAGGCTACGCTTGGCTCGATACCGGCACCCACGACTCCCTCTCCGAAGCATCTATCTATGTAGAGGTGCTCGAAAAGCGACAAGGCCTCAAAATCGCTTGCCTCGAAGGTATGGCTTACCGCCGCGGATGGATTTCACGTAGCCAAATCATCGACGCCGCGCGCCCGATGCTCAAAAACCAGTATGGCCAATATCTGATGAAAGTGGTAGAAGAACTCGACAATCGCTAACCAATATGAACGTAATCGATACCAACATATCCGGAGTGAAAATTCTCCAACCCCAACTTTTCGGCGACTCGCGTGGCTATTTCTTCGAAAGTTTCCGCCTCGACCAAATCGACGACTTGCTCGGTACCCACGTAGAATTTGTACAAGAAAACCAAAGTCGGTCGCACCGCGGCGTGGTGCGCGGCCTCCACTTCCAACTTCCGCCCCACGCTCAGGCAAAATTAGTGCGCGTGGTCGAAGGCTCCGTGCTCGATGTGGCCGTTGACCTGCGACGCAACTCCACCACCTACGGACAATACGTTGCCGTAGAACTCTCTGCCGACAACTGCCGACAACTCTTCATACCACGAGGCTTCGCACATGGATTTGCCGTGCTCAGCGACTTCGCCACTTTCATTTATAAGTGCGACAACTACTACGCTCCCCAAGCCGAAGGGGGCCTGATGTGGAACGACCCCGATATCAACATCGACTGGCAATTACCCGCCAATCAAATCATCCTCTCCGACAAAGACCTACACCATCCTCTCCTCCACCAATTCTCCACCCCCTTCTAGGCCATGACCCGCACCGAACTACTCACCCGCCTCACCTTCCCGGAAAAAATGGAGCAGGACGTAATCACCAACCTCGATGTACAGTTCTACAGCGACTTATCTTACACCACCGTCGCCTTCATGCTACCCGAAAAGAACGCCGTGGCCGAAAAAATGAGCCGGAACCAAACTTGGAACCAAACTCGGAACCAAACTACGGAACCGAACCAAAGTTTGGTGAAAAATCAAGGTGTAAATAACTGTGTATCATGTGATAATAGTTCAGTATGCAATGAATCAGTTAATCACCAAACTCGGAACCAAACTTGGAACCAAACTGAAAAAAAACAAGTACTACAAAAGATACTTTCAATAATAACAGAAAATCCCAAAATATCCCGAAGAGAGATCGCAAGACTTCTGAATGTCACTGATTCCTCTGCTCAAAAGCTTTTGGCCCGACTAATTAAATCAGGCATTATCAGGCGCGTGGGCACTAATCGCAAAGGTGCTTGGTTGGTGATTAAAGATTTTGAATGATATGGAAATAATTGATAACATAAATACAAATTGGGCGCGGCGGATTATCGTAACCGGTGGCGCCGGTTTTATCGGCTCGCACTTGGTGCGCCGACTGGTGCAACGCTATCCCAACTATTTGATTATTAACCTCGACGCTCTAACTTATTGCGGTAATCCGGCCAACGTGGCCGATGTGGCCGATTTGCCCAACTATCGCTTCCATCGCGCCGACATCACTGATTATGAGGCTGTTGCAGCCATTATTAAGCAATACAACGTAGATGGCATCATACACCTCGCTGCCGAAAGCCATGTGGACCGCTCCATCTCCGACCCATTTATCTTCGCTAAAACCAACGTTTTAGGCACTCTCACCTTGCTTCAAGCCGCCAAAGATTGGTGGAGCGCATCGCCCGACGGCTTTAGCGGCAAACGGTTTCACCATGTGTCGACCGATGAGGTATTCGGTGCTCTACCACTCGACCGCCCCGAACTAATGTTCAGCGAAACAACCCCTTACGCTCCTCACAGTCCATATTCCGCTTCCAAAGCATCGTCCGACCACTTTGTGCGCGCTTTTGTTGATACTTATGGTTTCCCTGCTGTAATCACCAATTGTTCGAATAATTACGGCCCTTATCAATTTCCGGAAAAACTAATTCCGCTGTTTATCAACAACATCGTGGAGCGTCGCCCATTGCCCGTTTATGGCCAAGGACTCAACGTGCGCGACTGGCTCTATGTAGGCGACCATGTGGCAGCCATCGACTTAGTATTCCACCAAGCCGCTAACGGCGCTTCATACAATATCGGAGGCTTCAACCAATGGAGCAACATCGACTTGGTGCGCGCTCTCATCGCCGAAGTCGACCGCCAAATCAACCGTCCAGACGGTGCCGACCTCGACCTTATCACCTTCGTAAAAGACCGTGCCGGACACGATATGCGATATGCCATCGACTCCTCGCGCATCAGCCGCGAATTAGGATGGAAACCGTCGCTCGACTTCGAAGAAGGCCTGCGCATCACCGTACAATGGTATCTTTCCCACAAAGAATGGATGGATGAAATCACCTCCGGAGCATATCGCGAGTATTACGATAAAATGTATAAAAATCGCTAAATACCTCATAACCAATGATTAAAAATCTCTTGTTCGACCTCGGTGGCGTAATCATGGATATCAAGCGCCAAAACTGTGTCGACGCTTTCCAAGCCCTCGGATTGCAACGTGCCGATGAATTTTTCGGCCAATTCTCCCAAAAAGGCCCTTTCCTGCAATTGGAAGCCGGCCAAATCACCGTGGAACAATTCCACGACGCTGTCCGTCCCCACTTGCAACCAGGCATCTCCGATGCTCAAATCGACCATGCTTTCTGTCAATTCCTCGTGGGTATTCCGGTGCATCGCCTTCGACAATTGCAGCAACTGCGCCGACGCTTCAAAGTGTATCTTTTAAGCAACACAAACCCCATAATGTGGCACTCTCGCATCGCTCAAGAATTTGCTCAAGACGGTCTCTGTCGCGAAGACTACTTCGACGGTATGATTACATCTTTCGAGGCTCGTGCACTCAAACCCGATGCCCAAATCTTCCGCCACGCTATCGAACACCTCAATATCGACCCCGAAGAAACAATCTTCTTCGACGACTCTCAATCCAACCTCGACACCGCTTCGACATTAGGCTTCTACACTGCTTTAGTGCCCGAAGGTTGTGAGTTTTCCGAAATTCTTGCCCGCCATTCGGCCATAATATAATGAAAACCAACGTAGTTGCTGCCATAGGCACCTTCGATGGTGTTCACCTCGGTCATCGCGCAATCATCCACCGTGTCACCGAGTTGGCACGCAACGTATGCGGACATTCATTAATCATCACCTTCGCTAATCACCCACTGAGCGTTGTTGCCCCCGGTCGGTGTCCTCTTTGGGCCACATCGCGCGCCATTTCTCATCAACTCATCCGGCAAGCAGGTATCGCCAACATAGACACTCTCCAATTCACACCCGAATTGGCAGCTCTAACCGCCAGACAATTCTTCGCCCGGTTACGCACTCAATACGGTGTTTCAACATTGGTGATGGGCTACGACAATACTTTCGGCTCCGACCGACTCGCCTCTCCTTCCGAGTACCGTGCTGCCGGAGCAGCCGAAGGCATCAACGTAGTAAGCGTAGACCCTGTCACTACACCTTACGGAGTCACCGCCTCATCATCTGCTCTCCGACGAGCCATCGCTGCCGGAAGCCCCATCGATGCTGCCGACATCCTTTCATACCCATATACTTTCGAAGGCCCGGTAATCCACGGCCTCCAAAACGGACGCAAAATCGGATTTCCAACCCTCAATATCGACATCCGTGGCCTTCAGCCTCTTCTATCCGGCGTTTATGCCGCCTCTTTTATTGATGGTGAACAAGCACTACCGGCCGTGCTAAACGTAGGATGCAATCCTACAATCGCTCCCAACCAACCACTTTCTTGCGAACTCCACGTAATCAACACTGACTTGGGCAATCGCTACGGCACAATAGCCCGTTGCCAAGTCCACCGACGCATCCGCGGTGAACAGCATTTCGATTCCCTCGCCCACCTCCAATCCGCCATCAATGCCGATATCAAATCAGCCCTTAGTTGATGATGATATTGTCTTTGGGGAAGCGGTAGCGCGTATCAGGTGTTTGGGAGGTGATACTCATCAACACGGTGATTAGGCCGACGCGGCCGGTAAACATCAGCAGTACAACTACTATTTTTGATGCTCCGCAAAGGCTGGAAGTTATACCCATAGTTGAGCCGACGGTGCTGATAGCGGATACAACTTCAAACAAAATTGAACGAGCCGAGAGGGTGGGCTCTATTGATAAAAGAGTGACAAAGCCTACCACAATTGCAATGATTGAGGCTGTTACTACGGCTGAGGCTCGACGCACCGACTCTGCCGGTATTTCGCGACCGAGGAGCGTGGTGGCACTGCGACCGCGTATCACTGCGCGGAGATTGGCTACCATCACGGCAATGGTGTTGATTTTGACACCGCCGGCTGTAGATTGAGAACCACCGCCAACCCACATCAGCAGTGTGATAACCACCAAGGCCAGCAACGAGAAGTTTGCGATGGGAATGGAGCAAAAGCCTGCGGTACGAGCGCAGGCAGATGCAAAGAGACTTTGCACCAAGCGGTCGGCTGTGGGCAACGAGGCCAAGGTGTTGTTCCATTCCAAACAGGCTATAGCCGTGGTGCCGCAAATTAATAGCACTACAGTGCCTGTGAGCACAA
Organism: Bacteroidales bacterium; assembly: GCA_004552725.1. Taxonomy (GTDB): domain Bacteria; phylum Bacteroidota; class Bacteroidia; order Bacteroidales; family Muribaculaceae; genus CAG-873. Next base: position 26,944 of record SFNM01000007.1, on the reverse strand, counting down.
TTTTTGTATTGATATTGGTGAGATGCACGATACGTTGGCGTCGCCGCAATCCGCTAAAAAACAATCCGAAGAATTTACGTAGCCAATATGCAGCCACTCGCTTGAGATTCATCACTATCGGAAAACCGAGACCGCCAAGCACCACCAACGTGGAAAGTGTAATGAACAGCCAATTGTGATTGCCCTCGATTACATATTCTTGAAGCGAGCAGAGCGAGAAGCCGGCATTGCAAAATGCTGATATGGAGTGGAAAATAGCGAAAAATATTTCTTGGTGGACGGTGAGGTTGAGAGTATCGTGCACGTTGAGCCAAATAGCCACAGCGCCGCACAGTTCGATAATAAACGTGAAGCCAAGTATATATAATAATGTGGAAATAAGCGATGAGAATGTGTCGCTTCCAACCATATCGCGCAGTGCGAATTGGCCTTGCAACCCGGCTCCACCCATAAAGAACATGGCGAAAAAACTGGTTATGGTCATCACACCCAAACCGCCGGTTTGTATTAAAAGAAGTATCACTATTTGACCTTCCAGACTGAAGGTTGAGGCTATGTCGACGGGGGTGAGGCCGGTGATACACACTGCCGAGGTGGCCACAAACAAGCCGTCAAATATGGATAACGACACGTTAGGCGCCAGAGAGCGTGGCAACATCAGTAGCAAGGTGCCAATCAGCATTATCACGGCAAATAATGCGGCCATCAACAGCGCCGGGTTGGTTTTGCGATTGATAAACCCTACAATGCCGGTAGATGCTTCTATCACTGAGTAGATGCCCAGCACTGATTTGAGAAACAGTGGATGAGCCAACACCGATGCTTGCAACGCCGGCCAAATGGCCGGCAGTTCGGCCAAAAGCAATGCCAAACCACCGATGACGGTCAGCGCCACGTTGCGCCCGCGTATTGCCTTGCGAGCAAATACCAAGCGGAAACAGAACGCAATGAGAAATATCCACCACGCAGAATTGTACACCTGCGAAAGGACGGTTCGCTCGGCATCACCGATAGTGAAGCCGTAGTCGAAGATAAGTGCACCCAAAGTGGCCATCGCCACCGTGAAGATGGCGATGCGCAAGGCGAAGCCAATGCGACGTTGCACTCGCGGTGGCAGCAGGCGTTTGAAATCGAGGGTTATCAATTACTTGTGGTCAGGTGTTGGGGGATAGTCGATAGTATAATGGAGGCCGCGCGAATTGTGGCGCTCTTTGGCTTGGCGCATAATCAGGTAGCCCACGTTGATGATATTGCGCAGTTCGCAGATTTCGCGCGAGGCTTTGGAGCACTTGAAGAGTTTTTCTGTTTCTTGATAGAGGATATCGAGACGGTTCCAAGCGCGGTCCAAACGGAGGTTTGAGCGCACGATGCCCACGTATGTGCCCATAATTTGATTGACTTCGCGAATACTTTGAGTGATGAGCACCATTTCTTCGGTGTGGCGCGTGCCTTCATCGTTCCATTTAGGCACATCGTGGCGGATGGATATGTGGTCGATACGGTCAATAGCGTGTTTAGCCGCTGCATCGGCATATACCACTGCTTCAATCAACGAGTTGGAAGCCAAGCGGTTGCCACCGTGTAATCCGGTGCAAGAGCACTCGCCTAAAGCGTATAGGCGGTCGATCGACGATTGGCCGTCAAGGTCCACTTTGATACCGCCGCAGAGGTAGTGGGCTGCCGGAGCCACCGGAATGTAGTCTTTGGTGATATCGATGCCCAACGACAAGCATTTGCGATAGATGTTGGGGAAGTGGTGGCGCGTTTCATCGGGATCTTTATGGGTGACATCGAGATACACATGCGCATCGCCGGTGAGTTTCATTTCCGAGTCAATGGCACGAGCCACGATGTCGCGTGGAGCAAGCGACAGCCGAGGGTCGTATTTCTGCATAAATTCTTCGCCACGCTTATTGCGCAATACGGCACCATAGCCGCGCATGGCTTCGGTGATGAGGAACGAAGGCCGGTCACCGGGATGGTAGAAGGCCGTGGGGTGGAATTGCACAAACTCCATATCTTTCACCGTGCCTTTGGCGCGGTATACCATAGCGATGCCGTCGCCGGTGGCAATCAACGGATTGGTGGTTGTATGGTACACCGCACCGATGCCGCCGGTGGCCATTACGGTGACTTTGGAGAGAAACGTGTCGACTTCGCCGGTAGCACAGTTGAGCACGTATGCGCCGTAGCAAGTGATGTCGGGGGTGCGACGAGTCACAATCTTGCCCAAATGGTGTTGAGTGACAATTTCGATGGCGAAATGGTTCTCGTATATGTCGATATTAGGCTCTTGGCGCACGGCTTTCACCAAACTTTGTTGGATTTCGAAGCCGGTGTTATCGGCATGGTGGAGTATACGAAATTCGCAGTGGCCACCTTCGCGGTGGAGGTCAAATTCGCCATTGTCTTGACGGTCGAAATCCACTCCCCATTGGAGCAAAGATGCGATGCCGGCCGGGGCGCCTTCCACCACTTGTTTCACTGCTGCCGGGTCACTAAGCCAGTCGCCCGCCACCATTGTGTCGTGGATATGTTTTTCAAAATTATCTACTTTAAGATTAGTAACAGAGGCAACACCCCCTTGGGCAAGGGCCGTATTGGCCTCGTCGAGGGTTGTTTTACAAACGAGCGCTACGCGACCTTTGGCCGCCACTTTCAGCGCGAAACTCATGCCGGCTATACCCGAGCCAATCACGAGAAAATCATAATCGTGTGTCATTGCATTGTTTTTAGCACCACAAAAGTAATCACTTTTTCTCAATTCACCAAATTTTTTTGCCACAAGGGCTATTGGTGCCATAATTTGGCTAAAAAGGGCTTATAGATAGCCGAACATACGCAAAATGTAAGGAGTGAGAATTGCGGTGAGAATACCGTTGATGGTAAGAGCCACTCCGGAGAATGCTCCATAGCGGTCGGAGATAGTCATAGCTCGCGATGTGCCCACGGCGTGAGCCGCCGTGCCCATCGACAAGCCTTGGGCAATAGGCGAGCCGATATGCCCCATTCTCATAACCCTAAATCCGGCCATACCGCCGAAAATACCCACACAAATCACCACCGCCGAGGTGAGCGACGGTATGCCGCCAAGGGCTTTTGTCACTTCCATTGCAATGGGCGTTGTGACTGATTTCGCTGCCAATGAATACACCACCTCGGGTGTGGCTCCCAGCAAGTCGGCTATCACCACCACCGAAAGAATACCAACCACACATCCGGCCAACTGCGAGCAAAGCACCGGCAGCAGTTGGCTCTTGATGGTATTGAGTTGCTTGTACAATGGCACGCCCAGCGCCACCACCGCCGGCTTGAGCCAAAACTCAATGATTTCACCGGCATGATGATAGGTGTCGTACTCGATATTCCCTACCGACAATAGAGTGATTACGGAGATGATAGTCAACAGTATTGGATTGAGCATCGCCGAACGCGTGCGCCCTTGAAGCCATTGGAAGCCGATGTATAGCGCAAAGGTCACGGCCACCAAAAAATATTGATTGCTTATGAAGTTCATAATTATTTCTGCGATTGGGGATTAGGATGGCGGCGCATCAACTGATGCACCCAGCCGGTGACTATCAATACCAACACGGTGCTCACCACCGACGCGATTACGATTGGCACCAATTGAGCCTGTATGATATCGAAATACAACATCAGTGCCACGCCTGGCGGCACAAAGAAAAATCCCATATTTTTCAATAAGAAATTACTCACCATGTCGACGTGGCGCAACTTCACCACTCGCATTTTCAAAGCCGCGGTAAGCAACAGCAAACCGACGATGCTCGATGGCAACTTGATGCCAGTGAGCCACACGATAAATTCGCCAAGCGCCAAAAAACTGAACACTACAGCGCATTGAAGTATCATAATATTCATAATATCAACTTTTTAAAACATTTTTTCGAGCATTTGAGCCACTCAGCATTCCGCTCCAAAAAAAATTACTCGTCATCACGACGAGCAATCTCTTTAACCTTAAATCTAATACCATGAAAAACACAGTGCAAAGTTATATATTTTTATGTTATAAAACATAATTTTTCAACAAGAAAATGCGTTTTTGTAATAAACTTTAACATTACAACCATTATGTGTTAATAAAATTAACACTAAACACCTCTTATTTATAACAAGCAAGCCATAAATGCCGGCAGAAGGGTCTCGTCGTGGTCCTTGGCCTATAGCGTTTGTATAATGAAAAATGAAATAGGATATACTACCTATTTATTATTTAGCCTCATTAAATTTTCTGCCGAAAATCTCACAATCTTGGCCAAATTTTACAAAGAGCGCCGAAATTCTCATTATTTTTTTGCCAAAACTGCCGAAATTCTCACTTTTTTAACTTCAGCCTATTTCATTACTTTAAATGACTCCCATAAGGCATATACAAATGAAACTACAAAACTACTATTTCATCTTTCACTCACTTTATGTCAAAATCACACCACAGTAAAACAAAAAAATTTGGCTATTTTACAGATAATTATTAACTTTGCAAGTTGAAACTAATTTGCAATTATGAACATATCATACAAATGGCTCAAGGATTATATTCCTACTGAGTTATCAGCAGAACAAGTAGCCGAGGCTCTTACTTCCATCGGCTTGGAAACAGGTTCGGTGGAGCGCGTAGAATCTATACGCGGCGGCCTCCGTGGCATTGTCATCGGCAAGGTGCTCACTTGCGTAGAACACCCCGATAGCGACCACCTGCATATCACCACTGTAGACCTCGGCGATGGCCAACCCACCCAAATCGTGTGCGGCGCTCCTAATGTGGCTGCCGGACAAACCGTGGTTGTGGCTACCGTCGGAACCACTCTCTACGATGGCGACAAAGAATTCAAAATCAAAAAATCAAAAATCCGCGGCGTAGAATCTTTTGGTATGATTTGCGCCGAAGACGAAATCGGCGTGGGAACTTCGCACGACGGCATCATCGTCTTGCCTGAAGGTGCTGCCACTCCCGGCACTCCCGCCGCCGATTTTTATAACCTGTCGGACGACTTTGTAATTGAAGTGGACCTCACACCCAACCGCATCGACGCTGCCTCGCATTTCGGCGTGGCTCGCGACTTGGCTGCTTATCTCAATGCCCACTCCGACAACGCGCCCGCGCTTTCGAAGCCATCAGTCGACAACTTCGCCATCGACTGTCCAAATCAAAAATCGGTGGAAGTGGAAGTGGCCGATGCCAACCTCTGCCCGCGTTACTGCGGCCTCACCATCACCGGTGTCACCGTGAAAGAAAGTCCCGATTGGCTCAAAGAACGTCTCAGCATAATCGGTTTGCGTCCCATCAACAACGTAGTTGACGTGACCAACTACATCCTTATGGCATTCGGCCAACCTCTCCACGCTTTCGACCGCGCTAAAATCACCGGCGACCGCGTAGTAGTGCGCCGATGCGAGCCGCGCAAATTCGTCACCCTCGACGAAATGGAGCGCACCCTCTCGCCCGATGACCTAATGATTTGCAACGCCGAAGAGCCAATGTGCATCGCCGGCGTATTCGGCGGCCTCGGCTCGGGCGTCACCGAAGCCACCACCGAAATATTCCTCGAAAGCGCTTGCTTCAACCCAACCTCCGTGCGCAAAACCGCCCGTCGCCACGGCCTCAGCACCGACGCCTCATTCCGCTTCGAGCGAGGTGTTGACCCCAACGGGTGCCTTTACGCCATGCGACTCGCCGCTCTGCTCATCAAAGAAGTGGCCGGCGGCCAAATCGTGGGCCACGAAGTCGACATCTATCCCGAAGTTGCCGCTCCTTATCCCGTAGAACTCTCTTACAGCCAAATTGCCACGCTATTGGGCGAAGAAATCGACCACAACACTATCGATTCAATCCTCAAATCACTGGAAATAAACGTGGTAAATCGCAACGAGAACGGTACTCTCACCCTTGAAGTGCCTACATATCGCTTCGACGTGCGTCGCCCTTGCGACGTAATCGAAGACATTCTTCGCATCTACGGCTACAATAATATCGCCATCCCAACCGCACTCCACGCTTCCGTTCAAGTAAAAACCACTGTCGATGCTGCCGATGACCTCCGACGCCTCGTGGCCGACTGCCTCACCGGTGCCGGCTGGAGCGAAATTCTCAACAACTCGCTTACTGCCAAGGCTTACTATGCCGAGTTGACCTCATTCCCCGCCTCCAACTGCGTGGAATTGCTAAACCCGCTGAGCCAAGACCTCAACGTGATGCGCCAATCGCTACTGTTTGGCGGCCTCGAATCATTGGCCCACAACATCAACCGACGCGCTGCCGACCTCGCCATGTACGAATTCGGCAACGTATACCAACTCAACCCCGAAAAAGAGTCGACCGACGATGCTCCTCTGCGCCCTTATTCGCAATACGCTCGCCTCGGTATGTGGCTCACCGGCAATGCCGTCGACGCATCGTGGAATCGCCAAGCCCTCGAAGCCTCATTCTTCGACCTTCGCGCAGCCGTGCAATTGGTACTAACCCGTTGCGGCCTAAACGCCGCCGAATTGGCCTTCCGACCCACCGATGAACGCGCCGACATCTTCTCCGCCGCTTTGGCCGTTGAAACCCGCGCCGGACGTTGCCTCGGCTTCCTCGGCATCCTCTCGCGCAAAGTCACCGTGCCCGCTCAAGTCAAGGTGCCCGTATTCTTTGCCGAACTCGACTGGGACGCTATCACCGCAATTGCCGCCAAGCGCACCACCACCTTCACTCCCCTGCCCAAAACTCAGGCCGTGCACCGCGACCTCTCGCTGCTAATCGACAACTCTGTGTCGTTCGCCGACATCGAACGCGTAGTGCGCCAAAGCGAACGCAAACTGCTGCGCGAAGTGTCGCTCTTCGACGTGTACGAAGGCAAAGGTCTCCCTACCGGCAAAAAATCTTACGCCATCGCCATCACTCTCCAAGATGACGAAAAAACTCTCAACGACAACACCACCGACGGCGTGATGAACAAAATCATCGCAAACCTCCGCCGCCAACTCGGTGCCGAACTCCGTTAATTCATTAAAACAAAATAATCTTCATAAAAATCCACTCCAATGGGAAGAGCATTTGAATACCGCAAAGCCCGCAAACTCAAACGCTGGGGCAACATGTCGCGAACCTTCACCCGCATCGGCAAAGAAATCACCATCGCTGCCAAAGCCGGCGGTCCAGACCCCTCTACCAACCCTCGCCTTCGCGCTCTGATGCAAAACGCCAAGGCTGCAAACATGCCTAAAGACACCGTTGAACGAGCCATCAAAAAGGCTACCGATAAAGACGCAGGCGACTACAAGGAAATCACTTACGAAGGATACGGCCCATTCGGCATCGCTATCTTCGTAGAAGCCGCTACCGACAACAACACCCGCACCGTGGCCAACGTCCGCTCTTACTTCACCAAATTCGGCGGCTCGCTCGGCACACAAGGTTCTCTCACTTTCTTGTTCGAACACAAATCCGTGTTCAAAATCAAACCCAAAGACGGTGTTGAACTCGAAGACCTCGAACTCGAACTCATCGACTACGGCGTGGACGAACTCGAAAATGACGAGGACGAAGAAGGCAACCCCCTTATCACCCTTTACGGCGGCTTCGAAGACTATCCCGCTATCCAAAAGTACCTCGAAGAAAACGGCTTCGAAATCGTTTCTTCCGAGTTTGAACGCATCCCCAACGACCTCAAAGAAGTAACCCCGGAACAACGCGAAACTCTCAACAAACTCCTCGAAAAACTCGAAGACGACGAAGACGTGCAAAACGTGTTCCACAACATGGCCGAAGGCGACGACGAAGAATAATCTCACCGTATAACATTATCATTAAGAGGCACTCCTTTAGTGCCTCTTATTTTTTTAGGCAAAAATTGCCAATTATTTGTCAAAAACGGAAAAGTTTCGTATCTTTGCCCCCATAAAACTACCACTCTCAAATGGAACGACTTATCGACTACAACGAAATGACTAATATCGAGGAATTGACCACCATGTTTTCGCAGGTCAAAGACTCATATATGTTCTACCGACTCACAGGCAAGGCCCACGCTTCTATCGCTTCTCACGAACCGATGAAATTCAATGGATGTATGATGATGCTGATGCGAGGCGGCACTCCCTTCAATATCAGAGTCAACGACCGTGTTTACAACCTCAAACCTAATACTCTCCTTTCGGTCAACAACGGCGACGTAATCACCGCCTCCGATGATATGCCCACCGATTTCGAAGCATACGTGCTCTTCTTCAACCTATCGTTCCTGCGCAACGTTAATATCAACATCACCGCTATTAACCTCCCTTCGCTTTTCCAAAAACCTCAATCCGCTATCGAACTCTCCAACAACGAAAGCGACTCTCTCCTCAGATATTTCGATATACTGCACCATTCCGCTCTGGAAAACGACAACGACCAACTCAGCCGTTGCATCGCATCAAGCATCATTTCTGCCATGATTTACCAAATGGTTCAATTCTATCAACACCGTATTGGCCAAATCATCGACACCCCCGACAAAGATACAGACCCTTCTATTCGACGTCGTCACGAATATGTGCGTAACTTCCTCAAACTCGTCCATATACACTTCGCTCGCGAACACTCAGTGAATTTCTACGCTCAACAACTTTACATCTCTCCCAAATACCTAACCCTTATGGTGCGCGAAACCACCGGCAAAACAGCCGCACGGTGGATCGACGACTTCATCATCATGGAAGCAAAAAATATGCTCCGATACTCGGGCAAAAACATCCAACAAGTGGCTTACGCTCTCAACTTCTCTAACCAATCATCTTTCGGTAAATACTTCAAGCATATCACCGGAATTTCTCCCTCCGAATACCAACGATCATAATCTTACTTATCATAAACCCTTTTTTCACCATGAAAAAAATATTCATATCTTTAATGGCTGCCATATCGTCGCTGTTCGGTATGGCTCAAACACCCGCTCCTTCTACCGTGCAACACGCCGATTGGTGTCGCAACGCTGTAATCTACGAAGTGAACCTTCGCCAATTCACTCCCGAAGGCACCCTCAACGCCTTCGTCGCTCACCTTCCTCGCCTCAAAGCACTTGGCGTTGACATTCTGTGGTTTATGCCAATACACCCCATCAGCGAACTCAACCGCAAAGGCGAACTCGGCTCTTACTACGCCGTGCGCGACTACAAAGCCGTCAACCCCGAATTCGGCTCCCTCGCCGACTTCAAAGACGTGGTGGCTAAAGCACACGCCCTCGGACTCAAAGTCATCATCGACTGGGTGCCCAACCACTCCGGTTGCGACAACGCTTGGGTAACCGAACACCCCGACTGGTATATGCGCAACGAACAAGGCCAAATGTACGGCCCTTACGATTGGACCGACGTGTATCGCTTCGACTACTCCAACCCCGAAATGCGCGCCGCTATGATCGACGCTCTCCAATTCTGGCTCCGCGAAGCCGACATCGACGGCTTCCGTTGCGATGTAGCCGGAATGGTACCTGTTGACTTCTGGAACAAATGTCGCCCAGCTCTCGAATCCGTCAAAAAATCCATCTTCATGCTCGCTGAAGCCACCGAACCAGAACTTACCGCCCACTGCTTCGATATGGCTTACAACTGGCCTATGAAAGACCTCTTCAGCGCAATCGCCGCAACCGCCGGATACTACACCTTCGCCAACGACAAAGGCGAAGTGCGCACCTTCCCCGAAGCACACGCCGCCGACATCTACTCTCGCCTCAACGAGGAGCAAACCATCTACCCCGCCGGCGCTATTCTCATGAACATGATTACCAACCACGACCTCAACTCGTGGGAAGGCACTGAATTCCAACGCCTCGGCGACCTTCAACGAGCCTTCGCCGTGCTCACATACACCCTCCCCGGTATGCCTCTAATCTACACCGGCCAAGAAGTTGCACTCAACCGCGCTTTCGAATTTTTCAAAAAAGACAACGCTCCCGATTGGAACTCCAATGCCGACACTTTCAACTTCTACCAAACCCTCGGCACTCTACGCCACCAACACTCCGAACTCGCATCTTTCAACGGTGCAAAAGTTGAACCCATTGCCACAACCACTCCCGACGTTCTCGCTTTCCAACGCGGCAACGTCATCACAATCGTGAACCTCGGCAACTCCACCGTGGCTCCTTTCACCAACGCCCCCAATCTCGAAGGCTTCACCGAACTTTTCGGCGCTACCTCCGCCACCGCTCCCCTCGCTCCCGGCGCTTACCAAGTCTGGACTAAATAATTCCATACCATCCCTTCCAAAAAAGGCGCAGAACTTTTCCGCGCCTTTTTTGCTTATATACTATAAGTACATAAAAATAGCCAAGGAAATTTTTTACGCCTTGAGTACTGTGGTGAGGCGGAAGCCGAACTGCTTCCCTTTATCTTTTTCTCTCATTTTTTGTGTTGATAAGATGTTGAAAAAGTGTTGACAATGATAAATGTCAATGTTGATAAAATAGGTTCAATTTTTGTGGCCTATTTTGCTTAGATGGTTTTATTTACCGCTTTTTACATAGCAAATTATGCTTTTTATACATAAATTGAGCGCTTATTCGGCAAGAATTTATTAACTTTGCACTTATAAACATAGTGTTGATAAAGTTTGAATTTTACTGATTATCAATTATAAGGTATGTTGAAATGCTGTAGATAATCACCTAATAGCATTTTATAACCCTTAATTGCAAATACAACAGTAAAAAGTTATCAAACTTTTCTACACCTATTATTATTCTTTGATTTTTTGAAGTCTTAAATTTTTTTTTGAAACAAATTAAATAAAAATAAAATGGATGTTGAAAACCCCATGAGCGCCGATCAACTCAAACAAGAAATAGTGCGACTCAAAAAGGAAAAAAATGCCGTGGTTTTGGCTCACTACTACCAAACAGGCGACATTCAAGATATAGCCGACCACATTGGTGACTCGTTGGCATTGGCTCGCTATGCATCTACTTTGAAAGAAGCCCGCATCATTGTGTTGTGTGGCGTCTACTTTATGGGTGAAACTGCCAAATTGCTTTGCCCCGATAAGAAGGTGTTGGTGCCCGATGCAAATGCCGGTTGCTCTTTGGCTGATAGTTGTCCGGCCGATGAGTTTGCCAAATTCATCGCTGCTCATCCAGACCACATGGTGGTGTCGTATGTCAACACTTCCGTTGGTGTGAAAGCACTCACTGATGTGTTGGTCACCTCGGGCAATGCTCGTGCTATTATCGACACTTTCCCACAAGACCAACCTATCATCTTCGGCCCCGACCGTAATCTTGGCAACTACATCAACTCCATTACCGGTCGAAACATGGTTTTATGGGATGGCGCTTGCCATGTGCACGAAAAATTCTCCCTAGAAAAAATACTTCAACTCAAGGAGCAATATCCCGATGCTCCCGTGTTGGTACATCCCGAATGTCGCAAACAAGTGGTGATGGTTGCCGACAAGGTTGGTTCTACCGCAGCACTTTTGGCATACGCCAAGGAGAGCAATGCTCGCCGCTTCATCGTTGCTACCGAAAGTGGCATCATTCACCAAATGAAGAAGGATTGTCCCGACAAAGAGTTCATTCCCGCTCCGCCTAACGACTCCACTTGCGGTTGCAACGACTGCGCTTTCATGAAACTCAACACTTTGGAGAAACTATACCGCTGTCTGCGCGACGAAACTCCCGAAGTAAATATCGACCCCGAATTGGCCGAGCGTGCTCGCCGTCCCATTGAGCGTATGCTCTCACTCTCTTGAAATCATCTATTTAATATGGAATATAATCATAAAGAAATTGAAAAGCGCTGGCAGCAGCGCTGGAAAGAAGACCAAACTTACGCTGCGACGGTTGATCCGAAGCGCCCTAAATACTATGTGCTCGACATGTTCCCTTATCCTTCGGGAGCCGGTTTGCACGTTGGTCACCCGCTTGGTTACATCGCTTCCGACATTTATTCTCGATATAAACGTCTGCAAGGCTTCAACGTGCTCCACCCTATGGGCTACGATGCCTACGGACTTCCCGCCGAGCAATATGCTATTCTCACCGGTCAGCACCCGGAGAAAACTACTACCGACAACATCGCTCGCTATCGTAAGCAACTTGATAATATTGGTTTCTCTTACGATTGGAACCGCGAAATTCGGACTTGCGACCCACAATATTACAAGTGGACTCAATGGGCATTTATTCAAATGTTCAACCACTTCTATAATACAGCCACTGCTAAGGCCGAACCCATCGCAAAGTTGGTGAAGCACTTCGAAGCCAAAGGCTCCGAGGGCATCAACGCTGCTGCCGGCAAAGAACTTTCTTTCTCAGCTGCTGAGTGGAACGCTTTTTCTGAAAAACAAAAAAGCGACGTGCTGATGAACTATCGCATCGCTTACCTCGGCAACACCATGGTGAACTGGTGTCCCGCTCTCGGCACCGTGTTGGCCAACGACGAAGTGAGCGAAGGTTTGTCTGTGCGCGGCGGTCACCCCGTGGAACAAAAATTGATGTATCAATGGTGCTTGCGTGTGTCGGCTTACGCTCAGCGTCTGCTCGACGGCCTCGACCGTCTCGATTGGACCGACTCGCTCAAGGAAACCCAACGCAACTGGATTGGTCGCAGCGAAGGTGCTGAAATGCGCTTCAAAGTGGCTGATAGCGATGTGGAATTGGAAATTTTCACCACTCGTGCCGATACCATATTCGGCGTTACTTTTATGGTACTCGCTCCGGAAAGCGTTTATGTGGACCAAGTTACCACTGATGAGCAGCGCCAGGCCGTGGCCGACTACATTGCCGAAGTGAAGAATAAAACCGAGCGCGAGCGTATGATTGAAAAGAAAGTGAGCGGTGTTTTCACCGGCGCTTACGCCATCAATCCCCTCTCCGGCAAGCAAATTCCTATCTATGTGAGCGACTACGTATTGGCAGGTTACGGCACCGGTGCCATTATGGCCGTGCCCGCCCACGACAGCCGTGACTATGCTTTCGCTCGCGCTTTCTCCCTGCCTATCATCCCGCTGATTGAAGGTGCCGACGTTTCCTCCGAAAGTTTCGACGCTAAAGAAGGTAAAATGATTAATAGCGAAGGTCCGGAACTCAATCTCAATGGTCTTGAAGTGAAAGAGGCTATCGCCAAAACCAAACGCTTCATCGAAGAGAAAGGTCTTGGACGCGTGAAGGTAAACTTCCGCTTGCGCGACGCCATCTTCTCGCGCCAACGCTATTGGGGCGAACCTTTCCCCGTTTATTATAAGGATGGTATTCCCCAGATGCTCACCGAAGACCAACTGCCTTTGTTGCTGCCAGAAATCGATGAATATCGTCCTACCGAAACCGGCGAGCCGCCCCTTGGCCGCGCCAAAAACTGGTGCACACCCGAAGGCTATCCACTCGAACTCAACACCATGCCCGGTTTTGCAGGTTCATCAGCATACTACATCCGATATATGGACCCGCGCAACGACCAAGCGCTCGTATCGCCCGAGGCAAATCAATACTGGCGTCAAGTCGACCTCTATGTAGGCGGTACAGAACACGCCACAGGTCACTTAATCTACAGCCGTTTCTGGAACAAATTTTTATTCGACCTCGGCGTAGTGTGCGAAGACGAACCCTTCAAGAAACTCATCAACCAAGGTATGATTCAAGGGCGCACAAGTTTCGCCTATCGCATCAAAGACACCAACACATTCGTAAGTTACAACCTACGCAATCAGTACGAGGTGGCTCCCATCCGCGTTGACATCAACTTGGTGCACAACGATGTGCTCGACATCGAAGGCTTCCGTAATTGGCGTCCTGACCTTAAAGATGCCGAATTTATACTCGAAGACGGCAAATATGTGTGCGGATACGCTGTAGAAAAAATGTCGAAGTCGATGTTCAACGTAGTCAACCCCGACGACATCGTCGAACGCTACGGTGCCGATACTCTCCGTCTTTATGAAATGTTCCTCGGTCCAATAGAGCAATCCAAGCCCTGGGACACCAACGGCATCGACGGCGTAAACCGCTTCATCAAGAAAATGTGGAACCTTTATTATAAAGGTGACCAACTCCTTGTGAACGATGCTGAACCCACCGCCGACAACCTGCGCACCATCCACACGCTCATCAAGAAAGTGACATTCGACATCGAAAACTTCTCCTACAACACCTCGGTGTCGGCATTCATGATTTGCGTCAACGAGTTGGCCAAGCAGAAATGCACCTCGCGCCAAGTGCTCGACATTCTGCCCGTGCTTATCGCGCCTTTTGCTCCGCACGTGGCCGAAGAATTGTGGCATACTGCTCTGGGACACACCACCACCGTGTGCGATGCACCATGGCCCAAACACAACGAAGACTATCTCCGATGTGCAAATGTCACCTACGCCATCTCCTTCAATGGCAAAGCACGCTTCAACCTCACCGTCGATGCTTCAACCTCGCGTGAACAGATTGAGCAACTCGCTCTCAACGACCCCCAATCCGTACGCTGGATGGAAGGCAAAACCGTCAAAAAAGTCATCGTAGTACCCAACAAAATAGTCAACATCGTCATCGCCTAACCCCACCCGGCGATAGCAATCCCCAAATGGTGAGCGAAATCTCTAGAAAAAAGTGAGATTTCGCTAACCATTCGCAAAAACACTACTTTTGCTTTTGGCTGAAATTTTAAAAGAAGCAGCCTTGAATTGATAAGTGAATTTTCAATTATATTTGCGTATTTGGATTATTATTGGTTAATTTGCAAAAATAATTGTTTTGCTATGATTTCAAAAGTTTCTATATGTAATTTACTGATAGCCGATGCCGACAGTGGTGTAGCCTCAACATTGCGTTTGAATTTGCATAGCGAGGGATATGCTGTGGATTATCAATCGGATATAGAAACCATTGAAAATATCAATCTTAGCGCATATTGTTTGCTTATTATTGATATTCCTAATATATATAGGGCCGCAACGGAAATAAGCATTATAAAACATAGATATCCATCGCTGAATATTATATATTGCTCGGCTGCGGCAACCGGTGCAGCCGTTGTTTCTGTTCTTGATGCAGGCGCCGATGATTGTGTGAGTAAGCCGTTTTCGCTGCGCGAAATGCTGGCACGCGTGCGCGCATTGTTGCGCCGTCGCCAAGTAATGCCGGACCACGATAGCAATAACAAGTTGGAATATGGCGCTTTGACCCTCGACCTCGAAGGGCGCGTGGCCTACACTGCTGCGGGCGATATTGTGTTGTCTGTCACTGAATTAGCCCTGCTCGAAATGCTTATGCGCGCCGATTCTTATGTATCGCGCAATGATATACTTCAAACGATATGGCCCGAAAGCGATGGTAGCAATCCGCGCGTGGTCGATACCAACATATCGCGATTGCGTCGCAAATTATTGCCCGCCGGCATCACTATATTGAACCGTAGCGGAGTTGGCTATCGTTTAGCATAAAAAAATAGCGCCGGATGCAATCTGTTGTCCGGCGCTTGATTTTGCATTAGATTTTTTCCACGGGAATTTGGATTATGCTCAAATAGGTTGCTTCGTCGTCTTGGTTCCACGGCCCGTCGATGTATGAGGCGCGCGGTTGACCCACGATGCGGTAGCCCTGTTGTTCAATGAAGCGGAACGCTTCGGTGTACGAGCGATAAAATTCGCGGTAAGGACCTTTATGCTTCACACACAGAGCCGTTGGCACCGCCTCCAGCGTTTTGAATTTGATAAGAGTCGAGTCGGCGAGTGCTTCTTCCACCTGTTCGCAATATTCGATGTCGATGTCGGTGGGGCGATATTCGGTGGTATGTTCCACCGTGAAGCAATAGCCCGGTTGGGAACATTTACAGCCCAAGCGTTGCATCTCCGGCCCGATTACTTGGTAGCAAAGCGGACCCAAGGCGTCGTAGTTTTCGATAATGCGGCGATGCGATGCCACGATGATTTTAGGTAGGGGTTCGATTGTGAATTTTTCCATTTTTTCAAATTTTAAGCGAGAGTCGAGCCACTTTTGAAGCAAGTTCCGGCGCTCTATTAGAGCAGTTATTTGCGCTTCGGTCCGGCTCAGTTTATCTGCTACGCAGTCGCTATCCGGCACATGGTTATCATCGTCGAAGAGGTCGCGAATTTCATCGAGCGAGAAACCGAGATTTTTGAGCGAGCGGATAGAGTTGAGCCGTTGCATTTGGTCCACAGTGTAGTAGCGATATCCGGTGAAGTCGTCCACTTTCGCCGGCATCAGCAGTCCTCGTTGCTCATAGAGACGCAACGTTTTCACCGTAGTTTGCATCAATTGGGAGAACTCTCCGATTTTCAGATAATTACTCATAACGTTATGATTTACGACTGCAAAGATAGCACCTCCCCTAAGGGTAGAGTCAAGCCTCAATCTCAACTTTAACAAAATTTAATAATTTCACCACCCTTAAATAATGACGTAGGACAATACAATTTCCACGTGCGAGATTTTACATTATACATACTCGATAACTATAAAAAATGGAGATGTCGAGCGATTTTTTGGATAGGTGGCGGATTTTATGTAACTTTGTGGAAAAATTTGGAAATGGCAAAAACTATATTTATCACCGGTGGTGCCTCCGGCATCGGCGCTGCGGCTGTAAAGCGCTTTGCCGCTGAGGGGTGGCGCGTCACTTTTATGGATATCCACCCAAAGGAGGCGAAGGCTTTGATTAATCAAATCGAGTCGCCCGAGCCGGTTTGCTTTTTTGAAGGCTCTACTCGCAACCGTGCCGATTTAGATGCCGCTTTGGAGTTGGCTGCCGACGACCTCGGTGGCATTGATGCTGTGTTTGCCAATGCCGGTATCCATCGCAAAAACACTGTCATTGACATTTCGGCCGAGGAGTTGGACGAGTTGATTTCTACCAACATTGTCGGCACGGTCAACACCCTCCAGGCTGCCATTCCTTTCTTGGCCAACGCCGACGACGGCGCTTCCGTGGTGATTAATGCTTCCGACCAATGTTTCATCGGCAAGGCCGGCAATTTCGGCTATGGCCTCACCAAAGGCGCTCTCGGCCAACTAACCCGCTCCGCTGCAATCGACTTGGCCCACTTAGGCATACGCGTCAATGCCGTCTGTCCCTCTACCATCGACACCCCTTTAGTCGACAAATGTTTCGCTTCGGTGGCTGCTCATTCCGAGGCTTCGGCCGAGCAGTTGCGCGCCGACGAAGATGCCTTGTTCTTGCGCGGACGCATGGGCACTGCCGACGAAGTGGCCGCTTTGGTGTATTTCTTGGCCTCTTCACAAGCATCGTTTTGCACCGGCGCCCTTTATCCCGTCGACGGCGGATTAACTGCTATGTAATCTCTCCCAAATATTTCGAATGAACGAACGCACAGTAATAATCAGCGACTGCGACCCCGTGGTGTTCTATGGGGTTAACAACTCCAATATGAGGCTTATCAGCAATTTGTTCCCCAAATTGCGCATCACCGCTCGCGGCTCCGTCATTAAAGTAATCGGAGAAGAGAGCGAAACTGCCGAATTTGAGCAAAAAATCAAAGAATTGGAGCAATATACCGCCAAATACAATTCTTTGCCCGAAGACACCATCATCGATGTTATCAAAGGGCAAGCACCCAAGGAGTTGAAGAAAGACTCCGTGATAATCTACGGCATCAACGGCAAACCTATCCAAGGGCGCACTCCCAACCAGCAGCGTTTGGTCGAAGAATTTACCAAAAACGACCTCACTTTTGCTTTAGGACCCGCCGGCACGGGCAAAACCTACGTGGCAATTGCCTTGGCCGTCCGCGCTCTTAAAAACAAGGAAGTCAGGAAGATTATTCTATCGCGGCCGGCTGTGGAAGCGGGCGAAAAACTTGGTTTCTTGCCCGGCGACATGAAAGATAAAATCGACCCATACCTTCAGCCTCTCTACGATGCCCTCGAAGATATGATTCCCGCTGTGAAACTACGCGAGTACATGGAAGCCAAGGTGATACAGATAGCACCGTTGGCATTCATGCGCGGCCGCACTCTCAGCGATGCTGTCATCGTGCTCGATGAAGCACAAAACACCACCACCCACCAAATAAAAATGTTCCTCACTCGCTTGGGTTGCAACGCCAAGATGATTATCACCGGCGACATAACCCAAATAGACCTCCCTCGTAGCGTCGGCTCCGGATTGGTGCAAGCATTGCGCGTTTTGCGCGACGTGGAGGGCATCGGAAAGGTGGAATTTGGCAAAAAAGACATCATTCGCCACGCTTTGGTGCAGCGCATCGTCGAAGCATACGAGCGCGAAGACCAGCGTCGACAAGCCCTTGATGAAGCATCTGATAATCAGCAAACACCCCAATAAATTCCAATAGATTATGCAATCTACATTAACTTCAACCGAATTCAATTTTCCCGGTCAACAAAGTCTTTATCACGGCAAAGTGCGCGACGTCTATGACATCAACGGCGACACCCTGGTGATGGTGGCCACCGACCGCATCTCAGCCTTCGACGTTGTGTTGCCAAAAGGTATTCCTTTCAAAGGTCAAGTGCTCAATCAAATTGCCGCCTACTTCCTCGACGCTACTGCCGACGCTGTGCCCAACTGGAAATTGGCCACTCCCGACCCTATGGTTACAATCGGCCACAAGTGCGAGGGCTTCCGCGTGGAAATGATTATCCGCGGATACCTCACCGGTAGCGCTTGGCGCGAATACAAAGCCGGTGCTCGCTCCCTCTGCGGTGTGCCTCTGCCCGACGGTATGCGTGAAAACCAAAAATTCGACACCCCCATCATCACCCCAACCACCAAAGCCGAGGCCGGACACGATGAAAACATCTCCCGCGACGAAATCATTGCCCAAGGTATCGTGAGCCGTGAACACTACGAAGTGATGGAGCAATACACCCGTCGCCTCTTCGAAATCGGCACTCGCATGGCCGCTGAAAAAGGCCTCATCTTGGTTGATACCAAGTATGAATTCGGTTTACTCGATGGCAAAGTAATTCTCATCGATGAAATCCACACTCCCGACTCTTCACGCTATTTCTATGCCGACGGTTATCAGCAGCGCTTCGAAGCCGGCGAGCCACAACGCCAACTCTCCAAAGAGTTTGTGCGCCAATGGCTTATCGAAAACGGCTTCATGGGACGTCCCGGCGAAGTGGTGCCTGAAATGACCGATGATATTTGCAACAGCATCTCTCAACGATATATCGAACTCTACGAGCACGTTACCGGCCAAAAATTCGTGCCGGCCGACTCCTCCGACCTCGCTGCTCGCATCGAGCGTAATATCGCTGCCGCTCTCAAATAATATTCCACAATGACATCCGAAACAATCAATCCTTACGACAACCGCCGTAGCAAAACCGAGCAGGTGCGCGAAATGTTCGACAACATTGCTCCGGCCTACGACCGCCTCAATCGCGCCATGAGTTTCGGCCTCGACCGCTCGTGGCGCCGCAAAGCCGTGGCTATGGTGGCTCAAACCAATCCCGCTCATATCATCGATATAGCCACCGGTACCGGCGACTTCGCCATCCAATTGGCCAAGGCTATGCCCCAAGTGTCGGTGAGCGGTTTGGACCTGTCGCAAGGAATGATTGAAGTAGGGCGCGCAAAAGTGGCCGCCGCCGATTTGACCCACCGCATCGCTCTGCAGGTGGGCGATTGCCTCGCACCGCCCGCAGAGTTGATGGGCGCGGCCGATGCCGTCACCGTGGCTTTCGGCGTGCGAAATTTTGCCAACCTGGCCGCCGGTTACCGCGCTATGCACGATATGTTGCGCCCAGGTGGTATGCTTTGCGTGATTGAACTTTCCACCCCTACTTCCCCGGTGGTGAAGCCCTTTTACAAACTTTACACATCGACCGTTATACCGCTGATGGGCCGTGCCGTAAGCCACGACAACCGCGCCTACTCTTACCTGCCCGAAAGCATTGCCGCTGTGGCTCAAGGAGAGCAGATGCTCGATTTGATGCGCGGCGCCGGATTGGTCGATGCTCGTTTTATTCCTCTTACCCTCGGCGTTTGTACTATCTACATCGCCTTCCGACCCAAATGAACACAATTATGAAGCATTTGCGCCTTTTTGCTTTTTCTTTTGTGGCCGTCGCTTCTTTGGTAGCAATAGCCCAAACTAACGTAAGAATATCTACTCGCACACCCAACGTTGCTCCCGCCGAACTCGAGAAGCAACAATTGTCGGTGTGCGACTCGTTGCTCCAAGTCTATCAAAGCGATTTATACGACTTGTTCGACCAACCGCTCACACTTCCTGCTGTGTTCTTTATGCCCGCCGTATACGGCAGTTTTGAATTCGACAACCCACTCGCCATCGGCGACACCATACATTCAGGAAATCCCGCTCTCCGTTGGACTGAGGATGCCGCTGTGCTCTCCCGCCAAGCCACTTCTCTGCGATATCATCTTTTCTTCAAGCACCCCGAATTGGTGCGTTACAACCTCTCCACTTTGCCCCAAGCACCTCAGCAGTATGTGGCTACTGTCGACCCTCGCGACTTCTCCATCTCCACCACTCTGGTGGAAATGGACACCAAAGTCCCCACAATCGCCCCTACTCAGGTGCGTCGCCGCCACTGGATTCGCGAGTTCTCCACTTCTTTGCACTTCTCGCAGGCTTACGTTTCGCCCAACTGGTATCAAGGTGGCAGCAACAACCTCAACGCCTTGTTCAACATTTTTTATAATGTGAAACTCAACCAAGAATACCACCCCAACTTGCTGTTCGAAACCACCGCCCAATACAAATTGGGCCTCAATAATGCACCCGATGATGAATTACACAACTACAACATCACCGAGGACCTCTTCCAAATCAACACCACTTTCGGTGTGAAAGCAGCACATCGTTGGTACTATTCTTTCACCGGACAGTTTAAAACTCAGGTCGTCAAATCGTATAAGTCCAATACCACCACCCTCAAATCCGCTTTCCTCTCGCCCGGCGAACTTACTGCCGGTGTCGGTATGACTTACAACTTTGTCAACAAACCCAAAACATTTACTTTCGACGCTTCAATCGCTCCAATTTCATACAATCTGAAGATTTGCACCAACGATTTGGTCGACCACGCTTCGGTTGGCGTCGACGAAGGTCATTCCACCAAAAGCAGTTTCGGTTCCACTACCGAATTGCGCATCTCATGGAAGATGGCTCGCAACATCACTTTCGCTTCCCGAATTTTCGCCTTCACAAACTACGACTACTTCCAAGCCGACTGGGAAAATACTCTCACTTGCGACATCAACCGCTTCTTCACTACCACAATCTATGCCCACGCTCGATACGACACCAAGACTCCTCGCACTGCCGACAGTTCGTGGCATAAATTCCAACTCAAGGAAATCTTCTCCATTGGTTTTTCATATAAATTCTCATCTCTCTGATGTCTGCGCGCCGATTGATTGCTTTCGCCCTCTTGGCCATGGCTTGGATGGGGGCTTGCGCTGCCGACCCTATCGAGGGCCGATGGCAAGTCAATGCCGGCGGTGCGGTGTTTGATGTGAAACCTTTACCCGGCAACAGCGGCGCACTCGCCATGTTGTGGGTCGACGGCCCCGACTTCTCAATCGCTCCCGGCACTGAAATCGGCACATTATACCCTACTGCCGCCCCGGGTACCTACGATTGCCACGCCGCCACCGACCCCCGACGCCAAGGTTTGCGCAAGCGCACTGCCGATTTTGTGGTGAAATTCTCGTCCGACGACGCCAACCTCATCACCTTCGCCGCATTCCATCGCAATAAGCGTGTGTCGTTATGGCGTTGGATTCCTTACTTCTTCCGCCTCGCAATCATCAAGGAAAGCGACCGCCCCGAAAACCTCGAAGGCGCTCGTCGCATCAATTCCCAACCACCGATTATCGAGTTATGAAACATTTGCTTATTGCCTTTGTGGCGCTTATGTCGGTGGTTACTTTGTCAGCGCAAAACTATCGTCGACCAACACCTACACGGCCACAGCGTCAAACCATTACCCCTATCGAGCGGCCACAATTCGACACTGTGGCTCAGCCACCACGCGACTCGTTGCAAATCACCGGCTTCGACAAGCAACTGCGCTCCAAGCGCGAAACGATGTTCGTCACCAACTCCACCTCGCGCCAAATCCATTCCATTGCCCTCAAAATCGACTATTACGATATGCAAGATTATATGCTTCACAGTGCCACTCACTCGGCTCGCCTCGATATTCCAGCCGGTGAAACGCGCCAATTGGAGGTGCCTTCGTTCGACCGTACCGACCGATTTTACTACCACGAGTCGCCGGTGCCCACACGCGCGCAACAAGCCACTCCATTCAAAGTGAAAATCACCGTTTTGTATATCACACACCCTTTTACTCCAACTGAACAATGAAAATAGCCATCATCGCCGCCATGAGCAAGGAATTAGCCTTGCTCTTGCCTTTGCTTGAAAACCATTCTACCGTATCCATCAACGATTATACATACCATCTGGGCTCCATCGCCGGACGCGACATCGTGGCTTGCCAATCCGGTATCGGCAAGGTAAATGCCGCCATAGCCACCCTCACAATCATTGAAAATTTCCACCCATCGATAGTAATCAACACCGGTGTGGCCGGTGGTGCCGGTGCCGCCAAAATCCTCGATGTGGTAATTCCCGACCGCATCGCCTATCACGACGTATGGTGCGGTCCCGGCACAATCCCCGGTCAAGCCGCCGACTGCCCCGCCACATTCGATTGCCCATTGCCCTACGACTTGGTTGAAAAACTCGGCGTGCGCCGAGGATTGGTAGCCTCGGGCGACATTTTCATCTCCCGCGCGGAGGAAGTACAACGCATCGTGAAGATGTACCCCGACTGCGTGGCCATAGATATGGAGTCGGCCGCCATTGCGCACACTTGTTTCCTGAAGAACGTCCCCTTTGTGGCCATTCGCGTGGTGAGCGACACCCCCGGCAGCGGCGACAACATAGCCCAATACGAAAACTTCTGGAGCGACGCCCCCGCCCGCACATTCCACACACTCCGCTCACTCCTTCCCCTCCTCTAAAACCATAATTGCATCATTTGCAGCGGATTTTTTTAATACTAAAAATACGTTGTACGTTTACCCTTTTACGTTTTTAAACAACAGCGCATTATTTTTTCATAATGAAGGATATTAAGTGTGTGAGGGGGCGGAAATTGGTCGAAAAGTGGGTGGCTGAGGGCGAACACCTTCAACAAGACTTCAAATTCACCATCTCCGATGCCCGCAAAATTGCCCGCTCCGTGTCGGCATTCGCCAATGCCGACGGCGGTCGATTACTTATCGGTGTCAAGGACAACGGTGTGGTGGCCGGCGTACGCAACGAAGAAGACATCTATGTGGTGGAACAAGCCGCCACTCGCTACTGCGTACCACCTGTCGAAGTCGACTTCTCTGCATACAGCGTCGATGCCAACGTGATAGTAATCAAAGCCGAAATAGCCCCGGCTCAGGAGCGTCCCGTCGAAGTGTTGGAAGCCGACGGCTCTCGCAAAGCATACTTCCGCGTGGCCGACGAAAACATTGTGGCCCATCCTCTGATGGTGCGCGCTTGGCAAAATCGACAACCTCTGTCGCTGGCTGCCGACCAATGCGTGCCCCGGTTGATGAATCTCCTCGAGCAATACCCCGACGGACTGGATACGCGCCGAGTGGCTATTGATTTGCACATCAGCACTCAACGTGCCGACCAACTAATTGTGCAGTTGGCTTCGGCCGGGGTGATTACATTCGTTCACACTCGACAAGGCTTCAAAATCTCTTTGACATAAATTTCCACTCTACACCCTCTTTTTCGTGCTTTTTCCTACCCAAAACCACCCGTTTTTTACCGTTTTTTGGCTTTTTTTGCGTTTTTTCCTCGCAAAATGGCCGTTATTTGGCGAAAAATCGCTATATTTGCGAGCCGAATTCTAAACGAATATTATTTAACATCTTAAAACCATAAATTTTTCATGCAAAGCAAAGGAAATTTAGGCAGCATCGTATCCGGTGTTATCGCTTTTTTCTTGGCACTCGTTTGCTTGTTCTACCTCTCGTTCACTTTTGTGAGCAGCAAGCACGAAAACGATGCCAAGGCTTATGCTCTTGAGCTCTCCGGCGACAACGACGACGCAGCCTACAACCAAGCCTATAAGTACTACATGGACTCTTTAGCAGAGCAACCCGTGTACTTGGGCTACACTCTCAACGAAGTGCGTAAATGGAGCGTAGGCCTCGGCCTCGACCTCAAAGGTGGTATGAACGTTACCCTCCAAGTGGACATGGCCGATATGCTCCGTTCTATGAAGAGCGGCGCTACTGACTCGGTGTTTGAAAACGCTTTGGCTAATACCGCCGCACGCATCAATGCCAACGAAACCGAAGACTTCGTAGGCACTTTCGTCAACGAATACAGCCAACTCAGCCCCAACCCCGACTTCTCCGTGGTATTCAACGGCGTTGTAAAACCCGGTAGCAGTGTGGAAGCCACCCGCGCTACACTCAAACAAGAAGTTAAGGACCGCGTGGAAAACTCCGCCACCAATGTGTTGCGCAATCGTATCGACCAATTCGGCGTAGTTTCTCCCAACATCCAAGTACTCCAAGGCAAAGACGGCCAAATCTTGATGGAACTCCCCGGTGTGAAGGACCACGAACGTGTGCGCGAACTTATCCAACGTAGCGCTAACCTCGAATTCTACGAAACCTACACCACTCAAGAAATCTCCAATCAACTGCAAAACGCTGTGGCTCGCTTAGCCAACGACACCACCCTCAATGTGGCTCCCCTGGCTAAACTGCTCCAAGCACCCGGATACGGCGCTACCGTGGGCTTCGCCGCTGACGCTCGCGAAATGGCCGCTATCGACGCCCTCCTCGCTTCGCCCGCTGCCAAATCCCAACTCCCCTCCGACCTCAAATTGGCTTGGGGCGTGAAACCATACGTGCAAACCGCTAAAGACGGCACCGAAACCAACTTCGGCTTCGCACTCTACGCACTCAAGGCTCCCGGCGGCAAACCAGCCCTCGACGGCAAGGCTGTCACCGACGCTTCTGCCAACTACGACCCCTTGCGCGGCAACGAAGTGTCAATGCGCATGAACAACGAAGGCGCTCGCAACTGGGCTCGCATCACCGCTGCCAACATCAACCGCCAAGTTGCTATCGTGCTCGACGGTCAAGTTTACTCCGCTCCCAACGTGAATAGCGCCATCGAAGGTGGTCAATCCTCCATCACCGGCGACTTCACCCTCGAAGAAGCCAACGACTTGGCCAACGTGCTCAAGAGCGGTAAAATGGACGCTCGCGTACACATCATCTCCGATATGGTTATCGGCCCGTCGCTCGGTGCTCAAGCCATCCAAGCCGGCTTCATCTCATTCATCGTGGCTCTGGTATTGCTGATGATCTTTATGTGCGCTTTCTACGGTCTGCTCCCCGGCATGGTTGCCAATGTATGCTTGATTTGCAACCTCTTCTTCACCGTGGGCATCCTCGCTTCATTCCAAGCCGTTTTGACCATGTCCGGTATCGCCGGTATCGTCCTCGCTCTCGGTATGGCCGTTGACGCCAACGTGCTTATCTTCGAACGCACTAAAGAAGAACTTCGCGCCGGCAAAAAAGCCCGCGCCGCTCTCGACGATGGCTATGCCAACGCTTTCTCCGCGATCTTCGACTCTAACCTCACCTCCGTAATCACCGGTATCATCCTTATCCTCTTCGGTACCGGCCCCATCAAAGGCTTCGCGACCACTCTGATTATCGGCCTTGTTTGCTCGTTCTTCACTGCCGTTTATCTCTCGCGTATGTTCTTCAACTGGTTCTCCTCGAACAAGTCGTTCAACAACCTCACCTTCACCACTCGCCTCGGCGGTAAGATGTTCCAAGGTGCCAACTACAACTTCCTCGGCGCTCGCAAAGCATCATTCACCGTGGTGTTTATCCTCATTGCTATCTTCGCCGGCTCGCTCGCTATCCGTCACCTCAACCAAGGTATCGACTTCTCCGGTGGCCGCAACTATGTGGTGAAATTCGAGCAACCCGTGAATGTGCAAGAACTCAAAGCCGCTATGGATGAAACTTTCCCCGATGCTTCCAACTCGGTTATCACCATCGAAAGTTCAAACCAAGTGCGCGTATCGACCAACTACAAAGTCGACGACAAAGGAGCTAACGTAGAAGAAGAAATCACCGGCAAACTCTTCACTATGCTCAAACCCTACCTCCGTGCAGATATGACCGCTGAAGAGTTCTCCACCACCGACGCCAACCAAGGTATCGTAAGTTCGCAACTCGTAGGTCCTTCCGTGGCCAACGACATGCGCGCCGCTGCTATCGTTGCTGTTACTTTGGCCTTGATTGCAATGTTCCTCTACATCTTGCTGCGCTTCCGCAATGTAGCCTTCTCCCTCGGTGCTGTATCCGCTGTGGCATTCACAGCCTTCTTCATCATCGGTATCTACTCGCTGCTCTACGGTGTGCTCCCCTTCGCTATGGAAATCGACCAAACATTTATCGCCGCTATCCTTACTGTAATCGGTTATCAAATCAATGATACCGTGGTGGTATTCGACCGTGTGCGCGAAAACATCGGCCTATATCCCAAGCAAGACTTCTTCACCACCATCAACAAATCTATCAACTCCACCCTCGGTCGTACAATCATGACCTCGTGCTCCACTCTGTTGGTTCTGTTGGTAATCTTCATCCTCGGTGGTGACTCCATCCGCAGCTTCATCTTCGCTATGATTTTAGGTGTAATCGTAGGCACCTTCGCCACCATCTTCGTGGCATCGCCCGTGGCCTACCTCACCGACAGCCGTCGCAAGAAAGTAGCAAAAGCCGCATAATAGATTTTCATATATATTTCTAAAGAGCGCGACCCTCGCAAGGGCCGCGCTCTTTGTGAGTAACCATCCGAAAGAGGCCGACTTTTGGGAATGCGAGTATATGGCGAACTTTGCGGTAAAAAAGTCATGTTCAATCTAAATGAGAACAACCGCTTCGT
>SFNM01000006.1 GCA_004552725.1 Bacteroidales bacterium | reverse complement strand
GGTTTAATCGTCTTCGTCATCGTGGGCCTCACCCAAGCAGAATAACCCCTTCGCTATGAGTTTCATCAACCTCGATTCAATCCGCAAGCGCGTGGCCGACTCTGCTCAGAAAGATGCCGCCCTCGCTGCTGATGCCACCGCCGCTGTCATCCTCTATTTGGCCAAAACCACAGGTGAAGGGCAACTCCAAATCATATTTAGGTCGGTTGGCTTTAGCGCTATAATTCTGCAATAGCATTGCCCTGGAAAGGTTTAGTGAAAGAATTAAATCAAAAAAGAAAATGATACAAGAAGAGATGACGTTGTCGTGGCATCGCAAATTGCGTAAAGACCTCGCTTTGGTTTTTGATGATAATCTCGAGACGCGCAAGTGGAAAAACATAGCCGACTATGTAATAATCGGTGTAATCTTGCTGAGTACCATCGAAATCTTTTTGTCCACATTTAACATCACACCAAGCTGTCGCGAGGTGTTGTATTGGGTGGATGTGTTTACGTTGATATTTTTCACTATTGAGGTGTCGCTGCGCATTTGGGTGGCTCCGGAATTGCATCCGGAGATGAGCCCCGTTAAGGCGCGAATGAGATATGTGTTTAGCACACAAGGTCTCATCGATATTATTTCCACTTATCCGTATTATCTGCAGTGGTTGTTGCCGATGTCTATCAGTTGGGTTAAGGTTCTCAGACTGAGTCGCACACTGCGCATCTTCCGTGTGAGCCGGTATATGAAATCGTGGCGTCTATTGGTTGATGCCGTGCACGAGAAACGGCGTGAATTGTTCATTTCGATGCAATTCTTGATTGTGGTGACGTTCATTTTATCAGTCATTCTATATTTCTGCGAGCACGATGCGCAACCGGAGGCCTATGGCGATGGCTTCAGTTCTGTGGCATGGTCGTTTGCACAGTACATCGGCGATCCGGGCGGCTTTGGCGATACACCGCCGGTGACAGTGCTTGGCAAGATAATTGCTTGCATCGTTGGCTTATTGGGTATTGCCATCGTGGCTGTGCCCGCCGGCATCCTCGGTGCGGGCTTCACAGAAGCCATCGAGAAGGAGAGCAATCGCGAGCAGTTGGCTATTAACCGAGAGAAATTGCGCGTGAGTTTTGAGACCAAGCTCGACCGTCCAAGCGGCTATCAGGTGGTGCCGCCGTATCGCACTTTCGCCCACATCCAGTCGCGCCAAGGTATGACAATGGACGATATTATCGAGACGGTCAACGTCACGCCCGGTTACCGCTTGGTCAACCTCTCCGCAACCATACCCATCGAAAAGAACCCTTTGGATAATTTGGCCGTGGAACACTTTGTATTCAACCGACCATACGGTGTGATGATCGATCGTAATTCGCCCTTCACGATTATCGCTACATCGAGTTATATTGATGATTGTACTGTGTTTTTTGGCTATTATTTGGCCAAAATTGGCGGTTTCAATTTCATCAGCCGCGAATTTGGAGTGAAAGCCCCGTCTCGTTCATTCTATATGGTTAAAGATGATAGTCCAAACGATGGCTTTTGCGAGTATATGGAGGATGTGGAAAAGTTGTTGTCGCGTCCGGGTGCGTGGTCGCTCACCTACCTCATTGCCAGCGGAGCCAATGAGCCGGAGTATCCCACGCAGGTACATTTCGGCACGGGAAATGCCAAGGGCATGACCTCCACTGGCGACCTCATCTCCGATAAACCTAAGTTTGAGTCTTTTATTGCCGATGTGGTGCCGAGTTTGGAAGAGAAATTTGGCGTGAAATCAGATGCCGGCCTTTATCATGCATCCAATTCGCCCAAATTATATCTTCGACGAATCAATCGCGTGCAACCGGGCAACGATATACTCATGCGTATTGCTTGGAGTGTTGCATTGTGGGATCCCAACCGCATCGTCATTGCCAAAGCAATTGCAGATTCCATCAATCGCAAAATCCTTGGATTGCCCGGATGCCCTGATAATCCTACTCTGAAGGATAAAGCCATTGGATATGTATGAAAGTGCTAATCACAGCATTCGAGCCTTTTCGCGGTGATGAGCGGAATTCGTCGCAGATGGTGCTCGACCGTCTGCCGGATCGGGTAGGCGAGATGGATGTGGCCAAATTGACGCTGCCGGTGACGTTTGCTGATGCGCCGGCAATGGCAATTGCTGAGATTGACCGTTCGCAACCGCAGTTAGTAGTGTGTTTGGGACAAGCCGGCATGCGCTCTTGTGTCAACCTTGAACGCATAGCCATCAATATGGCTCACGCAAAAAATGCTGACAATGCCGGCGCAAAACCTTGTCATGAGTCTATTATCTTGGATGGACCTGATGGTATATTCTGTAAAATGTCGATAGATGTACTTGCCGAGGCTGTGCGAGTAGCCGGTTATCCTTGCACAGTGTCGAATACCGCTGGGCTATTTGTGTGTAATGCGCTTTATTATCGCTTGCTTTATCGCTATGGGAGTATTCTGCCGGTGCTATTTGTTCATCTCCCATACGCTGAAGAGCAAGTGCTTGACAAGCCGGTCGGTACGCCCTCAATGGCGCTTGGGTCGATGGTAGGCGCTATTACTGCTATGCTCTCTGCCATATAAAAAACACAAATTCTTGTGTGATTATAGGATTAGAGGAGTTTGAGGTCGAGGTCTTTGCAGAAGGAGGCGAAGGCGGGGGATTGTTGGAGGAGGAAGTCGAAGATACGGCGTTCGTTCCAGAAGCGTGGTGGGAGTTCGCCTTCGATGGTTTCGAGGGTGAAAGAGAAGTTGTCGTTGTGGAGTTCGTTGCGCATGAAAGCGATAACTTGGTCGATTGCGGCGGCCATAAGTGAAGCGTTTGCTACGGGAAGTGCGAGTTGGTAGTGGCCGTTGTTGAGTTCCGGCTTGGCTGTGCGCATTATTTGTGTGAGGGCGAAGTCGGAAGGGTGTTTTTCGATATAAGAATTCCAAGCGGAGTCGACGCCTTGAGGTGTGACGGGTTCGGTGCGCGTGGTTGCGGTGGTTTGTTGGTCGCGTCGAGAGGCTGACATGCTCATGGCTCCGACGCGCATGGTTGTGTTGGTGGTGCGCGCCGGAGCGGGTTTGTAGGTGGGAGCCGGTTGGGTGGGGTTTGTCGGAGAGGTTGGACTTGTTTGAGGAGTCTGCGGAGTTGGAGGGGTTTGGGGAGTTGGTGTAGTCGGGGCGGGGGTGGCCTTCGGCGCCTGCGACTTGGCTATGGGAAGGATTGGCCCCTCTCCCGGGCCACATTCAGTGGGGGAGGGGCTTAGAAGTTGGGCGATACGGATGAGTGTGAGTTCTACCAAGAGTTGTTTGTTGGTGGAGAGCCGGTAGTTGAGGTCGGCATCGTTGCACAGGGCCATAGCGCGGTAAAGGAATTTGGGTTCGACGCGTGTGGCTTGTTTTTGCATATCGGCGATGATGTCGTCGGGTTCGTCGAGTAGTTTGGCTGTGGCTGGTGATTGTGCGAGCATTAGGTCGCGCATGTATTGAGCGATGCCGTTGAGGAAGAATTGAGAGTCGAAGCCTTTGCGGCGTACTTCGTGGAAGATAAGCAGGGCATTGGTGGGGTTGCAGTCGAGGAAGGCGTCGAGGAGGCGGTCGTAGTATCCTGTATCGAGCACGTTTAGGTTTTCGATGGTGGATTGGTATGTGATTTTGCCGCGAGAGGATGCAGCCACTTGGTCGAAGATAGAAAGAGCGTCGCGCATGGCACCGTCGGCTTGTCGAGCGATGACGTTAAGTGCAGCGTTTTCGGCTTCAATTCCTTCGTTGCCGGCCACTTTTTGGAGGTGCTCCACGATGTCGGGCAC
Source organism: Bacteroidales bacterium (assembly GCA_004552725.1). Classification (GTDB taxonomy): domain Bacteria; phylum Bacteroidota; class Bacteroidia; order Bacteroidales; family Muribaculaceae; genus CAG-873. The sequence goes on along the minus strand of SFNM01000006.1, from coordinate 32,304 downwards.
GGTGATGCGGTTGAAGTCGTAGATTTGGCAGCGGGAAAGGATAGTTGGGATGATTTTGTGTTTCTCGGTGGTGGCGAGGATGAAAATCACATACGAAGGAGGCTCTTCGAGGGTTTTGAGGAAGGCGTTGAATGCGGCGGTTGATAGCATGTGCACTTCGTCGATGATGAACACGCGATATTTGCCGAGGGTAGGGGGCACCATCACTTGCTCGATGAGGGATTTGATGTCCTCGATGCCGTTGTGCGAGGCGGCGTCCAACTCGATGATGTTCATGGAGTTGCCGTCGTTGAAAGCGCGGCAAGAGGCACATTCATTGCATGCTTCGCCGTCTTTGCCGGGGTTAAGACAGTTGATGCTCTTGGCAAATATGCGCGCGCAAGATGTTTTGCCTACACCTCGAGAGCCGCAGAAGAGGTAGGCATGGGCCAAGCGATCGGTAGCGATAGCGTTTTTAAGGGTAGATGCTAAGGCGTGTTGTCCGACAACTTGGTCGAATGTGGCGGGACGATATTTGCGAGCAGATACAATATATTGTTCCATAGCAATGCAAAGTTAGCAAAATTTTTTGAAACAATGGTATTTTGCTCAAAAAAACGCTTAGGCTTTGGCGGATGAGGGGCGGAGTTTGAACAAAAGTTTGGCCAGGATAAAGGCAGAGGCCATAAGAAGCACGATGAAGGCGCTGCATGGGATGTCGGCGCGGGCTCCGATAAGAAGGCCGGCGATGCTGCACACTAAAGAGATGCCTACGGAAAGGAGCATGATGGAGCGGTATCGGCGGGAGAACACTTCGGCGGTCATCATAGGCAGTGAGAGCATCGACATCAGTAGCATTACGCCCACTAAGCGGATGGTGAGGACGATGCCAACGGCGGTGAGTGTGGTCATGGCGTAGGTGATGAAGCGCACGGGGAGTCCGGACACCTGGGCAAAGTCGCGGTCGAAAGCGCATGCCACGATTTGGTGATAAAGCAGGCAGAAGAATGTTACCAGCACAGCGGTGTAGATGGCAAAAGCCCAGAGGTCGGCAGCGGATATGGTGAGTATGTTGCCGAAGAGGAAGGAGGTGAGTTCGGGTACATAACCGGGGGTGATGAATACGAATATCACGCCGATAGCCATGCCTAATGCCCAAATTACGGCGATGGCTGAGTCTTCGCGCAGGTGGAGCCGTCGGCTCATCCATTCTACGGCCATTGAAGAGGCGATGGCGAAGCCGGCTGCCGGGAGGATGGGGTTGATGCCGAGGAAGTATCCGAGGCCGAGGCCGCCGAAGCAAGCATGGGTGACGCCGCCGCTGATGGCGACTAATCGGCGGGTGAGGATGTATGTGCCGATGATTGCGGCAGAGATGCTGATAAGCACCACTGCCACGATGGCCATCACAAAGAATTGATATGAAAAGAGTTCAAACATATATGCTTTGTAATGAGGGGAGTTAAGAATTGAGTTCGGATGAGCGTGAAGCGCGGGCTTCGGCCACGATGAGTAAAAGTTCGTCGCGTACGGCGGTGGGTAGTTCGATGCCGCGCAGTTGGATAGAACGAGCCCAAGGGGCTATGTCGTCGGGTTGGAGAGTTAGGAGTACGTCGCGAAAGAGTTCGATTTCGGTGTCGGAATATTGCGAGGCCGAGCGTCCGCGGAATTGGTCGAGTTCTTCGTCGTCGAAGTATTCGATTTGTTCGGAGACTTGAGCCAAAAGAGAGTCGCGTTGGCAAGTGATGTGCATACCGCAACATTGCTCGTCGGGTTGAGGCTCGGGTTGCGCGGGATGTCGCCGGTCGAGCGCCCACAGCACAGCGCCGACAATTACCAGAGCGAGCGCGATGTATAGGGCGATAATCATGGTTCGGGAGTAGATGAGATGTCTTCGACGGTGAAGCCGGCATCGGCCAGGTCGAGCCAAAAGTCGGGGTAAGATTTTTCCACCACATGGGCATTGCGAATGATGATGCCTGGGATGAATAGCGCTACGGGAGCGAGGGCCATGGCAATGCGATGGTCGCCGTGGGAGTCGAACACGGGCATTTCGGTCACCGGTTGCCGCTCGCCTTCCCATTGGAGTGTGTCGTCGGTGGCTGAAGCGATGATGCCGATGCGAGCGAGTTCTTCGATGATAGCGGCGATGCGGTCGCTTTCTTTGTAGCGGAGATTGCCCACGCCGGTGAACACGAAAGGCAGGTTGATGAGTGCTGCGGTGACGGCCAATGGTGCTACTAAGTCGGGGTAGTCGGCCATATCCATGTCGAGTCGCGACCATAAATCGGGTGTGGCGGAGAGTTCAACCCCAGTACCTTCGTCGGCATCGTTGGTGATAACACCGAAACGCTCGCCGATGTTGCAGAGGATAGCATCGCCTTGGAGCGATGGCCGTTGTAATTGGGGCAATGTGACCCATCCGGTCGAAACGCCGGCAATGGCATACCAAAACGCTGCGGCGCTCCAATCGCCTTCGGCTTCGATGTCGCAAGGCTTGCAAGGAGTGTTGGCGATGTGGAAGGCATAGCCGCGTTGCTCCCATTCCACGCCTCGGTTGGCGAGCATTTTCAGGGTCATCAACAAATAAGGCATAGAGGGGATTTCGCCGCCGAGGTCGATGGTGAGAGGTGCGGCCATGGTGGGTGCCATCAATGCCAGGGCGGATGCGAACTGCGAACTTGCCGAAGCGTTGAGTTTCACTGCTCCGCCGGAGAGTTGGCGTCCTTGAATATGAAGCGGCAAGCGACCGTCGGTGCCTACATATTCGATATTGGCGCCGAGGCTGCGGAGAGCGTCGACCAGCGGGGCGATGGGTCGCTGCCGCAAGCGATTGCCACCGTCGATTATGATATCCACACCGGGTGTGGCGGCATAGAATGAAGTGAGGAAGCGGGCAGCGGTGCCGCAGTCGGCCACATCGGCTGTACCTGATCGGAGCGGCAGACAAGCGGCGATGACGCGAGTGTCAGAGCAGTCGGCCACTTTGGAATGGTCGACTGCCTGAGCGTTGCGTGTAATAGAATTGAGAATAAGAGCACGAGCGCTGATGCTTTTGCTCAGCGGCAGGTGTTGCACTGTAGTTTCGAGGATTTCTTCCGGAGGAGTTAAGCGATAATCAGCCATTTACAAATAAATATTAACACTTGAGGGATGCCACGGCCGATGCAATGTGCTCAAGTGCTTCAGCCAAGACGCTACGCGGAGTGCCCACGTTTAGGCGAACAAAGCCGCAGCCTTGCGAGCCGAACATGGAGCCGTCGTTGAGCGCCAAATGTGCTTTTTCCAAGAGCATATTCATCAGTTCTTTTTGGCAAAGTCCCAGAGCACGGAAGTCGAGCCACACCAAGAAAGATGCTTGCGGGCGCACGCATTTTACTTGCGGGCAGCGAGTGCTGAGGAATTCGTCCACAAAGTTAATATTTTTTTGGACATAATCGAGCATTTGGTTCAACCAATTTTCGCCAAAAGTGTAAGCGGCTTCTGCGCCGATGGTTGAAATGAGCACCGGGGCGCAAAATTCGTTGGCTTCCATCCAGTGGTAGAAGCCATGGCGGAGTTCGGGGTCTTTGACCACCATCCACGAACTCACCAATCCGGGAATGTTGAATGTTTTAGAGGGGGCGCCGAGAGTGACGGTGACTTTGCGGGCGTCGTCGCTCACGGATACGGTGGGTATATGTTTGCGGCCTTCGAGCATTAGGTCGCCGTGGATCTCATCGCTAACGATAACCATGTTGGCTTTGCGAGCCATCGATGCCACTTGGCGCAAGGTGTCTTCGTCCCATTGGATGCCGATGGGGTTGTGAGGGTTGCAAAGAATCATCATGGTGGGATGGTCGCGTTCGATTACTTTGGCCAGTCCTTCGAGGTCCATACGATAGGAGGTACCGTCGAAGAGCAAAGGGTTTTCGCTCACGATGCGGCCATTGCCTTCGATTACCATACGGAATGGATGGTAAACGGGCGGTTGGATTACGATATGATCGCCGCGGTTGGAGAAATAGTTGATCGACAGGCCCAAGCCTTTCACCACACCCGGGATGAAACACAGTTCTTCGCGGGTGATTTCAAAATTGTGGCGGTGATGTTGCCAATTGATGATGGAGTTCCAATAGGAGTCGGGGGCGGCGCTGTAGCCAAGGACGGGGTGGTCGAGGCGGTGGCGCAAAGCGGCAGTGATTTCCGGGCACACGGCAAAATCGAGGTCGGCAATCCAAAGCGGTGTTACGTCGTGGCGGCCGAACATTTGGTCGAGTCCGTCTAATTTGGTGGCGAATGTGCCGGTGCGGTCTATTACGCGGTCAAAATCGTAGGTAGTCATGTTTTAGAGATTTAGGCGGTGCAAACTTACAAATTTTTTTCGTAATAACAGCAAAAAATAGAAGAAAAAATAACAAATTTCCACCAAAAATGTTCTAAAACATAAGTCCGGGCTGCAAAGTCGTCACAATTTGGCGCATCGCCGCCCCCGGTTCTTATCGCAGAACGACCTTGTCGACTTGAGAGCCTTGTCGGCGGATGTATATGCCGGGCGCAGCTTCATCGGGGTTCACTTCCAAGCCTTGGAGGTTGTAGAAATGGGCTGACTCGTCTGCGTTGTCGAAGGTGATAATGGCAGCGGAGGTCATATTGTCGGGGGAGGTGGGGAAGATTGGCAGCGATGGGAACCAATAGTTGGAGATCATGGGGTAGTCGGTGATGTAGCCGCCGTCGGGGTCATAACGACGCAGGATGTAGGTGGGGTCGGTGACTTGGTGGAGGAGTGAGGCGTAGATTTCGTCGGTGTCGGGGTGGATGCGCATAGAGCAGCCGTAGACTTGCCAGCTTTCGCCTTCGGCATCGAGGTCGACGATGCGTGTGGCGGTGCGGGAGTCGATGTCGAACTTGTAGATGTAGGGTGAGCCGAACCAACTATCGCCGCCGCACCAGTAGAGTGAGTTGGTTTGGTATGAAGCACAGAAGGTATCGGGCGTCCAAGCGTACCAACTGTTATTGGGCGGGTATATACCGTCTTCTTCGAGGCTAACTACTTCAGTGGTAAGGGTTTGTGGGTCGACGCGCATCAGGTAGGGGAGCGTGAGGCCGGTGCCGTCGGTGCCGTAAGCGACGCTGACCCAGAGCGAGCCGTCGAGGGCTTTGACTACCGAGCCGATGCCGGCGTCGGGGTCGACTTCTGTGAGAGAGATGGTGGAGAGGAGTTGGTCGGTGGCGGCGTCAATCACCAGCAGACCAAGTTGTTGGTGGGCGGCGAATACTTTGCCGGCGGCGATGACCATTGAGCCGCACTGGCCTTCGTAGAGGGAGCCGGTGGCGGAGGTGGTGCCGGTGCCTGCAATCATGCCGGTGACTTCGTTGGTGACTAAGTCGAGCACCCAGATGCCGTTGGAGGTGGAGATGTAGCCTTTCTGCGCATTGATGCCGAGGAAGCCGCGGCCGTCGCAGGTGGCGCCGGATGGGTCGATGATTTGGCTTTGATGGAGCACCCGCAGGGTTGAGGCGTCGGCCACGGTGATGCGGCCGCCGGTGACGGTGGCGCCGGGGTCCTTATCCTGCTTGGCGATGAGATACATACGCCCTTCGAAGATGGCGCCGTGCTGAGCGGTGCAACCGATTTCGATGCCCGGATTTTCGGTCTGAATCACGCGGTAGTGCCAGAACTCGCCGTTGGGGTCGTCGGGTAGCAGATAGTTGAGGGTGGAATTTTGATGGCCGTACCAGTCCTCATTGAGTATGAATACACCTTGCGAATAGTCCAAATCGCCGGCCAAAGCCTTCATGGAGAAGGCTTCGGCGGCGAGGGCTATTGACAAAGTAAGGAAAAGATGCTTTGTCATTGAGTTAAAGATTAAATGTTGATTTTGATATTGCGGGAGCCGTCGGCGGTAGTTACCACGTAAGCGCCCGGAGCGAGAGTGAGCACCACGGAGGCGTCGTCGCCTTGAGCGGTGAAAGCGCCTACGGCTTGGCCGGCGAGGTTGAAGATTACGAAGTCGGTGCCGTCCATGCCGCAGATGTGCAGGCGGCCGTTGGCGTAGCAGATGGTGCCTTGAGCCACGGCATCAGCGATGCCGCTGTCGTTAACCACCAGTACGGGGATGTTGGCCGAGGCGGTGCGGCCGTTGCTTTCGGCGCAGATGGTGATTGACGATTTGCCTTCCACATCCTTGTGAGTGAGGGTGATGACCTTGCCGGCGATGGTGATGTCGACCAAGTCGGAGAGCGAAGCGGCGGGCTCATCATCTTCGAGGGTTTGGACGAGGTTGTCATCTTCCACATAGATGTTGATGCAAGCATCGATGCCGTCGGGGTCGGATACCAGTTCCGAGAGGTCGAGCACAGCCGATAAATTCTCCTTGATATCCAAATTCAGGCACGAGGGCAGTTCGCCGAATTGGGGTGCATACTTATCGGGGAAGATAGGCATGGCGGGGAACCAGTAGTAGTCTTTCAGTTGGATTGAGGATTCGATTTGGGCTGTGGTGGGGTTCACGGTGTGGAGCCAGTTGTAGCGGTAAGCCGAGGAGTAGCCGTGGGTGGCGGCGATGAGCAGACGGTTGGAGCGTTCGTCGAAGCCGACGGTGGCGTAAGGCCGTTGCATGGTCTTTTCGTCGCAACCTTGGAGGTCGGCGGGGAAGTCGAAGATGAGCGAGGTGTTGGCCACGCCGTCGGTGACATCGCCGATGGTCCAGCTGTAGTACTTATTGTCGCCGCTCCAGCCCTTGTGGTCGAACTCGGCGCCGAAAATCAGCACGGGTTGCTTTTTGAGGGCGAAGAAGTTGGACGAGCGCCAAGTGCTCCACTGCGCTTCCATGTATTGGCCTTCGGGCAGGGTGACGGTTTCGGCCACTTCCAAAGTGGCGGGGTCGATGCGGTAGAGGTAACCGCGGTCGGAACCATCAGTGCCGCAGAGCCAAACTTGGCCGTTGCAGTCGACGGCGATGCCTTGGGGATTGTTGACCACGTCGGTGCCGAGAGTGGTGACGTATTCATCGGTGTCGGAATCGATGATAAGCACACCTGTGTCTTGGCGCATGGCGAATACATAGTGACCGGCAGCCACCATGTTGCCGATTTGGTTGGAGTAAGCCGAGCCGGCGGCGATACCGTCGATGAATGAGCCAAGGGAGTAGTCGCTCAGGTAGAGCGGACGGATGCCCTGAGTGGTGCCCAAGTAGATTTTGCCGTTGGTGCCGACGCAAGCGCGACCGTCGCCGCCGATTTCATCAAATGCGGCCAGTTGTTGGAGGGTGTTGGCATCAGCAATCACGCAGCGATTGCCTTGCTTCGACATCACCACTAAGCGGTCGGCATAGATGGTGCCGAATTGCGAGGTTACGCCGAAGGTTTTGTCGGAGTTTTGGGCTTGGAAAGCGCGGTAGATGATGTTGCCGTCGGCGGTGAGGTAGTTAATAGAGCCGTTGGCATGGCCAAACCAGTCCTCGTTGAGCCAGAATGTGCCGTCGGTGTAGCGGTCGGTGGCCGGAGTGCGGTCGGGCGCAACTACGTTGACGGTGTAGGTGCGTTCGAAGCCGTCGGCAGCTGTGAAGGTGACGGTTGTGGTGCCGATGGTTTGGGCAATCAGCTCATAGAAAGTGCGATAGGGATTGTAAGCGCTCACTGAGTACTTGGTGGCGATGGATTCGTCGGCGATGGTCACGGTGTAAGAGGTGTTTGTGGCATCGGCGGGCAGTACGGTGGGAGTGAGAGCCAAAATGTCGCGCAGGGTGATGTTGATTTCAGCCGAGCCGTCGCCGAGGACGATGTCGGTAACGGGCACGGTGACAGGCACTTCCGTTTGGGCGGTTTCGACGTCGGCAGCGGCTACAGCCACTTGGAGTGTGGCGGCTTCCGGACGAGCGATGTCGGCGGAGAACGAGCCGTCGTTGGCGATGGTCACTTCGGTGGTGGTGAACTCATCGTCGGCCGATGCGCGGTATTTGAGTGTGGCGGTGGAGCCGAACAGAGCTGCGCGGTCGCAGCCGGCGGCGAAGGCTTCGGGGAGGGCGTCGCGCAAAGCGGCTGCACGGGTGGGCGCTTCGGCGGGCACTTCTTCGGCGGGTAGAGCGTAGTGGCCCTTGATGCTACCGGTGATGGTGACGGTTTGGTCGGCTGCCGAAGCGGTGGGCGCGAGCAGGTCGACGGAGGTGAGGGTCGGCGCTACGATTTCCGACTTCTTCCAGTAGGTGTTGAAGTCGGTGTAGGCTTTGACGCAACCGGTGGGCACCACGATTTTGGCGTATACGCCGGAGGCGATGCGCCAGGTGTTGGTGCTGCTCCTCACGGGTGTGGGGTTGCACATATATACTACGATGCCGGTGCAACCATACACTACGTCGGTCACGGCCATTGAGGTGACTGATGCGGGCACAACCAACTCCTTGAGGCCGGAGTTTTGGAAGCAGTATCCGCCTATGGTGGTGATGCCGGCGGGCAGGTCGATGGCAGTGAGGCCTGAGCAATCTTTAAATACGTAAGTGCCTAAGGAAGTGAGCGATGCCGGCAGGTCAATGGCAGTGAGGGCAGTGCAACCGGCGAATACATAGTTGCCGATTGATTTCAGTGTCGAGGGCAGGGTGATTGACGACAGAGCCGTGCAGTTTTGGAAGTCGTAGTTGCCAAGTGTGGTTACGCCTTCGGGAATTACCACAGATTCGAGGAGCTTGCAGCCGGCGAAAGCGTAAGTGCCGATGGTTTTGACCGTGGCCGGGATGGTAACGGCGGGCAGAGCGGAGCAGTTGTAGAAAGCGTAGTTGCCGATGGAGGTGATTTGGTTGCTGTAGGATACGTTTGCGAGGTTGGAGCAGCCGTAGAAGAGCGAGTTGGGTATGGCGGTGATGCTTTCGGGCAGGGTTATCTCGGTGAGGGCGGTGCAATTCTTGAACGCCTCGCTGTCGATAGAGGTGATGGTGGCCGGCAGACTGATCTTCAGCTTCTTACAGCCGCTGAAGGCTGCCATGCCGATGGCGGTGATGGATTCGGGCAGGTCGATGGTTTCCAACGCGCTGCAATTGCGGAAGAAGTAGTTGGGGAGTTTGGTCATGCCTTGAGGCAGGCGCACCGATGTGAGGGCGGCGCAGTTGTCGAAAACATAGTCGCCGAGGGTGGCAACTTGGTCGCCGAAGGTCATCGACTGCAGCGCGGTGCAGTAGGAGAAGCAGTAGCTCGGGATGGCGGTAATGCTCTTAGGCAGAGTGATTTCGGTGAGCGCTTGGCAGTAGAAGAAGCAGCGTTCGCCCAATTCGGTGAGGCCTTCGGGTAAAGTGATGGAAGGCAGCGCTTTACAGTAAGCGAAGCCGTATTGGCCGATGGTTTGCAGGGTGGCGGGGAGGGTGACGGAGGTGAGTGCGGAGCAGTCGTCGAAAGCGTACTTGCCGATGGCGGTGATGGGCGCTTCGATGGCGACGGAGGTGACGTTCACAGCGTAGTAGAATGCGTATTCATCGATGGTGGCGACGGCCAATTTTTTGCCTTGGTACGTGACGGATTCGGGAATTACCAGGTCGCCGGAGTAAGCTGCGTTGGCGTCCTTGATGGTGGTGGTGGAGGCAGCGCCATCCACGCGGCAGTGGGTGGCCATAACCGAGGCCTCGTCGAGTACTTGGTAGGTAATACCTTGATACACAAACACATCGCCCACGTTCACCGGCACATTCTCTTCGGCCATGTTGGCGAACTTGCCCCACACAGGGTCGGCCTGATATGTGGCGGTATATCCGGTGGGCACGGTGAGGGTGGCGTTGAGGTAGGTAGCTTCAGAGAAGACGTCCTCAGAGATGGTGAAGGGGTATACCACGTTGACTTTCACCGCGGTAAGTGCGGCGCAGTTGGCGAATGCTTCGGCGCCGATGGCTTTGATTTCCACGGGGATGTTGAGCGCGGTGAGTGCGGTGCCGCGATAGAGGTATGCGGGGATTGAAGAAGCGGAGGAAGGCAGCACCCATTGGGCGAAAGCGGAGCACCCGTCGAAGGCGCCTTCGCCCAGCGATTTGAGGGTGGATTGGTCGAAAGTGAGGGCGGTCAGATTGGCGCAACCGGCCAGGGCGTACTTGCCGATTTTGGTAACCGAAGCGGGGAGGGTGAGGGAGGTGATGGCGGAGTTGCGGAAGGCTTCATCGGCCACTTCCACCACGGTGTAGGTGATTTCTCCGTCGACGAACGAGCCGGGGACGGTCACCTCGCCGGAGTAAGTGCCGGTGGTGGCTGTAGCAGCGGCCACGGCCACGGTTTTCTTGCTGTAATCCTTAAGGATGAAGTGGAGGCCGTTGGCTTCGAAGTCGGTTTTGGCGCCATCGGGGATAAGCGAGGGGGCCGGCGCGAAGTTTTTGAAGTTGGGAGCGTACATGTTGAGGGCGAAGTTCCAGCCGTCCCAGCAGCCGTCGGTGAGCACGCGACCCGAGGCGCCCCAGCTTGAGTAGGAGAACTGTGCGTCTTGCGAGCTCTTTACCCAGTAGCTCCAATAGCTTGTATACCAGCCGGAGCCCCAGAAGTCGTCTTCGTCGAGGGAGAACCAGTTGTCGTAGTCATAGTCGGACGAGCCGCCGGCCACGGGGTCGTAGCCGCGAGGGTGCTTGAACCAGCCGTTGTCGGAGGTGTATACGTCGACGCCGTCGCTGATGGAGATGTCGCCATCGTTGTCGGCATCCCATCCGATGCCGCAGATGGTGTAGCCGCCGTCGGGGTCGGTGGGCGAGGACACGTTGGTGTACTGCATCAGGGAGTACAGGCGGGGGTTGGCTTCGGTGACGGCGCGCATCATGTCGGCGCCGGTGGCTTGGCCGTCCCAGCGGTAGCCGAACACCAAGGCGGTGGTTTCGGTTTCGTTATTCCATTGGATGACGAGGGCGGCACGGTTGGCGCCTTCGCCGGTCCAGCTTTCAATCATATCGAATGTGAATTCGCCGTCGCCGGGCATATCGCCGGGATCCACATAATAGTACTTGGTGCTGATGTTAGGGGTGTACGCTACCCCTTGGACCTTTCTGGGCACGTTCACCGTGGCCGAAGCCGATGTGACGATGAGTGCTGTCAAAAGGCCCGTCACAAATTTTTTTACGGGCATAATTAGTTAATAATTAGTTTGTTAGGTGTCGCCTTGCCGTAGGATCCGATTGGCAGGAGCGATTTTAAGGAATTATTTAGTGTTGATTATTACTCATTGGATATGAAGGTCGGCGGCGCGGGTGATTTCGGTGGAGGTTTCACCAATCCAGCCGCAGTATTGGTTGACGCCGGTGTAAACGCGCACGAAGTCGATGCCGGGGAGCGCCACCGGCAGTCCCGCCGCATCTACGGCCCAGGCGATGTCGAAGGAGCAGAGGTCGGCTTCGTCGTTAGGATGGTTGTCGGCATAGCCGTAGGGGTAAGCGGCGAGGAAAAAGTTGGTGCCGCGGCCGTTGGAGCGGTCGGTAGCGTTGGGTGGCAGGCAGGTACCGGAGAAAGTTAACGTGCTGCTGTCGAGCCACTTGGGGAAGTAATCTTGGTCATGGAACTTATTCTTGGCCATATAGCCTGATTGGCCTTCGGAATCGGTCCACGCTATGTAGTAGAGATCGGTGAGGGCGCCGGTGCGGTCCTTGACGATTTCGCGATTTGGGTCGGGTTGGTGGTAGGTGATGACGTAGTTGTGGACGGTGAGCGGGTTGTGATACTCGCTGCCGGCGAGTTCGTACCAGGGGTCGTCGGGGAGGCCGTTGCAGTTGGTATCGAGGCTTACCATGACGATGCCGGGTTCGGCGGAGCCGCCCTTGGTGTCGGAATCGGTGTTACCTAATTCGTAGAAGGAGTTGCCCCAGATTCGGAAGTCCTTTTCGCCGGGGGTATTCATAACGGTGTGGTCGAATCCGAAGGTGATGTAACCGCCGAAACCGCCGAGGCTCACTAACACGTCGTTGGTGCCGGAGATGCTCTCCTCGGCCTTGCGCACCATGTCGGCGTAGGTGTCGCCGTCGGCATACTCGGGCATGGTGTTGATAAACTGGCCGGGGGCGGGGCAGTATTCATACACTTTGGAGATGTAGGGGCTGAATTCCACTTCCTCGTGGACCACGCGCACGGTGAAATCAAACTGCATCGGGTTTTCGGGGTCGATGATTTCGAAGGAGAGTTGGTAGGTGCCTTCGTCGGCGGCCATGAAGATGTAGTTGCGGTCGGTCGACACTTGCTCGCCGTCCACACGCCAGCAGTAGCTTTGGCCGGTGAGTGCGGGTTGGAGCGGGAGCTTGGTCATACGCTCGATGATGTATGAGTCGTCGATGCCGAGGTTCACCACGGGGATTTCCTCGGAGCAGGAGGCGGCGGTGACGGCTAAAAGGGTGAGTAATATGTAGTTGCGCGTTTTCATTGTGTGAGAAAGGTTATGTGTGCGGGAATATCGCCGGTGCGGACGCTCCATTTGCGGTGGCCGTCGGGCGAGAAGCAGTAGAGCGTGCCACTGCTGACGTAGTTTTTTGCGTCGGTGACGAATATTTCACCGGTGATGGGGTGGACGGCGATGCCGTAGGGGATGGTGATGTCCTTATCGGAGCCGTCGGTTATGAAGTTGTCCGACACCACTTGGTGGGTGCGGATGTTGATGATGCCGTAGGAGATGGTATTCTTCTGGGTGTAGTTGCTCCAATCGGTGGCGAAGTAGTAGAGCGAGTCGCCGTGGATGGCCATGTCGCTGACGGCTACGTCGACGGTGTCGGTGACCTCCATTTGGTTGTGACCCTTGCGTTTTTGGAGCACGAACAATCGCGAGGGGTGGGAGTTGTAGTCGCCGCGCGAGGTGACCCATAGCTGCTTGTATTGGTCTTGGCGCACGCGGTGGAGGTTGATGTCCACGGGGATTTGTTCCACCTGCTTGAAGTCAATCATTTGGATGACGGAGACGGTGTTGTCGTAGTCGGGAGCACGGTAGCCGCCGCTGTTGGCCACGTACATGTAGTCATCGATGACCTCCATCTCCTCGGGCTGATAGCCCACGGTGACTTTGCGGGTGATGGTTAGGGATGTGGTGTCGACTTCGAACACGGCGCCACGGGGAGCGTTCGGGTCGATGAGCACCGGGCCCACGTAAGCGCTGACGTAGGCTTTGCCGCGGTGGAAACGCACGTAGCGGCAGTTGGGGATGTCGACTTGGCCCAGGCGGATGCCGGTGTGGGCGTCGAGCACCTCCACCTTGTGCGAGCAGTTCACCACTACATACAGTTTAGAGCCATAGATTTGTATATCGTTGCCTACGTCGCCTAATTCTTTGATTACCGAGGGGTTGCGTTCAGAATAGAAATTGCGGGCATACAGGCCGGTGTGATAGTCGTAGAAATCGAGGGTGCATTTGTTGGAGCCCATATTGCCTTCGTTGAGCAGATAAAAACCGCGCACGGGCGAGGAAACGTCCTCATCACCCACGATGTCAAACTCCGTGGGCACCACGAGTTCGTCCTCGCGACAACTCGTGATGGCCAATAGGAGCGGCAGAAAATATATTAGCAAAATTGTTCGTGTTGTCATATTTCAATTCGCAGTGTAATGCGGAAATTTCGTTTGGGCATAGGGTAATTCAAGATAACATCGTAGTCTTGGCTGAGCAGATTGTTGACTTCGAGCAAGGCGCGGAGGTTGGCAGCACCTACGGCGAAGTCGCGCGAGATGCTCACGTCGGAGGTGTACCAAGGCTGGGTGTAGTTATAGCGAATGTTTTCTTGCTGATTGTAGCGACTACCTACGTAGATGAAACTGTAGTTTAGCCCCCATTGACGCCACTGCACGTTGGCAATCGCCGATCCGCTATGGTGGGGAATGTAGGGGATTTGGTCGCGGTAATAGTTGTCGGCGGGATTGGTGATGTCGATAGCGCGTTGGTAGGTGTATTGTCCGCGGAGAGTGACGTAAAGCTCGCGAGCCGGGTTGAGAGTGGCGGCAGCGGAGACGTCCACACCGCGGATGTCGACCTTACCCAAGTTGAGCATCGTCCAGCGGAATTGTTGGCCTTTGGGGTATGCCACAATCTTGTTAGTTACGCGGTTGTAATATCCGTCGACATTTATATTGAGGGCGCTGATCAAGCCGTCGAAACGGCGGTCGTAGACCAATCCGAGATTGTATTGGGTGGCGATTTCCGGCTCGAGGCGCGAGTTGCCCATATCGGCATAGTAGAGGTCGTTGAATGTAGGCATTCGGAACGAGCGCTTGTAGAATACACGCATTGATAATTCGCGAGCGCAACTCAGCGGTACCACGCTCATTGTCACTGCCGGGGTGAAGTTGTGGCGGTTGCCGGGCGATTCTTTGCCCTCCAATTCATCGTGAATGAAGGTGGCCAATACACTACCTTGCACCTTGAAGCGCGGGCGGTTGTAGGCGGTGGCCAGTGAGAGCATCTGAGTGAAGCGCGTGGGACGTGAAAAGTCGTACATATCGGCTTGTAAATCATTCCATTGGAAGTCGTATGACAGCGCCACGTGCCATTGGCGTGTAATTTTATATTCGTTGGCCGACGACAGATATATTTCGCGTTGGCGATATAGATTGTCGATTTTCACCTGCTTATCGTCGTTGTTGACGTAATGTGTGCGATAAAACGCGTATTTCGCGTTGTTCAAAGTGGTGAAACGGCCGAAACTTTGTGAATAATTGGCTTGAGCAAATGAGTTGGTGTCCCAAATGCGTTCGCCGCGGCGCCACACATTGTTGACGATTGCACCGGGCACGCCGCGTTCGCTATTATAATTGTATGCTTTGAAATGCCATTCGCCGCCGTGGAGTGTGCCGTTGAGTCCGAATTCCAAACGGGTGGCATTGATGTCGCCGTTTTGGCGGACGGCGGTGGTGTCGTAGGCCAATTCGCCGGCGGGGTTGACGCGGCGGTAGCGGAATTTGTACTTGCCCGAGGAGTTGAGCCATTCGGCACTGAGTGAAGCGTTAACGCTCTCGCTCAAACGCAGTTCTACCAAAGCGGAAGGGTTGATGAGGTCGAACGAACCGGTGCGTATCATGCCGCGTGCGTGGTAAGTCTCACCCGGGGCGAAACGCGGGGTGCGGGTGCGCAGGTAGATGCTGCCGGCGCTGCCGAAATCCTTGGCGGGCTGGAGGATTTGGCTCTTCTGACCATTATATAATGAGATTTCCTCAATATTGTCGAGGGAGAACTGGCCGAGGTCGATTTGGCCGTTCTGGGCATTGCCGAGTTCGATGCCGTCGTAGACCACGCCGGTGTGGTTAGTGCCCATGGAGCGGATGTTGACGGTTTTGATGCCGCCCACGCCGCCGTAGTCCTTGACTTGGACACCGGAGAAGTAGCGCAGAGCATCGGCCACACTATTGCTATTGAGGCGCTCCAACTGCTCGCCGGTCAAGCGCTGCGGTGCGATGATTTCCGGCGGACGACGGTAGGCCGTCACCGAAATTTCGCGCAGTTCGAGTGTGTCCTCCAGAGCCTGTGCCCCGGCGTAGAAGGTTGCGCCGCAAAGCAATGTAAATATGTAGAGTCGTTTAAGCATAATCTATTCAAAACCAGATATATAAAAAAGCCCGAGGGCGAAATCACGCCATCGGGGAATACTATGAATAGATATAGAGATGTCGACAATCCGACCCACTACCTTTGCCCATAGTCCCGTAGGCGCTTAGTGCGAAAAATGGCAGGTCTTCTGACTCGTCCGGCACTTTCCGCACCTTCCCGACCGAAGTCAGTGGTTTTGCGGTGGCTTTTGCTTGATAAATATCAAGCGGACTTACAGCAGCGGGTACTGTTGAGGGTTTTCACCCCATTCCCTTTTGATGCTCAAATGCCCCGAAAGGCGAGCAACCATTTTCACCGCAAAGTTAAGCATTATTTTCTATCCCACAAAATTTTTCACCAAAAAAATTTGCAAGCAAAAAACTCTCGCTTTTCGCTGATTTGCCTTTTTATTCTATCTAACGATAATGAAATAATATTGCTACAAAAATCGAATTTGCGAATGTTTTGGAAAAAAACGTACTGTGAAATGACGATTTTTACAAAATTGTGTGTAAAAATGTGTCATAGCCATTCCGGTTGGTAGAACCTTACGGCTATGAAATCAGATGGCTTAAAGCACAAATGTGAATGAAAACGTATCGATAATTGAATGGAAATAAGCAATTTCGCTTCCGCTTCCTACTTTCCAAAAATCGGAGGTCCTGCTCTGTCTAATCCAGGGAGCCGGGTACCTGCTTTTTTATTCTTAAAAAGCCGTCGGAACACTTTTTTGAGTAAAAAGTCATTTTTTTGCTCTTTTTTTGCTTGTTTTTTCCGAAATTTCCGTAAATTTGTGCAAACAAGAAAAACAACCACTAATATGAGACCAAAATACAATCGTGTACTCCTGAAATTAAGCGGAGAATCACTCATGGGCGAACAAGGCTACGGCATCGACCAAAAGCGTTTGCGTGCCTATGCTCAACAAATATATGAAATCGCCTCAGAAGGCACGCAAGTGGCTATCGTTATCGGCGGTGGAAACATCTTCCGCGGTGTGAGCGGTGCCGCTAAAGGTTTCGACCGCGTGATGGGCGACCAAATGGGTATGTTGGCTACAGTAATCAATTCCCTTGCGCTCTGCTCAGCCTTGCGAGGCATCGGCCAAGGTTGCAGAGTATTCACTGCCACAAATATGTTCCCTATCGGCGAGCAATATAGCAAGTGGCGCGCAATGCGTGCCATGCAGCGCGGCAAAGTAGCTATAGTGGCAGGCGGTACCGGCAACCCCTTCTTCACCACCGACACCGGTTCTTCACTCCGAGCCATTGAACTCGAAGCCGACGTGATGCTCAAAGGCACTCGTGTCGACGGTGTTTATACGGCCGACCCCGAAAAAGATCCTACCGCTACCAAGTTCGACCGCATCACCTACGATGAAGTAATATCTCGCGGCCTACGCGTGATGGACATCACAGCCACTGCTATGTGCAAAGAAAACAATATGCCCATCGTAGTGTTCGATATGGACACTCCCGGCAACCTCGCCCGCGTAATCGCCGGCGAAGAAATCGGCACCCTCGTTTATTGATTACTAACCCCTCCACACATATAATAATATGACTGACCCCAAAACATATCTCGGCCCCGCTGAAGAAAAAATGCAGATGGCCGTAGAATTTCTCGACGAGGCCCTCGCTCATATCCGCGCAGGCAAAGCCAACCCCAAAATTTTAGATAGTGTGCGCGTGTCGTACTATGGCTCAATGGCTCCTATCTCCAACGTAGCCAATGTGTCGGTGCCCGACGCTCGTACAATCGTCATCACCCCGTGGGAGAAGGCTATGTTCAAAGAAATTGAAAAAGCCATCATCAACTCCGAAATCGGCATCACTCCCGAAAACAATGGCGAAGTAATCCGCCTCAACATTCCGCCTCTGACCGAAGAGCGCCGCAAAATGCTTGTAAAGCAATCGAAAGCAGAAGCCGAACAAGCCAAAATCTCTGTGCGCAACGCACGTCGCGATGCCATCGAAGGCCTCAAAAAAGCCATTAAACAAGGTATGCCCGAAGACGTGGAAAAAGACGCTGAAGCAACCGCTCAGAAACTCCACGACAAATTCCTCAAACGTATCGATGAACTCTTCGCCGCTAAAGAAAAAGAAATCCTCACAGTATAATCCAACTTCAACCATATCCGGCGGGTGTGTCAAGGCATTGGCACACCCGCTGTAGTTTTTATGTAGCATCCTGACACATCTTGACGCGACTCACCCCACATGGCATACCACTTCTGACATCCGTTCACCAATTCATATCAACCAACGGCAAAAGACCTTAATCTCTTGCCGTTGGTTTGCTTTTAAAACCAAACATCTCATCCCATTTGCCATTTGCGAGTCGATGGCCGTGCAATAAAAAAAGCGGATACGCGTTATTGTTATGTATATTTACATGAATTTCAATGCTTAGCAATATTATCCGGCACGCCGCAGCCGTGTGTGTGGCATTTATTTTGGGCTTTTTCGGAATGAGTGCGTTTGATTTGAGCACTTATGCCGACCATTCCGTGCTTTCGCAGGGCAATTGGACGAAAATCCGTGTGGAAACCACCGGTTTATACCGATTATCCAAAAGCACGTTGGCTCAAATGGGCCTTTCGGCTGAGAATGTGCACATCTATGGCTATGGCGGCAATCGCATAGATGACCGCTTGACTGTGAGCAACTACATCGACGACCTGCCCGAAGTGCAAGTGGAAGTGGTTGATGGTGAGGTGATTTTTTATGCCGTTGGCGCTGATTGGTGGACGAACACCGGCAATTATTACCACAAAGAGAACAACCCATATTCTATTGCCGGCTACTATTTCGTGACATCGGCCGACGGAGACCGCCCGAGCCCTCGCGTTGTGGATGCTTCGCAGTTGGTCGACGGCTACGATGTGGCCGAGTCGTATGTATGGGGGCGTGTGCAGTTGGAAAATGAAACTGAGCAAGCCACCGAAGCCGGCCCTCTGTTTGTGGGCGAAGACTTCCGCTACGTGCCGCAACGCTCGTATGATGTGTCTACCCCGGGTAGAATTGCAGGCACTAATGTGCTGATGGAGTGTCAGATGGTGGCTTACACCCTTGGCGGTGCGGCCACGATGACATTTACCCTCGACGGCACTACACTTGAAGCAATTTCCTCCGACCGTATTCCTACAACCTCCGACTCTCACTACGTGCACGCATCAATTGGCACCACACGCCGTGCCATTAATCCCTCAGATGCTGAAAAATTCACCTTGGGGCTGAAATTCACCTCGGCCGGAGTAGTGTCGAAAGCCAACCTCGACTATTTCGCCTTCAATTATCAGCGCTCGCTAACGATGCCTTCCGAAGGTTACCTCTGCTTTTGGGCTGAACTGCCTAATATTCAAATGGTTGGCGGTGGTGAAGACGTGCGATTATGGGATGTGACCAACCCCTTGGATATTACCGTATTAACCGGCAAAAGCGCCTCAAACGCCATTCAATGGCACGCTACTACCGGCACTATGCGCACTTTCGCTGCTTGGAAACCGGGGGCTCAATTGCCTGAGCCTATAATCGAAGGGCGTGTGGCAAACCAAGACTTGCACAGCGCTCAAGCCGAGGTGGACATGGTGATTATCACCCCCGCCTTGCTTGCCGACCAAGCCCGTCGGTTGGCTTCGTTGCATCAATCGCTCGACTCGCTTGCAGTTGATGTGGTATTGGCCGATGAGGTTTACAATGAATTTGGCTCGGGCGTGGCCGATGTAAGCGCCTTGCGCAAGTATTTGAAAATGCGCTACGACCGCTCTCAAACCACTGCTCACCCCCTTCAATACGCGTTGCTGTTGGGACGTACCACCTTGGACCAACGCGAGTTGATGGCCTCCACGCGCGCAATGAATTACACTACTATGCCGGCATGGGTGGTGCGCAATGCCAAGCAATCGCTCACCGACAACGATGGTTACACCACCGACGATTTCATAGCCATTCTCGGCGATAATTCCGGAGGCGATTTGGGCTTGGACGACTTGTCGATTGCCGTAGGTCGTATACCGATGACTTCGGAAGTCGATGGCGCTTCAATCGTAGACAAAATCTATCAATATGCTTATTCATCGAAGCGCGACTTGTGGAAAAACCGCATGATGGTGGTGGCCGACGATGAAGACGTGGGCGTGCACTTGCAGCAGGCCGAAACGATGATTGACAATTTTTTAGCCACTGAAAACCAGCAACATATCATCACTAAAGTTTATCTCGACGCTTACATCAAATCTTCCGGCGAATACCCCGCTGCGCGTAGTGATATGTTCCAAACGTTGGACCAAGGCGTGGTGTGGTGGTATTTTACCGGACATGCCAACAACCACTCGTGGACCGGCGACGGCCAATTCACATACACCGACCTCAACAACTTGTACCTCCGTCATGTGCCGTTTGTAGTGGCATCCACCTGCGACTTCCTGCGCTGGGACAGCCAAACCACCTCCGGTGGCGAGATAATGTTCAACGAACGCTATGGAGGATGCATCGGTATGCTTAGCGCCACACGCCCGGTGTTTATCTCCGACAACGGCTACTTCCTTGCCTCCTTGGGGCGGCACACCCTCGAACGCGATGAGCAAGGACGATTGCTCACCCCCGGCGAAGTATATCGCCGCTCAAAAAATGATATCCGCAATGCGTCGGGTTCGCATATATCCAACCCCAACCGCCTCCGCTTCGTGTTTATGGGCGATCCGGCGCTGCGATTGGCTTCTCCGGACAATATCGTGAAGGTATTGACAATCAATGGTGTAGAACCTACTGAAGAAAACCAAGTTACCATCTCTGCTCTGCAAAACGTGGAAATTACCGGTTGCGTGCTTCGTCCCGACGGCTCGGAGTATTCCGACTTCAACGGCACGCTCACCGCTGAGTTGTTCGACGCTCTCAAATCCGTGGTGACCAACGGCAACGGTAATGGCCGTGAAGATATCTTTGACACACAAGGCGCAAAATTGTTTGCCGGTGGTGCTACTGTCACCAACGGACGTTTCACTCTCAAAGTGGCCATGCCATCGGAAATTGCCGACAACTTCCGCCCCGCCACCCTGTCGTTGTATGCTGCTGCCGACAACTCCAACGCCGAGGCAATCGGTGTGAACCGCGACTTTTATGTGAGTGGCTTCGTAGAGCCCGAGCAACCCGACACCATCGCCCCGGATATTACCACTATGGTGCTCAACCATAGCGACTTCCAATCCGGCGACGTGGTAAACTCCGACCCCATGCTTATCGCTACTGTTACCGACGATGTGGGCATTAATATCTCCACTGCCGGCATTGGCCGTCAGATGACTATCACACTCGACGGCAACAACACGTTCACCGATGTGGCCACTTACTACACTCCATATAGCGACGGCACTCCCGGCGGCATCATCAACTATCCGTTGGAGAACCTCGCCGATGGTAATCATACCATTCTTTTGCGGGTGTTCGACACATCGGGCAATTGCGCCTACCGCGATATTGAGTGCTTCGTCGACCAATCCCTCACTCCGCAGATTTTCGACGTATATACCGACTCAAATCCCGCTTCCGTTCAGGCTAACTTCTACATCCGCCACGACCGTCCAGACGGCATCACTTCCGTCACCATCGAGGTGTTCGACCTTATGGGTCGCCCGGTTTGGAGCGGTTTCTCCACCGGTATGAGCGATGGCGACCTCTCTGCACCTGTCACTTGGGATTTGTGCGACTTTGCCGGACGTCGTGTGCAACGTGGCATCTATCTCTATCGCGCTTCCATCACTACCGACCTCTCGGCCGATGCCAAGTTGGTGACTGCTTGTCGTCGTCTCGCTGTTACCGCTCAATAACCGCCTCTTCAGCAGGGAGGTGTGGCGGCCAAGGTGATGATGGTGATGGCGCGAGGCCCGGCCGGAAGCAATGTGTTGATTACTTCGCTGATGGTGGATCCTGTGGTGAGAATGTCGTCGACGATGGCAATGTGGCGGTCGGAGATGGCTTCGGGATGTACTAATACAAAGGAATTGCGAAGGTTGGCCGTGCGCCCTTCGGCCGATTGGCGCGTTTGCGATGAGTGGCCGCGAATGGCGCGCAAAATCTTGGTATTTAGTGTAATACCATAATCGCGATGCAATACTTGCGCTATGATTTGGGCTTGATTATAGCCGCGACGCAGCCGTTTCCACCAATACATCGGCACCGGAATAAGCATATCAACATCCCGGAGCACGCCTTGCGCAAGCAGGTGCGCGCTCAACAACTGCGACAAGTAGGCGATGAGTTGTGGGCGGTTATCGTACTTACCGTGGCGAATGAGGCGCGCGGCTACACATTGGTGTGTGTAGTGAGTGAGTGTGGCGATGTTGGTGATGGGAGCCGTTCGTGGCAACCGCCGTCGCAACGGATTATCCACCACCGAATGATGATGATATTCTACCGGCAAGATTTCCGAGGCGCACATTGCGCATATATACTCCTCGCCTTGCACCAACGGCTCGCCGCACAATTGGCAATTCGCCGGTGCAAGCATACTTAAGCAGTTGGTAATCAGGCTCATCGCAATTCTCGTTGGATTTTTACGCCTTCGTGCACCGGCAAAGAAAAAGCGGCCATAATGCCTAAGTCGCTATTGCGGTAGCAGATATGGTAGCGCTCAGCACCGAAGCCGTCGAGAATAAACATTGCCGAGCAGGGGATGGCTCCGCCGCGCCCCGCAGTGATACGCTCTTCGATGGTGAGGTCAAAACCTATGGTAGTGATAGCCAGCGACACGGCACCATTGTCGCTCACATTGTTCACCCCGCGCCGAGTGATGATAACGCGTTGATTTGAGTCTACTTCCACTTCGATAGCCGGCTTCATCGGCGTTTCCTCATCGATTAAGGTGCCGGCATGGGTGGTGAGTACAGCCGCTCCTCGACGCGAAGGCACTGCCGCAAGTGCTACTACCGCTGCGGCAATCACTCCGGCAATTACATAAAATTCGGGCGAGCCGAGCGATATTAATGCGAGAACCATTGCAGGAACATAGACGATACGCCCACGTAGATTATCAAGCCGATAATATCGTTGGAAATCTGAATGAACGGGCCGGTGGCCAACGCCGGGTTGATGTGCAGTTTTTCAAGGGTTAAGGGCACCACTGTGCCGAGTATCGAGGCAAACATCACCACCGAGAATAGCGACGCAGCCACGGATATTGTCACCGCAAATTCGTCGGGCAACATTATCAAATTGTACACAAATATCACGGCCGAAAGCACCGAAGCATTCAATAGTCCGATGAGGATTTCCTTGCCCAATTGGCGGGCAAATTCAGTGATTTCGAGTGTGCCGTTGGCCAAACCTTGAACCACAATAGCCGATGCTTGCACGCCCACGTTACCACCGGTGCCACCGATGATGGGAATAAAGAGAGCCAACGCCGTAACAGCCTGAATTTGAGCCTCGAAACCACCCAAAATCAGCGATGCCAATATGCCGGAGGCGATGCCAATCAACAGCCAAGGAATGCGTGCCTTGGTTTGCGCAAAGATAGAGTCGTCGGCATCAACGTCCGACGAGATACCCGAGGCCAATTGGTAGTCGCGTTCGGATGATTCACGCACTTGGTCCATCACATCGTCGAAGGTGATGCGCCCAAGCAATCGCCCTATAGAGTCGACCACCGGCATGGCCACAAGGTCGTATTTCTCAAAGTCGATGGCCACTTCGTCGATAGGAGTGTCGGCTTTTACGCTCACCGGGTCGGTCTCCATCACATGCTTGATTTTCGACACCGATGGATGGGTAATCATCTTTTTCAGCGGGAAAATGCCGCGAAGTTTGTAGTCGTCGTCGACCACATACACATAATAGATTTCGTCCATCTCCTCGGCTTGGGCGCGCATCTCTTTGATACACTCGGGCATCGACATATTCTCGTTCACTACCACCATCTCCGTGCCCATCAGACCGCCGGCAGTGTCTTCGTCGTATTGTAGCAGGTCGATAATGTCGCCGGCTTGCTCCACGTCTTCGATTTGCGACAGCACTTCATCGCGGTCTTCTTTGTCGAGTTCTTGCACCAAGTCCACGGCATCGTCGGTGTCGAGGTATTCCAATTGACGAGCAATCGACTCCGACGACATCCCTTCCAACAACTTGGCGCGTTCGTCCTCGTCGAGTTCCATCAGCACGTCAGCCGCTTTTTCGCTGTCGAGCAGGCGATATAAGAACTCAGCCTCGTCCAAATCGAGGTCTTGATACAAGGCCGCAATGTCGGCGGGATGTAATTCGGCCAAAACTACGCGTGCTTGGTCTTGGTCTTTATTGCGAATGATTTCGCGAATATTTTCGAGTGATTCGGGTGTATATTCTTTCATTGTTCGGCCTATCTAATTAGAGGTGAATGGATTAGCGGCGCAAACTGTCGATTAAATTGGTCAGTTCCACAAATTGCGCCACCGATAGTTGCTCCGGGCGTAAGGCGCCCAACGGGCTGTCGGGTGGGAAAGGAACAGACGGAGGCAATAGCGAGCGTGCTGAATTGCGGATGGTCTTGCGTCGCTGGCCGAAGGTGGTCTTCACCACGGTGCGCATCAAGGCGAAGTCGCATCCGGGGTCGGTGACTCCATTGCGCCGTAGTCGTATTACTCCGCTCTTCACCTTTGGAGGCGGGTTGAACACGTGTTCCGACACGGTGAACAAGTATTCGGCATCGTACCAGACTTGTAGAAGTACTGACAATATGCCGCGAGTCTTCGAGCCTTCGGGCGCGCATATTCGCTCGGCTACTTCGCGCTGAAGCATACCGCTACATTCTTGGATTAAATCACGGAAATCCAGCACGCGGAAGAATATTTGCGACGAAATGTTGTAGGGATAGTTGCCGATTAAGGCAAATGGCCGATTTCCCATTAATTCTGCCAAGTCCAATCGTAAAAAGTCGGCTTCGATAATGCGCTCGAGCGCAAGGCCTTCAACACCGCCGGCGCGCAGATATTCCACGCTCTCGCTGTCGAGTTCCACCACTGTGAGGTCGCGTTGATTGCCAAGCAAGCATCGTGTGAGCACACCAGTGCCGGGCCCCACTTCAACCACCGGCAAGTCGGGACGGTCGTTGATGGTGGCGGCAATGCGGTCAGCAATACTTAGGTCGGTCAAGAAGTGCTGTCCGAGGGATTTTTTAGGACGAACGGAAGCCATAGCACAGAATTTGTGCAAAGTTAAGAAAAAAAGTGCAAACGGCGGGCACCGAAGCCCTAAAAACATTCAAAAAAGTTCTTAAGAATCGATTTCTGTGGCAAATCGATGGCGGTAAGTATCGCCAATTGGCAGTGCGTTGCCGCCTATATACACCGTAGTACGGTCGTAGGCTTCAATGCGTGCCTTTGCTACGATAAACGAGCGATGAATACGCACAAAAGTATCGCCTGCAAGCGCTTGCTCTATGGATTTCATACTCATCTGAGTTATTACCGGGCGCTCGCGCCCCGATACATATATTTTTACATAGTCCTTTAGTCCTTCGATGTAGAGAATTTCGTTGAAGGGCAATCGTACTAACCGATATTCGCTTCGCACAGTGAGATATTGCACCGCTGGCAAGGTGCTGCGACATATACGGTCGATTGCTTCGGCGAATTCCGTCCGACTCACCGGCTTGAGCAGGTAGTCGGCCGCATGCACTTTGAATCCGTCGAGCGCATACTCGCGATAGGCTGTCACAAAAATCACTCGCACACCCATTTCATCGGCCACGCGTGCCACCTCAATGCCCGATAAGTCGGGCATTTGAATATCCAAAATAGCCAATTCCGATTTCCCTTGCTTGATGGCTTCGAGCGCTGAATGTGCGTCGGTATACGCTCCGACCAATTCCAATCGCTCATCGCGCATGACATAGTTGCGCAAGAGACCCACAGCTAATGGCTCATCATCGGCTATAATACACCGTATTGCGTTCATATTAGATTGATTTTTAGGTGGGTATGATACTTGTTGTCTTTGATGGAGGTGACAATTTCTGCCTCGTCGCCATAGATTATTTCAAGCCGACGACGCAAATTGGCCAGACCCACGCCGTGCCCGCTGTCGCGATGGGCGTGCTTGTCAACACTATTCACCGTGATACATTCGATACTCCGCTTCGATGCGCGGATTGTGATGTCGATTGGCTGTGAGTGGTTCGATGTGTTGCCGTGCTTGAAAGCATTCTCCACTTGAGTGATGAACACCAACGGGGCTATGGTAGTGCCCGCCGGGGCATTGTTTTCCACCTCGAAATTTATCGGCCGGCCGGACATCCGCAGACGCATCAATTCAATGAACGTGCTGATAAATTCCACTTCGCGCTCTAGCTCCACTCGCTCCGGATTTTCATACACCATATATCTCAGAAGTAGCGATAAATCGTGCACCGCTCGCTGAGCATCCTCCGGAGAAATCTCTATCAAAGCATAGATGCTATTGAGCGTGTTAAATAGAAAGTGGGGATTGAGTTGTTGGCGCAGTCCGGCCAACTCCGACTCGCGCGACAACACTAACGCTTGCTGATGCTTCTGTTGAAGCACATACCATTGTTGCGTGAGGCTTAGTGCCACAGCCAACCCACACACTAATATCTGCATGATAAAGTCTCGCAAGAAGAACGATAGCCAGTCTATCGCAGGTAAGCCGCCGGGAAAGCGTCGTGCCATTTCGCCCATTTCTTGCACTCGTTCCAAATGTTCCAAATGGCTCAGGTACCTCACTAACAGAGCCGCTGCAGCGCAAATCACCACATTCAGCAAGATAAATGACACCCACTTGCGGCGGCGCACCAGTAGTTGAGGGATGATTACCAAGTAGTTGAGATAAAATACAGCGATTATCACTGCGGCACGCGCTATAGTCCATTGCGACATACTCCACATGGCGCTGGCGCGGCTGTAGCGATGAAGTATGTCGGGCAAGAAACACATCAACATAATAAATGTAACGTGTATCAGCACAGTTACCACTAATTGGTTTCTATTCGAAGAAGTCATAGGTCAAAGAGTTAACACCGCAAATTTACAAAAAAATCTTTATTTCAAAGGAATTACCGGTTGTTTTCTCTTCAAATTTCTCCTCTATCTATCCATTCACTGCCGCATATATCGGCTATTGCAATTATCTAAATACTCCACTTTTGCTACTTTACTGGGCAACTACGTCTACATCACCTACTCCCTCCCAATCCTACATGGAAATGATTAACGAAGAAACCGGCTAACCTTACACCCCCGGCTTCAACATAGATCAATATATCGTTACTTGGAGGGCGCGAGGTCGATGCGGAAGACGGTGCGGCCCGGTTGGGAGGATTTCACATAGATGGAGCCGCGATGGTATTGCTCGATAATGCGCTTGGCCAACGCTAATCCTAAGCCCCAGCCGCGGCTCTTGGTGGTGTAGCCAGGATTGAAGATGGTTTTGAAATTCTTGCGCGAGATGCCCTTGCCTGTGTCTTCCACTTCGATGAAAATGTGGTGGTCGGATTTGCCGGTCGACACATGGATGGCACCTTTACCGTCCATGGCGTCGACTGCGTTTTTGATAAGGTTCTCCATCACCCACTCAAATAGGGGCGGGCATGCTTTGACCGGCAACGGCTCGTCGCACAAATCAATGGTGAGATTGATGCGGTGGGATATGCGCGAAGCCATATATGTGGCGGCATGGCCTACCACTTCGTTGAGGTCGGCATCCTCCATTTGCGGCGCCGAGCCGATTTTGGAGAAACGCGAAGCGATGGTGCTCAGGCGGTTCACGTCCTTATTCATTTCGGCCACTTCGGCGGTGCCAACGCCCATTTCCGGTAGCAGTTCCATCCACGCCATCAGCGAGGAGATAGGGGTGCCCAATTGATGGGCCGTTTCTTTTGAAAGGCCTACCCACACCTTGTTTTGTTCGGCGCGTTTGGTTGAAAGCATGGCGAAATACACTACAACTACGAAGGCAATCATCACTGCAATCACCACAAACGGATAGTAACTCAATCGCTTGAGCAGTGTAGAGTCCTCATAATAGATATGGTGTGGTGCACCGGGAATGATTTCAATGTCGATCACGTTCGACGAGCGTTGCAGAGTATGAAGTTTCTCCAACAAGAAAGCCTTATTGGCGTCGGAGAGTTCGATGCCGGGAGTGCTTTCGGCTTCGGGCAGATCAAAATTGCGGTATTGCAAGATGTTGCCATCGAAGTCGGTGAGCAATACCGGGATAGTGGTGTTGCTCTCGATAATATGGAGCAGGAAGTCGATATTGACCGACTGTGCTTCGCTCTCTTCGACTGAGGCGATGATTTCGCGAGTGGCATCGGCCCAAATCTCCATCCGTTCGCGCTCTTGTCGAGAGAGGTCGCGCACCAGTCCGGTTGATACATAAATGAAAGAGCCTACGGTGATAGCGGCTACCACGAGGAACACGATTTTGCCGTAGCGATTGATTTGATTAAGTAGGCTAAGACGAGTCATGGTGGATTAGTCTTCGGAGTCGTATTGATGTTCCGGCACAGTGACGCGTATCATCTCAATGCGGTTGGCACTTTTGTGCACGATGTTGAATATCAAGCCGTTGAGTTGAATGTCTTCACCTTGAGGGGGTATGGAGCCGGTGGAGAAGAGTATATAGCCGGCTATGGTTTGATAGTCGTCGCTTTCGGGCAAGTCGAGATGGAATTGTTCGTTGATGGCGGTGATTTCGCATCGGCCCGAGAAATCGTAAACATTGGGAGTGACTTGTCGCATTGTGAGGCGTTGTCGGTCGTGTTCATCTTGGATATCGCCGAAAATCTCTTCCACGAGGTCTTCGAGCGAGATAAGTCCGGCCGTGCCGCCAAATTCGTCAACGACCACGGCCAGCGAGCGCTTTTGCTGCAGTAGGCGGCGCATCATTTTGTTGGCAAGCAGGTTTTCGGGGGCAAAAAGTACGGGCTTGATGTGTTGCTTCCAATCGCTCTTATCGTTAAAGAGTTCATACACATGTATATAGCCTAAGATATTGTCGATGTCGCCATTGTAAACGATGATTTTCGAGCGGCCCGAGATGGTGAATAATCGCACCAATGCATCGCGGTCTACGGCGTCGCGGTCAACAGCCACGATTTCATTGCGCGGGGTCATGCAGTCGCGTAGGTGAGTTGATGAGAAGTCAAGCGCGTTGCGAAAGATTTTCACTTCCTTATCGACTTCGTGGTGCATTTCTTCGCTACGGTCGATATTTTCGCCTACAAATTCGCCCAAAGCGTCGACCGACACACCTTCGGTTTGTTGGTCGGCGGATTTGATGCCCAGAGCACGCATAATAAGGCGCGAAAGCAGGGTTGAGAGCCATGATACCGGGTATAACACTAAGTAGAAAAGGAAAATCGGAAGAGCAAAAATTTTCAGTGAACTATTGGGGTTGATGCGGAAAATAGTTTTGGGTATAAACTCGCCGGCAAAGAGGATGACTACTGTGGAGATGATGGTTTGAATGAGGAGCATCATTGGCTCAGAGGTTATGCCCCATGTATCACGAATTAGAGGCTCTAAAATTTTGGCGATACCCATACCGTAAATCACCAACATCACGTTGTTGCCCACTAAAATAGATGAGATGAAAAATTCGCTGTCGGAATAGAATTTTTCGAGCAATTTGGAGATGATGCCGCCGCGAGCCACGTCGAGTTTGGTGCGCACGCGGTCGGCGGTGACGAAAGCAATCTCAACGCCTGAAAACAGAGCCGAGAGAATGAGCGATATGCCGGTGATAATTATCCAAGGTGTCATAGTGTGCCGGATTTTTGAGGGCGACGGGGCGTAAAGCCGGGTTCGGAATGTATGTATGATGGTTGAGGCCGGCGCTCGGATGCGCGTACCGGGGCTGTGCGACGTCCGCGCAAATCAAAGCCGTTGGAAGAGTCGTCTAATGCCACGGTATCGGCACCCGGTTTGCGACGTTCCACTGGTATGATGCCGGTGGGGCGGTTTACGTTGAACGCGGTCATCGTTTGGTTGGCCTCGAAGCCATAGCCTTCGATAATGCGGTCGGAGCGCACGATGTGAATGAACGAGTCGCTATATACTTTGGTGCGCGTTTGGTCCCAATACACTTGTTCGGTGAGGAAAGAGTCGCGCAAAGTGTTGACCATCACTACATGGCCGTCGAGGCGCCACAGACGCAGGCGGCTGAAGTAAACGGCCGAGTCGCAAATCACGTTGGCGTTGGGGCGCATTTGGCGGTCGTATTGCACCAACTCCAGCCCGAATGGGAAGCGCCAATAAGGTTCATCGCAGTCGTCGAACATCTGCCACAGCAAAGTGGTGATGCGATAGCGAGTGTAGCCCGAGTCGGATATGAACGTACACACCGAGTCGGTGGTCATAGTGGGCACATCGCCTCCGGCATTGGGCACGAACGACTTGCGCTCGGGCTGACAACCCACTGAGGCGGCCATTGCCATAGTGATGAAGCATATCGGCAGAAGCCGCATCATTGTCCGATGTCGTTGGGCTCGAGGCATTAGTAAATCTTGGCCTTGCGGAACCACATCTCGTTGAAGTTCACGCCCAAAGTGATGTTGAAGTAGTCTTCTTTGATAAGGGCGGAGGGGTGGGCTTGGCGGTGAAGCCATCCAAAGGAGAAATTCACCACAGTCTTAAATCCGGGTACGGGCATCCCGAAACCGCAGTTCAACCCCCATTCGCGTAGGCTGTTGGAGCCGATTTTGAGGTATGAGTTTTCGTAAGAGCCGCCGAGTCGATATTGGATACGACGGAAATATGAGCCGCGCAAAGCGGGTTGATATTGCATACCGAGGGCGAGTTTCTTACGGTCGTTGAGAGCGCCTTCTTCACCGTCGTATTTACATTTGCTCCAAGTTTGATAGGTGGCATCGAGTTCCACAAGCAAGCGGCTGCGCCAATTCCAAGCGATACCGGCGCCGAAACTGTGGGGTAGGCTGTAGAAATTGTCGGTTGGCGCGTGTTCGGCGGTGGTGGCATTCGACTCGTTGTTCACGTCCATAGTGTAGATATTGGTGTGGCCAAGGAGTTTCTTTGCCGGGGAGTAAGTCAAACCGAGGGTGAATGAGTTGGTGCGGTCTTGAAACAAAGTGTATTGCACGCCAAAGTTGAAGCGGTAGTCGCGCACGGCGATTTCGCGCTCGTAGAGCGAGGTTGAACCGCTGTTGCCGTAGGCGTAGGTGTCGTTGATGGTTGAGCCAAACATGTAAGCAATGTTCACACCTACCGATAGTTCCGGGAAAATGCGATAGCCGGCGCCGAGGTAGAGTTGGTTGATACTACCGCTACCTTGGCGCGAAGCAGCGCCATTGGTAATATTATTTCCGAATGCATATCCCACTGAGGAAAATGGGAGTAAGCCGGCGGAGATGCCCAAACGCTTCGACACGGGGAATTGCAAGGTGATATAACTGAGGCCGCCGCCGGTGTGCTTCTCGAAGGAGTGGCCGGCTGCATTGTCCTCGGTGGTCCAAAGGTTGGTCATGCTTACACCCATGTCAAACAAGAAAGTGAGCGAGTCGATGCGAGCGTATGATGCCGGGTTCATGGCGTTGATTTGGCGTCCGGAGTTCATCGCATAGCCCACGCCGCCCATACCTTGCTGGGCTGCGCTGGCGTTGTCGCTGAGGATGCCGTAGCCATAGCGCGAGTAGGGAGTGATGGTAGCATTTTGAGCACAGATGTCGGCGGAGCCGATTGCTGCAAGGGCTAAGAGCCCTACCAAGAGTCTAATTATTTTCATTGTAGTTTAGTATTCTATTCAATCCGATAAGCACTAAGTTGGGCTCATATATGGTGGGAGTGGAAATGTAAGGCATGATAAGGTCGGCACTACCGCCGGTGAGTACCACGGTGGCGGAGTGGCTGTCGGTACGCAGACAGTGGCGATAGTATTGCAATTCGCCCACTACGCCGCGGATGGCGCCGGCGCGCATGGCGGTAGTAGTGTCGTAGCCCCAACGCGGGCAATCGCCGTCGGTTTCAATCAAAGGCAAGGCTTGAGTGAAGTGGTTAAGAGCTTCGAGCCGCACGAAGATGCCGGGTGCTATGTTGCCGCCGAGATATTCGCCTTCGGCAGTCACCACATCGTATGTGATGGCAGTGCCCATGTCTACAACCAAGGCGGTGCGCTTGGGCGCTACGACTGTGGCACCAACAGCCGCCGCAATTCGGTCGGCTCCGAGGGTGTTAGGGGTGCGATATCCCAAGGTGATTGGCATTGGAGTATGAGCATCGAGGATTATTGCGCGGTCGGCATATAAGTGCATAAAATCAAGCAGTTGGGAGCGCTCATGACGGCATACGCTACAGTAGATGGCGGCATCGATGTGGCCCCAAGGAGCCACCACTTGCGCCATGTCGTTGAGGTTGGCATGGCGACAAGTCACCTCTTGCACCATTACGTCGTCGCGCCACAGTGCAATTTTTACTGAGGAATTTCCCTCATCGATGGTGAGTTTCGTTGCCATTTTAAGTGCAAAATTACAAATTCTCGGCGAGAATAGCATCATAATAGCCGAGGCAAAATGCGTCAGTAAGTAACTTTCAGCCACGGGGCGTTGGCCTCGACCCACGATTTAAGTTCGATTGGGATATCGGTGCACATGAAATCGCATCCCAGATAGGCGCCGAGCATAAAGTCGGCGGTCGATTGTCCGGGCCAGAGGCTCACGATGAGTCCTTCTTTGTGGGCAAGAGCCACAGCTTCGCGGCTGGTTCCGTTCATGGTGGCGCCGATGCGCTTAATGCCCAGAGCCTTGCACAGTGCGATGGTTTCGGCGCAGCATGGCTTGCCGGTAATCATCAGCAGGTCGGCATCGGGGTGGCGTGCCTGCATGCATCGCAGCGAGCG
>SFNM01000069.1 GCA_004552725.1 Bacteroidales bacterium | reverse complement strand
GGGGGGTATAGGGGTGGGAAGGCATTGCGCTTGATTTTGAATTTTTAGTTTGGTTCACTTTTGGTAGAGTGAACCAAACTTTTATCTCACTACCAATTTGGTAGAGTGAACCAAACTTTTATCATTCTCACACCAAAAATGAGAACTGCCGCCGACGATTAGTTGAAATCGATGGAGCGGTAGCGGTTGAGGCGCTCTCTTTTGTTAGCCGGGGTTGCTACCGCGGAGCGGGTGCTACCCCCGGTAGCGAACGCCGATTGACACGTTGCCCGGAGGGCATCTCCCGCAAGACACATATCCACCTCCCTCCCCCGGAGGTGGATATGTGCGTTGCCTTCCGTATTTTTTGGATTTTTCCGAAAAAGTGAACGCGGAACGAAATTATAATTATTTCGTTCTGCGTAGATGCTTTCTACGTGGGTAGGAGCCGGTGATGAGAATTGGTAAGGGGTACGAAAAAAGAGCAAAGCGATGTGCTTTGCTCCTTTTTCCGTAGTCTTACCAGGATTCGAACCTAGACAGACAGAACCAAAATCTGTAGTGCTACCATTACACCATAAGACTAAGTGCTTTGCCTTAAAAGCGATGCAAAGTTACGAACTTTTTTTGTACTGTGCAAATTTTTTTGCCAAAAAAACAAAAAAATTGCACGAAATCCGTATTTAATTGATTGAGCGGGGTGGATTTTAGCGGCCGAAGAGGTTTTTGAGGCCGTCCATATCGAAGGTGAGGGTGAAGCGGAGGGTTTGGTCCAGCGGCGAGGAGGCGGCGGTGGCAATCATGTAGGAGGCGTCGAGGCGCACTACGTTGAGTGAGAAGCCGGCGCCCGCCGAGAAGTATTGGCGGTTGCCTTTGTCGGGGTGTTCGTAGAAGTAGCCGGCGCGCAGGAAAAATTGGTTGTTGTACGAATATTCAGCGCCGATGCTCCAGTTGATTTCTTTGAATTCTTCGGAAGCGCCGCCGGGTGCGTCGGAGAATGATTTGAAGATGCCGGAGATTGAGGAGGTGTTTTCCCAGTCGGTGAGGGCGTCGGTGTAGGCGGCTTGGCCTTCAGGGGTTTGGGTGTCGTAGTCGGATTGGCGAGGGCGCGCGGGCACCAGGAGTTTGTTGGCGTCGAGGGCGAAGGTGAGGTTGTGGTAGTCGGCCAAGGGGAAGGTGAAGGCTGTGCCGATACGGAGGTTGGTGGGCAGGAAGGCGGGGTTTTCGC
The DNA here is from genome assembly GCA_004552725.1 of Bacteroidales bacterium. GTDB lineage: Bacteria > Bacteroidota > Bacteroidia > Bacteroidales > Muribaculaceae > CAG-873. Next base: position 9,106 of record SFNM01000069.1, on the reverse strand, counting down.
CGTCGTTGTATGCCACCTTCGTGCCGATGTTGGAGATGTTGAAGCCCCACGACCATTGACATTCGTTGCGGCCGATGATGGGATAGGTGGTGTAGTAGCCGGAGATGTCGGCGGCGAAGGCTGATGCGCCGGAGTTTTGGTCACCGGCGTATGAGTCGGAGAAGCCGAGGTCGGAGTAGATGTAGCGGAACACCACGCCCATGGAGAATTTCTCGGAGAGTTTGCGCGAATAGCCGATGTCGAACGACATTTCGTAGGGGTTGATGGTTTGGGCTATGTCGCTGCCGGCGTTGGAGGAGTTTACTTCGCCCAGGGAGAAGTAGCGCAACGAGGCCGAGATGGCTTGGTTGTCGTCGCGGCCGATTTTGAGGTAGCCGGAGAGGTTGGCCAGGAAGATGTCGTTGACGAGTTTGCGCAGCCACGGGGTGTAACTAAGGCCTACACCGGCCTGCGAGTATGCAAAAGCATACTTCGACGGGTTCCAATATTGGGAGTTGACGTCGGCCTCGGTAGCCGCGCCGAGGTCGCCCATCGAAGCGCCACGAGCATCGGGGGCGATACCCAGGGAGGTTACGCCGGTTTGGATGGGGTTGAAGGCGCTTTTCTGCGCCGAGGCTAATGAGCCGATGCCGATGAGAGTGGCTACAACGGCTATGATGCGAAATATTTTCATGCAATTTCAGTATTATACACCTATATAACTGAAAATTAGCGAAAATATTGCATCGACGTAAAAAAAGCCGACTTGGCGGATTGGATTGAGAACCGAAATCTGCCAAGTCGGGGGTATGATATAATATATGTGTATTATCGCACGATGAGTATTTGCGCCGCGCTGGAGTGGCCGTAGTAGGAGTCGCGGTTGATAAGCACTGATGCGTTGTAGCGGCCGTTGGGCAGGGGCTTGCCTTCGCCGTCGGTGAGGTCCCACGCGTAGGGGAAGGCAACGTTTTCGGCGGAGAACACTGTGTTGCCATTAATGTCGGTGATAATCAGGCGATTGGAGGCGTATGCGTCGCTAAGATTGAAGGTAGCGACGGTGCGCGCCGGGGTCTCCTCGACGGAAAGCGTCGGGGAGTCGAGGCGGGTCACTACCACGAAGTCGGTAGTGGCGCGCGCTATGAGGCCGGCATTGTTGGCCACAACCAGTTCGATGGTGTGACGGCCCTCGCTAAGGCCGTCGATTGATGTGGAGAACCGGTAAGTGCCGTCGTCGAGGCGAGTGAAGCCGGCATTGAGGCCGCTATGCGAGGCGAGGCCGTCGACCACGAGGCGAGTGCGGGTGGAGATGTCGGCCGAAGAGAGTCGCAAGCCGCTTTCGGCGGGGTCGACTACCGCGTTGACGGTGATTTCTGCGGAGGTTTCATCGCCGGGGACAAACGACAGGTCGTCGAGATAGAATTCCTTGATGACCGGAGCATTGAAATGCACATCAGCGAAGTCTTCGGGATTGTAATCCTTGACCTTGAGGCCGCGAGCCGTAGCGATAGCCGAAGCGGAATTGTCGTCGGTGACGGCGGTGATAACCACGCGGTGGTCGGCATCGATTACTTCCGATACGGGAGTGGAAATTACGGCCGAGAAGAGGCCGTTTTCCACCTTTGCTTCCGTTTGAGCGAGAATATCGTATTCAAGCGTATAGTCGAGCGGAGTGTAATTACTCTCTTCGCTAGTGTTTTTGGTGCTATACACACGGGCGGCTTCGAGGATGGTGATGGTGGCCGTGCCATTGAAGGCAGGGTCAACATTACCCTCATGGTCGGTGATTTGGCCGGTGAAGGTGGCCGGAGTGAGCGGCATGATGGTAGCACCGTTGTCGCTCGACAAAGGTGCTTCTGCCGTGAAATAGGTGTCGTTGATAGCGGTGATGACGGCGGAGTGCGACGAAGCGCCGGCAGGCAGAGCGGGGTCGCCGCCCAAGTTGTAACTCATATTATTCACCAAGCCCGAGCGGGTGATGCCGCTGCGCTTGAACGAGCGGCTGCGAGCATCAAGGTAAATGGAGCCGAATGTGGAATTGGCTGTGGCCGCGGCGAAAGCGGCTGCCACCGGCGCGCAAGTGTGCTGGTTGTAGACGATGTAGACCGAGCGCGTTGCAGCCACACCGGCGATTGCGCCGCCGTCGGGATTGAACAGCATGCTTTCCAACAGGCCGTTCTGCATGCGGTCGTATGAAAATTGGTCGCAACTGGAGAACATCATGAACGGATAGTGGGAATAGGTGTACTTTTCGGCGGTGTTGGTGGTAAACACACCGCAGTTGGCGATGAACGTAGGCGCACCGTGGCCGCTGAAACTAACGTAGCCCACGCCTTGCACCAATTGGTCGTGCGCAATGTTGATTACGGCTTCGGAATTGCCGCCTCCCGGCTCCTCATACAGTTGAGTGGGGAGGTCCACGATGGTGAAATCGGGATTTTCAGCAGTGATAGTCGACGACACCTCGATGCAGTGCTTGGCGTGAGTGTTGCGGTCGCCCTCGCCGGCGATAATCAGCGCACGATAGCGCGAAGCGGGGTCAACCGGGTTTTCCAAGTACTTCGCCACCTTGTCCACATAGTTTTGCGCCTGCGTGCCGGTTATAGCCGGTACGCGACCCACGGCCACTTGCATCGGCTGGCGTTGGATTTCGGAATGAGCATAATCATCTGCGAGCATGCCGAAAATATTGTCGGAAGCGTAGCAGGTGATGGAGTTGCGACTTTGGTCGGGGTCGGTGTTTTCGTATGCCAGCAAGCGGTCTACAACCGGGATGGTGAGGCACCGGTTGTCGTAAGCGCCCACGCCAAACAGCAGTATCGACTTGAATTTCTCGGGATTGCGGTCGTAAAGCATCTTGGCAAAGCGACGATAAGCCATAACGTCGCGCGTGCCCGAAGAAAATTCGTTGAAAATTTGGGCTTGATCCACTACCAACACATCGAGATTTTGGTAAGCACGATGCAGGTTGGCGAGATTTTGCGCAATGGGCAAAAATTCATCAGTGGTGATGATGAGCATATCGGGCGTGGAGGCTGCGTGGAGGTCTTGAGCAGCCACTTCGCCGATAACTTCAGGCTCGGGGAACGATGCCTCGGGGCGGAAAGCAACCACGCGTTTGGTATTGTCATTGATACCAAACGAGAGGGTGCGCGCTTCCTCATTATATTCACCGATGATTTGGGTCATTTGGTCGGGTCGATTAGCCAACCAAAGCACCACCTCACCGTTGTCGACACCGCTAAACACCTGATTTACCGCATTGGAGCGTTGAGCCGAACTATAATACATCACCAACTGGTTGCAATCCGCTTCGAACGCGTTTGCACGAGGATAACGGAGCAAAGCGCGGTCGAAAGCGCAGTAACTATACGTGAGCGAGGGCAGATTAGCCGTGACGGTGACATTGCCTTCAGCAGTCTTAGGCACAAACGTCACAATCGCCGAAGGATAATTGAATTGGTCGTAATCATTCTCCGGAATGTTCCAAGCCTTAGTGGGAATAGCAGCATACAGTGTTGCATTAGTGAGCGAAGTGCTGATGGTAGTGGCTAGGGTGGAGCGAACAGCAAAGCGATACACCACCGAAGCAACTGCCTCAAGCGCAGTGGCTTGGAAATTGCGCAAAGTGAAGTTGAGCGGCACTTTTTCGCCTCCGGTACAATTAAAATTATGATAATCGATGCCCCCCTTAATTGGGCAGAGATTATCCTCATCATTAATCACCACCGAGATATGCGACTCTTCTGAAGCATTTTCCGCCACTGGCAGCATATCAGTGGTGGCTACCGCTACCGCACCTCGACAATCGCTCAAAAAATAATATGAGCGAGTGTCGTAATAGTTGCGTCGATACTTATACGAGCCGTTTGTACGAGTCTCATTCGTGTACTCCAAATCATTGTCAGCCTCGCCGAAGAACAGGATGCGCCCGTCGCCGGTGTGATAAGTGGCCGTAGGCGTGAGGTCGTCGGGCTGGTCATCGGCGTAGGCGTGGTCGGTGAATTGCACCGCGCCATAGCCGTACACTTGCACATTCTCGGGATGCTCGAAGCCAAGTTCGCGCAGCCGCTCGTAAGTAAGTTGATGAATACCCTGGTCGGCGGTGGAAATTTTCACCCAATGACCACTATTTAACACAGATGAAGAGCGATACGTCGAGGCATCAAAGGCCGAAGCGGCCGATGCGATGCAAAGGGCTGTGATAGCACTAAGTATATGTTTCATATTCTAAAGTATACGGAAATTAAGCACCTCCTCGCTGTTAATCAGCCCTTTAAAGGCTGATTGCGGCGAAGGAGTGAATGATAATATCGGGTTGGGTAATATGATTATATCGCCTGTTTTGAAAGTGGACAGGCGGGATAATTCACTGATAGCCTCGTCGATAGCCGAAAAATCGACCTCCACGACACCACTATACCGCAAATCGGCCACCTCCACGGCCACTTCGGGCGCGGCATCCGCAATAGGAAGCCAGCGACCATGAATTACACATTGGTCGATGGCGCCGCCCTCCGGCGCAAGGCCCTCGGCTCTACGCAGGTAATTCACCAGGGTGAAAGCACCATAGTAGCGGCGGGCAAATTGGGGCTTGATACTCTTGCCAAGGCGGTCGATGCGCAAGGCCATGCGCGCCTGGCACATCCAAGCACCGTCGGGCACGAACAGCGGCATATTGTCGGCGCATACAGCCGAGTCGGCCACTAAAGAGCCGACGACGGCGGGGGATAATTGGCGCAGCACAAAGGTTTTCATCACTAAAAGTCGCTATGATTGGAAAGCAGCCGATTATACATCACGGCCAGGTGAGAATAGATAGAGGTGTTGGTAACCACCACACCTTCAGCCACGCGTATGCGCACCGGAGTGAAGTTCCAAATAGCTTTCACACCGGCGCCGACCAAACTGTCGGCCACGGCTTGGGCGCTTTCCACCGGCACAGTGATGATGCCGATGGTGATTTCCAATCGCTTAATCAAATCACTCAAATGCTGAGGCGAATACACCGGTATGCCGGCTATTTTGTGGCCGGCAAGTTTGGGGTCATTGTCGATACCCGCCACGATGTTGAGCCCATATCGTTGCAAGCCACTGTCCTGCATCAGAGCACCGCCAAGAGAGCCCGCGCCCACGATTATAGCATCGTGGCGCGAACTGAAGCCCAAGAAGAAGCGCAAAGCATCTTCAAGAGATGCCACCTCATAGCCGATGCGCGTTTTGCCCTTGATATTCAAAAACGACAAATCTTTGGCAATCTGCGACGCATCCACATGGAGTTCTTCAGCAATGCGAGTCGACGACACATACTCCACGCTCTCAGCGCGGAGCATCGACACGAAAGCCAAATACCAAGGCAGGCGGCGCAGGGTAGGTTCAGGCAGCGGATCTAATGATTTTGATAATCGTTTATCATTCATGTAAGTAGCGACAATATAAAATGTGTGCAAATTTACAAAATTTTCTGCACCCCGCAAAAAAAATCCGTCTTGAAACTATAGGAAGCAGTGTGGCTGCGACCTCGCCACCGGCTCAATGCGGGCTAAAGCACCGCTTTTGAAGCCGATTTCTTAAATTGTGAAAAAAGTTTGGTTTTGCGTTTGCTTTTCGGCAAAAAAATTGGTAACTTTGCACACCAAAAGCAGAACACTGTATTAGCAAAACGAAAACTCCCTAACAAGCCAAACACACGGAATTTATACCATGATACTGACGTATTCGATTGTAGTCGTATTCCTCTTAGGATACGTATGTATAGCCCTCGAAAACGGGCTTCGCATCAATAAAGCGCCCATTGCGCTTATAATGTGCGTACTGTGCTGGACATTATATATGTTCGGCTGTCCGGAATATGTATCTGAATTTCATGGAGAGGAGTTCTCACGTTTTCTCTCGGTATTTCATATCTCCGACCCGGGAGAGGCCGCTCGCCACTTCATCGGCCAGAAAGTGCTGCTGGAGCACTTGGGCGACGCCTGCGAGATTTTGTTCTTCTTGATGGGCGCCATGACCATCGTGGAAGTGGTCGACACAAATGGCGGTTTCAACTTCGTGCGCGGGCGATTGGCCACGCGGCGCAAACGCTTGCTGCTATGGCAGGTGGTAGCGCTGACATTCTTCTTGTCGGCGGTACTCGACAACCTCACCACTTCGATTGTGATGGTGATGATACTGCGCAAATTAGTGCCGGAGCGTCGCGACCGCTTGATATATGCCGCATTGATAGTGTTAGCGGCCAATGCAGGCGGCGCGTTCTCGCCCATCGGCGACGTCACCACCATTATGCTGTGGATTAAAGGCAATGTGACCTCAGCCGGCATCATCAAGTCCACATTCTTGCCCTCGTTGGTATCAATATTGGTGCCCACATTCTTGATGCAATTCCAACTACACGGCCTGCTCGACCAAGAGCCCGACAAGAGCGAGTTCAACCCGAAAGTGCTCAACAAGGGCGAGCGCTTAACAGTATTCATTGTGGGCGTCGGCGGCTTGATGTTCGTGCCCTTCTTCCGCTCATTCACCGGGTTGCCCCCATTTATGGGCATCCTGCTGGTGTTGGGCGTGCTGTGGACCCTCACCGAGATATTCCTTGCCCGCGAAAAGAATATCGAGGAGACTATGAGCGAACGCGTCAGCCGCATTATGCACAAAATCGATATGAGCACCATCATCTTCTTCTTAGGTATCTTGATGGCGGTGGCCACATTGAGCGAAATCGGCGTGCTCGAATCATTCGGCCAGTGGCTTGAACACGCCACCGACGGCAATGCCTACTTGGTGACCGGTATCATCGGCGCAGCCTCGTCGATAGTGGACAACGTGCCGCTGGTAGCAGGCTGTATCGGCATGTATGACATCGCCACCCCGGCAGCGGTGGCAGCCAATCCCGAGTTGATAATGTTTGTGCAAGACGGCTCGTTCTGGGAACTGCTGGCATACTGCGCCGGCGTTGGCGGCAGCATGCTGATTATCGGCAGCGCAGCCGGCGTGGTAGTGATGGGCTTGGAGAACATCTCCTTCGGCTGGTACATGCGCCGCGTGTCGGTATACGCGCTGCTGGGCTACTTAGCCGGCATCCTCACCTACGCGCTGATATAAAACAGAAAGCATACTAAAAGGGCGGCCCCACAAGGTCGCCCTTTTAATATGTGATGTAAATGAGATTATGCTTTTACACGGCAAACGTAGGAACCATCGCGGGTATCAACCTCGATGGTTTCGCCTTCGTTGATGAACAGGGGCACGCGCACGGTGGCACCGGTTTCAACGGTAGCGGGTTTCAGGGTGTTGGTAGCGGTATCGCCCTTGAGACCCGGCTCGGTGTAAGTGATTTTGAGTTGGGTTTTGGCGGGCATTTCAGCGTAGAGCACGGTTTCGGTGCTGGCGTCGAAGATTACGTCCACTTGGTCACCTTCCTTCATGAAGTCCACGCCGGTCACCAGGTCGCGGTGAATAGGAATTTGGTCGAAGGTTTCTTGGTTCATGAAAATCATGTCGCCGGCTTCCTGATAGAGGTATTGGAAGGGACGGTGTTCCACACGCACGTCTTCGAGTTTTTCGCCGATGTTGAAGCGACGTTCGATTACATAGCCGTTAACCACGTCTTTGAGTTTGGTGCGCATGAAGGTGTTGCCCTTACCGGGTTTCACGTGCAGGAATTCGATGCAGAAGTAGAGCTTGCCATCCATACGGATGCAAGTACCGTTCTTGATGTCTTGAGCGTTAATCATATATATGTATTACGTTGGGATTTTCTTTTGCGACTGCAAAGTTACTCAATTTCTTTGAATTACACATCACATCCGCCCAAAAATCTTCCAATTTCGCCAAAAAAACTGTGAAAAACACTGCCGCGGCTCTACTGCCGGGAGAAGTAGCGGCGAGAGGCGGCGGTGGCTTCGGTGGTGGTGAGAATGGCCACGGGGAAAGCACCTTGCGCCGCAAACCAGCGGTGGCGGGTGATGGTGTAGCAGTCTAAGGTGTCGGCTTCGAGCGGTGTGAATGGCTCGAAGACGTCGCCGCCTAACCGGGCGGAGAATACGAGGCGCTCGGTGACCATAGTGGCCGCGATGGTATCGCCGGCGGCGATTATCAGTGCGCCATCCGCCGGTGCCGAGGTGGTGATAACGCCTTCCAACCGCAAGTCATTATTGCCGCAATAGCGGCCTACGGCGGCGAATTGTTGCGCACTTTCGCCGCTCATCGGCTGTAACGAATCGCCGAAAGCGCAGTGCATCAAGCGGTTCTCGCGACTGAGTAAACGCCGACCGGCGGCGCTGATTTCATACCAACGGATTTCGCCGTCCACGTCCTCGCACAGCAACGAATCGCCGTAGCAATCCACATGCGCCGGCATCGCGGCCTCTTCCGCCGCGGAGAAGTCCCACAAAGAAGCCGCCGTGCAAATCGCCGCCGGATTAACCACCTGCCGCGGCAGCTCGACAGCGCCGGCCACCGCCGTCGCAAGCATCGCAATCAATATGGAAATGGCTCGTATCATATTAGTTTGATTGAGTGCGGTTACTTTTTTGCAAAGTAGTCGATAATGGCCTCAAGTATATCTGTATTGCAGGCTTTCCAATTGCGAATGGTTGCTTCATCATCGCCATCACGCTTGAATTTCTGCACGAGAGAGGCAAAAAAATCACGGTATACTTGTACGAGGTGATCGTAATTTGGGTTATTTGCCAATTTTGCGGCAATCAAACCAATCATACAGCCGCACGGATAGTTGTTATATATTACTCGCCCAGGTACAGCGCAGAAGGGAGGGTCATTATATAGTCTGTCTAAATCTTTGACGCTATGTAAGTTGGCCTTCAGCTCGCAAATTCTTGGCAACATCGCTTTTACAGCATCGACCAATTTTACAAACTCTTCTGCATAGTCTAAGTCAATGTATTCACTTCCGTCTTTTGGATTAATTGGCATACGATAATCCAGGCAAGTGAATACATCCCCGACGTCGTTTAATAGATTATATTTCTTTAGGATCGTTTTAAGCAGTTTGTGGATACTTTTGAACTGAATGATAGTGCGGAGGCATACACCCACTGTATACTTGCTGAAAGCATTAAAGTAGATGGTAAAAATGCGGTCATCCTCTACAATTTCATATGACATCCTG
>SFNM01000068.1 GCA_004552725.1 Bacteroidales bacterium | reverse complement strand
GCCCTCAACCCCAAATATTTATTCTGCGACGAACCCAACTCCGGCCTTGACCCCAAGACATCTATCCTCATCGACGAATTGCTCCGCGACATCACTCGTGAGTATAATATCACCACCGTAATTAATACTCACGATATGAACTCTGTGCTCGGCATCGGCGAGAACATCATCTTCATCAATAAAGGCCACCGCGAATGGGTGGGTTGCAGCGCTGATGTGTACACCTCCACCAACGAAACGCTCAACGACTTCGTGTTCGCCACACGGCTCTTCCGCGAAGTGAAAGAAGCGCACCAACTCCGCGCTAAAAACTGACTTGATATGCGTTTTTGCGACATCCCCGGCCACGATAACATCAAGCGACGTCTCTGCGAGTTAGTCGACAACGGGCACATGCCCCACGCACTTCTGCTCGAAGGCAAAGAAGGTTCTTCGAAGTTCGCATTAGCTATGGCGTTGGCTCAGTATATTCAATGCAACGACCGCCACGACGGCGACAGTTGCGGCCATTGCCAAAATTGCCGCCAAATGGAAATGCTTGGCCACTACGACGTGTATTATATGTACCCCGTAGTGAAGAAAAACTCCAAGCCCACCACCTCAGCCTACTTCGCCAAAGAGTTCGCTGAGTTTATGGCTGAAAATCCTTTTATGGGCCTCGAACGGTGGCAAAAGTTTCTCAAAGATGTCAATGCGCAACCTGCTATCTTTGTGGAAGATGCCAACGAGGTGCTTGGCAAACTCGGTACCACTGCCCGCAGCGGCCGCAACAAGGTGGTGGTGATGTGGATGGCCGAACGCATGCGCGAAGAAGCGGCCAACAAGCTGCTCAAAATCATCGAAGAGCCGTATGCCGACACGTTCTTCATTCTCACTACCAACAACCCGCGCGCCATCCTGCCCACAATCTACTCGCGCTGCCAGCGTATAGCAGTGCCACCCTACTCCGACCAGGAAGTGGCCGACATCGTAGCCGGATATACTAAAGTAGCACCGGAAACAGCCGTCGCTATCGCTACTACGACCGAAGGTAATGCTGCTCGCGCTATAGCCATGGCTACTAACGACAGCGCCCACCTCCAATCGCTTGATTTCTTTACGCGCTTGATGCGAGGTGCTTACGCCAGAAAAGTGTCGGAACTCCGTCGTTGGGCAGACGAGCTCGGCGGCAAAGGGCGCGAAGCCAACATCAACTTCTACAACTATTGCTCACACCTTATCCGCGAGAACTTCATCCTCAACATCGGCGAGCCGGTGCTCAATACCCTCACCGCTGCCGAAGCCCAGTTCAGTCAGCGCTTCTCGCCTTTCATCAATGAGCGCAACGTAGAAGACCTACTCGACTTGTTCAATCGCGGCGCGGCCGACATTGCGTCCAATGGCAATGCTCGCATGGTAGCGTTCGATACCGCAATCCAAATCATAATGCTCCTGCGCCGATAATGTCGGGCTATTCTTCCGGGTCTTTGAATAGTTGGTGGACTTCGTCGAGGTGGAAGTATTTAGAGAGCAAAGCGATAAATTTAGAGATGCGATCGATGGCAGAAGCTGTGTCGGCACTTATCGGTTGGTGGCGGAGGCGCATCATCAGCAAGCCGTAGAGGGCATTGAAGCAAGTTTCGATTTCGCCTTTTGGGTCAGAGCCTGCGCGAGCACGCAGTTCCACAATGAGAGGAAGAATACCGTAGAAGGCACGGTGGTATTCTGCGAATCGGTCGTCGGCCATGACGGCACGATGGAGGTCATCGAGTTGTATGATAACGTTGCGGTTGATTTGGAGGTGCCCGCGGTCTACGACTTCTTCGCGACGCATCATATCAATGAGCGACTCATACCATTCATGAACCTGTTGATGCTGCTCAACGGGCAGGTTCATCGGTTCGATAATATCGTGGTCGATACGGTCAATGTTGAGGGAGTATGCTCGGATAATGTCCTCGATTTGCCACATATATAGAAGGTATTCGGCGATGTTTTCGCGTCGTTTTTGCGAAGCAATAATCATTGTTGGAAGGTTTTAATGGTGAAATTTGGGCCGTCGAAACAACCGTAAGAGAATTGGCTTATCCAGTCGCCTAAAACAATGAGACGGCCGTTGGCAATGGGCCGGTCCACTACAATATGATGGTGTCCAAGCACAATGAAGTCGGCCATCGGCAATGTAGAAACATCCTGCTCCACTTGGCGAGCGTGGGCTTCTACATCTTCAATGCCATAGCGGCTTTTTCTACTTGAACGGCTCCAATTGTGAGCGAAAGGCACAGTCCAGCGAGGATGGATGGCACTGTAAAGCCATTGGCACAAACGACATCGGAACAGCGAGCAGATAAAGCGAAAACCGGCAGAGCGCCGTCCGATACGGTCGCCATGAGAAATGATAAAGCGCTTACCGGCGAAGGAACGTTCCACCCAAGGGGCATCAATCACTTCGAGGCCAATTTCAGTGCGGAGATAATCAAATAGCCAAATATCATGATTTCCGGTTAGCCAAGTGATTTTCACTCCGGCATCGGCCAAGGAAGCCAACGCGCCAAAGAAGCGGACGTAGCCTCGAGGAACGACAGTGCGGTACTCATACCAATAGTCGAGGACATCGCCTACCAAGTAGAGTTCAGTGGCATCCGATGCTATCGAGTGCAAGAACTCGACCACACGTTGCTCGTGGCGACGAGGGTCAGCGATGTATCGAGCGCCGAGATGAAGATCACTTATAAAGTAAATCATAAGAACCCTAATTCGAGTTTGGCTTCTTCACTCATCATATCGTGAGTCCATTCCGGTTCAAACACAATGTTGACATTCACAGCGGTGACACCCGGTATGCTGGAGAGTTTCATATTTACATCCTCTACGATAAAGTCAGCCATCGGGCAATTTGGCGCAGTGAGAGTCATATCAATATTAAGTGCACCGTCGTCGGCCAAGTCGATTTTGTACACCAAGCCAAGAGAATAGATGTCGACGGCAATTTCAGGGTCGACCACCGTGCGGAGATATTTCACGATGGTTTCTTCAATTTGATTTCTTTGTTCTGCTGTCATAATAGTGCAAAGTTAGCCATTTTTTGGGGATAAAGCAAAAAAATGGAGCGGAAAGGCGCATTGTTTGGTAAATTATTCTTAACTTTGTGGCAAAAAATAAAAAATGTACACTATGAAAGTATCAAAAAGACTTTGTTCACTGATTATGGTCTTGGCCGTAATCATGCCTGCGATGGCCCAATTTTCGATAGGTCCTCGTGTGGGTGTAGCACTTAACACATTGGAACTTAACGACAAAGCATTCGGTTCAGACAATCGCGCAGGTTTCACCGGCGGTATCCAAGCCGAACTTATGCTTCCGGTAGTAAACTTCGGCTTCGACGCATCAGTGATGTATGTACGTCGCACCTCCGAACTGAAAGTTGATGGTTTAGAAAAAATCGAACGCGACTATATCGAAATTCCTCTGAACCTCAAATACAAATTCGGTTTGCCGGTGGTAGGTAGCCTGGTGTCGCCATTCATTTTCACCGGTCCGAGTTTTGCGTTCAAAGTATCGGGCAAAGACTTTGAAGGGTTCATCAAAGAGAAGAAATGCGATGTAGCGTGGAACTTCGGTTTTGGTCTTCAATTGATTAGCCACTTGCAAGTAAGCGCTAATTACGGCATCGGCATTTCAAAAGTAGCAGACTTCAAAATGCAGGCAGTAGACGTAGAAGCCAAACATAACGGCTGGACAATAACCGCCGCTTGGCTTTTCTAAAGCGCCCTACCCTTTGCGCCATAGAGCGGTGACACCAAATTGGTGTTGCCGCTTTTTTGCTGTCAGTAGAAGATACCGAGGCGTTTTTGATATGCGATAGTGGCAGGGTCGCGCTTGGTAAGACGTGGAGTGTGGATGGGGTTGAATTCCCAACCGAGGCAAGGGGTGTCGGGGCGTGAGCAGTGGTGGCGTATGATGTTTGCGCTGAGGGCCATGTCGAGGAGAGAGAAGAGCGGGCGCCGGTTGTATTCATAGTCGTAAGCGGAGATTTGGGTTGTGACGATGGTTTGAATGTATGCGTTGAGGAGGTCGACCATGGCAGAGAGGTGACATTGCTGCATAATGAATTGCATCATCTGCTCAGTGATGAACCGAATGGGCAGGTGGAGCGGCGAGTCGCTTCGCTCCGCCGGATCACATTGGGCGCTGCCGCGCCGCTCGGCTTCCGCCTCGCCACCGAACCCCAACCGCGGCGAGTCGCTTCGCTCCGCCGAAACACGCTCGACTGCAGCCGGTGCTTCGCTGAGCCGAACCTCGGCAGGAGGGGCCGGCGCTTCGCTGCGCTGGGCCTCGGCTTCCGACTCGCCACAGGACTCAACTGCGGCGGTAGCCTCTTTGCGGAGGGCGAGGCGGGCTTTTGCTTTGAGGCGGGCTTGGCGGCGGCGCAGGCGTTTTTGTTGTTGAGATTTGAGGATGGCTTGCTCAAGGGTTTCGATTTCCATACGTTGTTGTTCGTTGGCAGGATCATGGAAACGGGCTTTGATGCAAGCCATAATGCCGTTGGCTGCCTTATTGGTGCAACCGGCGAGCAGTTCTTGCATGTGTTCGAGAGAAGTATCGATTTGAGCCATCGTATCTTAGTTGAAATTAATTTGTTGCAAAGATACAATCGAAATCGGGGGTTGGTTCAAAATTTGGTTTGGCGAATCAAAATTCGATGTTTTTTTTGAAAAGCATAAAAAAAGCGAAGCAAGTGGATGCTTCGCTTTTTGATTTTGCTCGGTATGGATTATTTGCCGAAGTAGCGGCGGTAGAGGCCTTGGAAGCCTTGACCGTGGCGAGCTTCGTCTTTAGCCATTTCGTGCACGGTGTCGTGGATAGCGTCGAGGTTGAGTTCTTTGGCGCGTTTAGCGATGCGCATTTTGTCGGCGTTTGCACCGGCTTCAGCAGCCATACGTTTTTCGAGGTTGGTTTTGGTGTCCCAAACGCAGTCGCCGAGGAGTTCAGCGAATTTGGCAGCGTGTTCGGCTTCTTCGAAAGCGTAGCGTTTGTATGCTTCGGCGATTTCGGGATAGCCTTCGCGGTCGGCTTGACGGCTCATAGCGAGATACATACCAACTTCGGTACATTCGCCGCAGAAGTGAGCGTTGAGGTCTTTGATCATTTGTTCGTCGCAACCTTTAGCCACACCAATTTCGTGTTCGGTAACGAATTGGAGTTCAGCAGTAGTGTCAACTTCTTTGAATTTATCAGCGCCAACGCCGCACATGGGGCATTTTTCGGGAGCGTGTTCACCTTCGTATACGAAACCGCATACAGTGCAAATGAATTTCTTTTTCATATTACGGATTGTTAAGTGTTTTTGTTTACGATGCAAAGTTAGTTGAATTTTTCTAAAAATCCAAATAGAAAATTTCTATTTCTTAATAATTTTATCTATAGAACAAATTTTTGGGAGAGAAGTTGAGGAGAATTATGTAAAAAGTATTAAATTTGTAGAAAAATTTGATATGACACGGAATAGAAAAATATATCTCACGATCGGGGCACTAATCGCGTTGCTAATACTTGTAGGCTATTGGCTAGTGCCATTGCGCCATTATGAAGGCGATGAAACGCGGATTTATATACCCAAGGGTGCCACAACTGATGCGATTAAGGATAGTTTGACATCAGCGCTGGGCCAAGAGTTCGGAGGCGAGGTGTATAGCATGTGGAAGATGCTTGGCGGCGAGGAGAGCAATGCGCATGGGGCGTATGTGGTGAAGCGAGGCGATTGGTCGCTACGCGTGGCACGGAAGGTGCAGTGCGGACGTCAAACGCCGGTGCGTGTACACATCAGTGCACAGCGATTGATGAGCGGTGTGTATTCGCGGTTAGCGGCAAAATTGGAAGCCGACTCGGCATCAATAGCGCAAGCAATAGATAGCGTGGCTCGCGAGTACGGATTTAAAGATGAACGATGGTTACCGGCGGCAATTTTGCCAGACACATACGAATTTTACTGGACTGCATCGCCGGCCAAAGTTGCAACGACGCTTATTGGCGTGAGAAATGATTTTTGGAATGATAAACGCCGCGCGCAGGCAAAGGCCATGGGGTTGAGCCCGGTGGAAGTTGCTACAGTAGCATCGATTGTTGAGGAAGAATCGGCAAATGTTGATGAATACCCAATGATAGCGCGGTTGTATCTCAATAGATTGGGCAAAGGAATGAAATTGCAAGCCGACCCTACGGTGAAATATGCAGTAGGCGATTTTAGTATACGACGCATCACCGGAAAACACTTGAGTGTGGAGTCGCCATATAACACTTACAAATATGAAGGATTGCCACCGGGACCGATACGCATGACAGAACGTAGCACGATTGATGCCGTGTTGACGGCACCGCAACACAACTATCTGTATATGTGTGCAAAAGAAGATTTCTCCGGCCGCCACAATTTTGCCGCCACCTTTGCAGAGCATCAGTCGAACGCCCGCCGCTACCAACAGGAACTCAACCGCCGCGGCATCCGTTAGTTGACGAAGATACCCCCCAAAAAAATAATACCTATTATTTGGATAATCAAATAAAAATATGTAATTTTGCAATCAAAAAGATATCATTATGGATACACTGATAGAACGCAAAGCCCATCTGTTTCGTTTTCCAACGACTTTGCTTGAGAAGTTAAAAGAACTTGCGCACAACGATAGAAGGAGTCTTAACAATTACGTTGAGGGTCTGCTGCTTGATGCTATATATAATCAGCCAAATAATGAAACACAACAAGCCATTAATGATGCAAAAGCAGGTAAGTATGAGGGAGTGCTTGATGTTTCCTCCGGTGAGTCAATGTTAAAATCCATGGGATTATGAAAATAGTAAAATATTCTTCACAATTTAAGAAGGATATTAAAAAGTATCGAAATCAACCAAATAAACTCGATAAATTGGCCGAAATCTTAGCCTTATTACAAAAAGGCCAGTCAATTCCATTAAAATACCGCCCACATAAATTAATCGGTGATTATAAAGGGTGCATGGAGTGCCATGTTGAGGGAGACTTTTTGTTAATTTGGTTTGATGAGGATAGCGACACCATTCTTGCAATGCGTGTTGGCTCTCACTCAGAGTTGTTTGAGTAATTAGTTGATGTTAAGCACTTGGCCGGGGCATCCGTTAGTTGGCGAAGAGGGCGGCGACTCGCTGAGGTGAGGCGCCAAGTTCGATGGCACGTTGTGCGTCGGCGCGGGCTGCGTCCATCAGGTAGCGGTCGCGGTTGAGCCAGGCGCGATAGTAGAATAATTCCGGGTCATCGGGGAAAAGTTCGAGCCCACGTCCGATAATATCGGAAGCAGAATTTAGATCGCCAAGTTGGAGATAACATCCGGCAAGTTGGGCAAAGTATTCTGCTTGAGGATCATTTTCAGTGAGGAAACGGAGATAAGGGATTGCATCGCGGTCGCGGCCGGTTAGCGAGAAAAGAGAACTGTAAGCGATTGCGGTGTCGATGCTTCCCGGAACCAGACGTTGAAGGACAGCGAAATCGGCTTCGGCAATGGCTTGATTACCACCGTAGAGGGCCATCATACCATGGTAGAAACGTGCTTCGATACATGTGGAGTCGATGTCGATAGCGTGGGCGAAAGCATCGAATGCTTCGTAATCGCGACGCATTTTGAGGAGTTGGCGAGCACGACCGGTGACAATAGTGAGCATTGATGGAGCGATTTCGAGGGCGCGGTCGTAAGTAGCAAGCGAAAGGGAGTCTTCGTCCATATTGGAATAAACAGCAGCCAAATTATTAAGTAGCAACACGTTTGAAGGATGATTAGGCTTAACGTGAAGAGCATCTTGGAGTCGTGCGGCGGCTTCAATCCAATCTTGGCGGACGATAGCGCTGTCGGCTTCACCCATAAGTATAACATAGGGGTCTTCTTCGGTGAGAGTATCGACTTCGGCGAAGGCAAAAGCAGAAAAATGTGAGCACAAAAGTGCAACGATGGCTAGAAAATGTTTCATCGGCGGAATTTTGTGGCAAAGATAGCAAAAGGGCACCACACCGCCAACAAATTACATAAAATTAACAAGGCAAGAAGAGTATGAAAGTGTTGCTAAATGTTAACCCTTATTTATTTGTGTTAAATCGCGTTATATTTCGGATAAAAATGTGTAATATTGTTGTATGGCAACAAAAACGCTAATAGAAAGCATATCCAACTTGGAGCAAAAATTGCACCAAGTGGCATACCGACTTCTTCAAAATGAAATGGAAGCCGAGGATGCCGTGCAAGATGCAATCTTTAGTATGATAAAAGCACGCGAACCCGCGAATAGCGATGAAGCCAAATATAGGTTGTTTGCAATACTCAAGAATGTGTGTATCAACAAATTGCGACAGCGACGGTTAACAGTTGACATAAGTCAATGCACGGACATAGGTCAAGAAATCGAATACGATGAAGTGGAACGTTTGCGTCCACTGTTGCTATCAAACCTTACGCCATTACAACGCAAAGTGTTTGAAATGCATACTTTCGACGAACTTGAATACGAAGAAATTGCCTCAAAATTAGAGATGAGTATAGAATCCGTGAGAATGAATATGAGTAGAGCACGACAAGTTTTACGCCAACGATATAAAGAGTTAGAAAGATGAAGACAAAAGATGAATTTACCCTCAAAGAACTTGAGCAGATGGCCCAAGCCTACCTCAATTGCGAGTTATCGCTTCAAAGCGAGAAAGAGTTGGAGTTGGTATTGACCACAACAGAATTGTCTTCGCCAATACTTAATGAAGCGAGGATTGAGATGGGTATCACGTCGGTGATAAATGAGGCCAACGAAAAACGCGAAATTAAACGTCGTCGGTATAAGCGAATGCTCTTGCGATTGAGCGGAGTAGCGGCATGTATGGCGACGATTATCACTGTGGCCTCGATATTGTTTACGCCATCGGCGCCAAGTGAGTATTATTATGTGTCGATAAATGGCCAAGAACTCACCGGCGAGGCAGCCAAAGCATTTGCAATACAAACAGAAGCGCGGATGCAAGAGAGTCAGCGACAATTGGTAGAGCATGCTTTAGCCATTACAAATGAGAAACAACAAATGTTTAATACCAAACACGAAAACAAATGAAACGATATATAGCCCTAATAGCCAGCATGGTGATAGCCCTAAGTTGTATGGCAACCACGCCGAATTTAGCGTGTCTATCGCTTTTCAGCCGGGAAGACATACGTCAGAAAGGCCATTCGATAGTGATGATACAAAAGGACGATGTGCGCAGTTATTCGCTGATGGCAGAACACGACCCGCAACTGTATATGCAAATACGCGATATGATAGAGAAAGACCGCAAACGTGCAACGAGTGTAATCGAAAGTTATGAATCCGGCACAATGAGTATTCAACTCGAAATTGTAAACAACACAGAAAAAATCAATATTTTCTTCAAGAAAGAAAAAGACGGGCATTTAGACCTGTATATTTCAGGCAGCAACAAGGCGTTTGAATAGCGCAACACACAGCCATCATCTTCAATTAACATTTGTAGCGGCAACTGCATACACAAATCCTACACACAAATGAAAAAAGTAATAGTTGTTTTCACAATAATTGTGTTTACTCTGAGCCGGTTAACAGCCGCAATCACCGGCACGATAAAGGATGCGAGCACCATGGAACCACTTGCCGGTGCAGTAGCGGGCGCAGTTCTCGACAGCATAGTGGTAGACGCAGCGATAGCCGATGCCGACGGACGATTTGAGTTATCGCAAATCGACCCAAGTACATTCGGGGGATACATAAACATCAGTTGTTTGGGGTATGGCGAAGCCAGATACGCAGTAGCGCCCCACATTGATGCCCTACTCACGGCGGAAGCCACCGAACTGCGGGATGTATCTGTGACGCAGCAGGCCTTGCGAGTAGAGTCGGGAAAATTCATCTTCACACCGGGAGCGATAGCGCAAGCAGTCAATGCGGCATGGGACGTGTTGGCTTACACGCCTTTGTTGTCGATAACTCGCGGAGTACTTACGATGGTGAGCAAAGAAAAGGTGATAATATGGATTAACGGCCAACTGCCCGACTTGCCACAAGATGCAGTATTACAATTATTGCACAATTTTCCGCCGGAGCAGATAGCGCGAATAGAAGTAATAACCAATGCGGGGTCGCGTTATGGGATAAACACCGGTATTATCAACATTGTGCTAAAGCGCGAACTTGATGGATACTATCTTAATGCACGAGGCACCGGTGATTGGAATTATGAAAGCGTGGATGGTAGCGGCTCAGTGCTTGGTTTCACTTCTTTCGACAAATACCGCGTGTCGGCTTACGCTGGCTACAACAACGAGTCAGCGGTGATGCGTAGCGACAATGAGTACCGCTTCCACAACTACAATAGCAGCCGCACTCAATCCATCGTTGACGGCCACAAGTTCAGTTCGTACAACGCAACACTTTCATTCACATACCAACCGAATAAGCGAATTTTTAGCGGAGTGAGCGGAGCAATCAGCGGTATGAAATACAATTACAATCAAACTACGGAGAGCCAATCATTTGATGCGCTCGGCAATACGACCGACGGCCTCTGTACATTTTACGAACGTTTCAA
>SFNM01000067.1 GCA_004552725.1 Bacteroidales bacterium | reverse complement strand
TTAAAAATTATTAAGAAATTAATTTTTTTGGCGAAATATTTGGTTGGAAAGCCAAAATATATGTACCTTTGTAAGTGTGTTTTTTATAGTATTAGATTAAGATAAAGGTTTTAAAGAGACAGCCGAGTTGTGAAACCCGGCTGTTTTGATTTTTTTAGCATCATCTATTTCGACTATCGAGTTGAAAAGCTGGTGCTTAGTATATATTGAGAGCGCCGACTGATGGGTCGACGCTCTCAATATATGTGTAGGGAGGGATGATTAGATGTCGTTGGTAATGTTGCCGGAGGAGGTGGAATCGGGGGTGTAGATTACTTCGAGTTGCATATACTTGGAAATGAGCAGCATGATGCGACCGCCGGGGGCTTTGTAGTTGGTGATGTAGTAACATTCATCGGCCTTGACGCCTTCTACTTCGCGGCCATCGCCTTCGCGATAACCGTTGCGAAATTCGGCCATTTCGCTATCAACGGTGTACTTGGCGTCGTAGGAAGCTTTGTATTCGAGGTATTGACGGCGAATGTCTTTCCAAGTGGAGAGTTCGGGCAGGAAGATGATTACCTTGGTGAAGGTTGAGCCTTCGCTGACCAGGTAAATCTCGCTGTTGCTTTTGCCGGTGAAAGTGCCGCGGAGTGAAATCCATTCGGGATCGTCATCGTCGACCAAACGGCAACCTTTTTCGTTGATGAGGCGGTTGCAGAATTGACGTGCGGAGCCTTCGATGGGCAGGCCTAATACGGTGAGTGCGCCACTATTACTTGAGTATGACGAACCGCCGCCGTTGCTTGATGAAGATGAGGATGATGATGAATTGTCGCTATCGTCGAAGTCGTAGAAGATGATGTAGACTTGTCTGTACTTGGAGATTGACACCTTCACATAGCCTTCGGTACTGGTGAAAAGCGCGTGATAGTCGCATTTTTCGGATTCTACGGCTTGCATTTCATCGCCGTCGCCCTCGGAATAGGGTGATTCGAAGGTGGAAACTTCTTCGTAGAGGGAGAAATGAGAGTCAGCCTTGAATTCGTTGACGATTTGCTTGTATTGGCGTTTGATTTGGCGCCACGAAGATGCTTTGGGCAAGTAAACGTCCATGTTGTTTACGATGCCATTGTCGTTGCTGAACAGGTAGAATTCACAGCCCTCGTATCCGGCGTAAGGGCCGGTGAAGGTGTAACAGTCGTTGGTGATGCCGTCGAATTTCATTCCCGAGATGCGGAGGAATTTGGATTTGAAGGCTTCAGGAGAGCCGTTGAGTTCGATGCCCATGAATTGTAGGTCCTTGGCCGGCAGAGATGCAGCGCCACAAAGGAGCACCAATAAAATGGCTAAAAACTTTTTCATAATGGAGGGTATTATTATGTTGGTTAATATTATTTTGAGGTATATTTGATTTTCACATGCATATAAGGGGAGATTGATGCCATAAGTGCAAATTGATATAGCGATCCATTGGATATATCTGCTTATTTCACATAT
Source organism: Bacteroidales bacterium (assembly GCA_004552725.1). Classification (GTDB taxonomy): domain Bacteria; phylum Bacteroidota; class Bacteroidia; order Bacteroidales; family Muribaculaceae; genus CAG-873. The sequence goes on along the minus strand of SFNM01000067.1, from coordinate 9,186 downwards.
AAAACTGAGGTAACCGATCGGCTGCCGTGCCAATAGATGGCAGCGCGCACTTGATGAGCATCGCCTACTGCGAATGGGGCTGAGTAAAGAGGCGAGGTAGATGTTGGCTCTGTGCCATCGAGGGTATAGCGCACCTCCACTTCGGGATATGATGTATTCATTACCACATGTCCGTCGGCGATAACGATGCCCGGCTGGCGAAGGTGAATTGGAGAGCCATTGGCGAGCCAGAAGGGCATTTCGCGCTTGGCAATCACCGCATTGAAGTCTGCATCGGTGTATGTAGGTTGCGCGTTCCAAGCGCGTTCGGCCATACCGAGCATCTTTGGCAGCAAATATGCCTCAATCATGCGGCCGGAGCGTATGGTTTCGGCAAAGAGGTGACCACTGATGCCCAACACGTTGGCGAAGTGAGCGCTGTCGACCGGACACAATTGATAAGGATAGCCATGCAAAGCGTCGAACTCGTCGACGGTGCCGCCCCAAGTGAGACCACGCTCGCATGGGTGTGAACTGTAGCACATATCCAAGTAGAAATGGTTCACGATGCTGAGCACGGTGGGATAGTCGGCCATGGCCGTTTGCGAAAAAATGTCGGAGTTATCGTCGGGATTGCGCCAGCAGTTGATGCTGAAGGTGTTAGGCCGCACTAACTCGTTGAAACTTTCTTCGCTCCGCATAGAAATTTCTTGCCAGCCACTCACTTTCACGCCCATAGCGGCGAAGTTGGCCGTAAGTTCTTTTACGAAGATATAGTGAAGGTCGCGATAGTTGGTAATGCCGCGTTCGGCCATATAAGCATTGGCTATGGGCGAACCGGTCCATGCGCCCATCGCCACTTCGTCGCCGCCGATATGCATCGCGGGCATTTCCACTTCGGCTTGGTCGTACATAGCCTTGATACGAGCAGTCACATCGGTCATAAAGCGCACGGGTCCTGGCAGTGCGGGGTTCATCACGTTGTCGCCAAACCACTGTGCCGACACATAGCGCGATGTGTCTTGCGGGTCGATTAGTCGATAGTAGTCATCGCCGGTGAGCCGATAGCGACGTTCCATTGCCTTGATGGCAGCGCGAGCGTGGCCCGGCGACTCGATTTCGGGCAATACTTTTATTCCCAACGAGTCGGCATATTTCAGCAATCCAATAAACTCGCTGCGAGTGTAAAAGCCGTTAGATGAATTTACGGCGTTCACATCGCCGGTGCCGGTAAATAATTGGGCCAAATGGTCGGTTTCGTCGAGCGTAAAGCCTCGTTGTCCGGCCACATCGGTCAATTCCGGGAAATCGGGGATTTCCAATCGCCAAGCCTCATCATCGGCGAAGTGGAAGTGAAGAATATTGAAGCCATATCGAGCCATCAGTTGGAGAATACGATGCATCTCGCTGATGGGTTGGAAATTGCGAGCGATGTCAATCATCACGCCTCGATAGCCGAAATCGGGATAGTCCTCAATCACCGCATCCGGCACATTTTTGGCCGAAAGCAAAGCCAACGGCTCCAAACGGCGCATCACGGCGGCGGAATCCTCGGCTGCGGCTTCCACCACCACCCTACCCTTCTGCACTGTGGCTCTAAACCACTGCGAGCGCTGTGAAGCGACGGCTTTGAATTGTATAGTGTTGATGGCGGCAGAGGTAGAGCCGGAGGGTTTCACGCTTTTATACGATGGAATTACGGAATAAAAGTCGATGCGGCCACCTTGCAACTGCGCATTGCGCTCATACACTGCATCACCGTATGGCATAGCGTCGTTGCCACTGGTCAGCACCCACTGCTCAGGTCGTTCAATGATAGATTTTGCGGTGTAGTCCACCTCCTCGGTGGTACCATCAGAGTTGACAATGTGGAAGCCATCGGGAGTGTACGCGATATTGCGAAATTGGCCGTTGGTGCGAATATCCACCACCACATGGCCGGCTTGCGTAAATTTTGGTGAACTAATCAAATAATAGCCGGGGATTACCTCAATGAGTGAGTCGACAGAGTCGAGTGCCACACGCCGACGATGGAAAGTGTTAAAACCCAAATACTCAAAACTGTGGTCAGCATCTATTGTAAGCCGCTCAACATATACGTTGCGGCCTTGCTCATCGCTTGAATTGCCTAATGTTTCCCATTGCACGGCAACTCGAGCACTGACAATCAAGGAAGATGTAACTACAGCTAAAAGTATTGCAAGTCGTTTCATTATAACGAGGTTTTTGGTAAGCACTACAAAGTTAAGGATTATTTTCCACAATTCCCTCATGTTTTTAAGAAATTTTACCAATACCCGGCTTTTCTTGATGAAATTTCAAAATAAAAGAAGCGGCGCGTTTCACAACGCACCGCCTCATCACACAAATCAACTTATGAAATTTTTTTAGAGTAGGAGGATTAAAGTGGATCGTAGGCACCTACTCCGGGATTTAAACCTAATTTAATTCACTCTATTATTGCTTTGATGATGTTGGCCATAAGTTAGAAGGGGCGACCGCCACCTGGCGGTGGGCCCATAGGACCGCGTCCGACGCCGGGCGGAGGCCCGGGGCGGTCGGGATCGCCGTTGAGATTGGAGGGCTGATTGCCGCTACCGAATGTATTGAATTTCCATGCCAAGGTCACCATGAAGTAGCGACCCAGCGAGTTGTAGGAGTTGTCTTCGATGTAGTTGGCTGTAATGGTGCGCGAGATGTTGGAGTTTTGGCGCAGCAGGTCGTAAGCCTTCAGAGAGAGAGTAAGAGAGCGGTCGCGCAGGAATTGATAGCCGATTGAGGCGTTCCAAAGCCAGCGGTTTTCGTCGAAGCCTTCGGAGTAGCCACTGGTAGCGGTGTAACTGAGGTCGGTGTTGAGCACCAATCCGAAGGGGGCATTATATGTGGCATAGAAGTTGCCGCCGTATGTATGTACGGTTTGATTGCCGGCCGATTGCACGGTGTTGTGCACAGATTGGATGCCGTAGGTGGGTCGCAACTCGAATTCGAGGTAGTCGGGACGGAAAGCGATGCCGAACGACTCGTTGGCCACGATGGAATTAGCGCGGTTGCGCAAGCCGTTGTTGAAGCCTACGGATGTTGAGTAGGAGAGCATCAAGTGATTATTGAATGTCCACTTCTTATTGCGGAAGGGGAAAGAAATCATATTCATAGCGCGCACATTCCATTGGCCGTTGACGTTGTCGTAGGTAGTGGTGCGGCCACCGGTTTCACTGTTGTATATAGTTTTCGACACGATGGAGTTTTGCATCACTTGTGCATGGAGCATTGTCATGATGGAGCGCTGAGCCTCGCTGTTGAAATTGTGAAAGCGCAACATTATGTTGTGGGTGAACGAGGGTTTCAAATCCGGGTTACCGACTACAATTGCCAAGGGGTTGCTTACATCAGCCACCGGTTGCAACTGGGTCATAGTGGGCTGCGAACTGCGACCGCGATAGTCGAGCATCAACTGCTTGCTCTTGGATGGCTTCCAGCGGTAGCGCAGGAAGGGGGCGAAGTTCCAAGTCCAGCGCTCAGGGATATTGCGCTGAGAATTGATTAAATCAATAGATTTGGAACGCTGGGGCACTAACGACAAGCCGGCCTCGATGTTGGCTTTCTTCTCCACATGTTTAAAACCGAGGCGAATGTTTTGGTTCATGTAGTCGTTGCGAAAGCGGTTCGAGAGGGTTTCGCTGAATATTGGGTCCGAGCCGATGATGGCATCGCCGTTGGGGTAGTCGATGTATTCTACCGGATAGTCGTAGGTGAGTTTGTCAGCATTGTTCCAACGATATTGGAAGCGATAGGCAAACGTGAGGAAATTACCTTTGGCGGGATTGCCGATGGGTTCTGTCCAACTCAAACGCGCCGACAAATTGTTGCTCCAAGTATGGTTGTCGCTGTATTGGTCGTAGACATCGAGCGAGTCCATACGGAAGAAGCGGTTCCACGAGTAAGCATCGCCATATTCTTGCACGTCGCTGAATTTATAGTCAACAAATAGCGAGAGGGCACGACCGGGACGAGAAGCAAATTTGTGGTTGACAATGAGTCGACCGCCAAATTCCCAACTGTCGCCGTGGGAAGTGGAGCGGTTGCGCGAGGAGGTCACCAACGAGCGGGCGGCATCGCCTGCAAAGGTCTGGGCAGAGTCGACCGACCACGAATTACTGTGATTATAACTTAAATACGGACGGAAGTCGATGGTATTGAGCGAGTCGGGCTTCCACTGGATGCGGAAGTCGGCGCGAAGATTGTTGCCGATGTCGCGCGAGCGCTTGCCGGAATTATAATATGAGGTGGAGTCGGCAAAGAGATATTGGCGCGAGGTGCTTTGGCGGGCGTCGCGGTCGGAGCGGGAGTACATCACGTCGCCGCCGATGCGAAACTTTTCGCCGTTACCTATATTGAAGTTTATGCCGAAGGCTTGGGAAGTGGTGATACCGTTCTGACCACCAAAACGACGGAAGCGCGAGGAAGTGCCATCAGTGAAACTCAGGTCGTTCACATTGTTCAAAGCACCGATAAAGGTGATTTGGTTGCCATTCCAGAAGCGGTTAATGTTGAACGAGCCATTGTAACGGTCGTCAGTACCATATCCTCCTTGGATAGTACCGAACCACCCGTTTTGCATACCTTTTTTCACCGTGAGGTTGATGACGGTTTCGTCTTCGCCATCATCCACACCGGTAAGGCGGGCGAGGTCGCTCTTGCGGTTTACTACTTGTAGGCGTTCAACCATATCCACCGGCAAGTTGCGCGATGCCACGGTAGGGTCATCGCTAAAAAACTCTTTGCCATCAATGAGGATTTTGGAAATTTCCTGACCGTTGACGGTGATTTTACCGTCGCTACTTACTTCGGCGCCGGGAAGGCGGCGAATGAGGTCTTCAACTACGGCATTAGGCGCGGTGCGATAAGCGGATGCATTGTACTCGATAGTGTCTTCCTTCACCGTAATCGGGGTACGAATACCCACGACCTCGGTTTCGCGCAACATTACCGAATTTTCATGCAAGGTAATGGAGCCAAGAGCAACGTTGCCCTGACGAAGGTTCACATCGCTGAATGTGGGATTATACCCCACATACGATGTCTCTACAATGTATCGACGACCGTTCAAGTTCTCAAACTTGAAATTGCCGTCGATGTCGGTCACCACGCCATTTACAGCCGTGCTGTCGCGTGCCGAAAGCAAACGCACCGACGCACTGGGAAGTGGCTCACCCTGAGGGTCAACCACTCGTCCGGTGATGGTGTATGCCGCCGCAACCGCTGCTGAGAAGAGGAGGAGAGAGAAGATTGTTTGGCGTTTCATTATATCATTGTTTCGTTTTTGCATCACAAAGTTAGCAATAAAAAACAAAGTAGACAAAAATTATAGACTAATCCAACAAAAATACCGACAAAATCGTAGTAGCACAAGGTCAACGGCTGCCGATATGCCACGCTCTGATAGCGGCTTCGAGCGCACAAACGCCATATCCACAGATGACGACTCTCTGACAAAAAAGCGAGGGCGTATCAAAATTAATATATTTGATACACCCTCTTTAGTGAATAGATGGATTTACTTTTCTACGATGAGTTTAAGAGTTGTAGCCTTATTTTCGGTGGCGATAGTAGCAAGGTAAACGCCTGCAGGAAGATTGGTTACATCAATTTGCATTGTGGAGGCTTGACAGCCGGTCACTTGCATCACCATCGCGCCGGCCATAGAATGAAGTGTCACATTGATGATTGCTTGGTCTGAGGCAATGTTTACGATGTCTTTGGCCGGGTTGGGATACATTTCCACATACGAACCGGTCAAATCTTGGTTGGTATCTTCCACTGCGGTCGGGGCGTCGGTGCTGAAGCCGAAAGGCTGGGTGCAGGTTTCGCCAAAGTCGTTAACCAACAATGCGCGGACGTATGAGCCGGTGAAGCCGGTGAAATCGAAGGTGGCGCCCATGCCGACAATGGTGCTGCGGCGAGTGGAAGCAGCTGCGCCGTTGGCGCGGTTGGTGCCGCTAATCCAGTAGATTGTGGTAGCATCGTCGCTATCGATAGTGATAGTATATTCTTCATTATCGATTTCGATAGCATTGATATGTGGCGCTTTAGCCTCACCGGAACCTTCGGGTTCGTAGCAGAAGTATTGGGCGCCGGAAGCCATTGCTTCTTTGAGGTCGGCAATAGTGAGCGATGGCATCAGCATATACTCATAGTTGCGGAAATATTGTTCGCGAGTGTGAGTATCGTCGCATGAGTAACCCCAAACGGGACGAGCAGGCATTGTGATGTCGAGAATTTGGTCCCAAAGGATGCGGTCGTTGGGGCGGCGGTTGCCTTGGTTGTACACTTCCAAGCCGATAAGGCTGCTGTACATCTTAAAGTTTTCGGCATGCCATTGAGGCGAGTTCTTTTCGCCGGGTGTGTAGTCGGTGTCGATGTTCCAATACTGGCCGGGGTGGTTGATAATTTGCATACCGCCCAACGCTTGGGTATAGGCGTATGATTCGCGCAGGGTGGCGAATTCCTGGCCTTTGCGGCCGGTGAAGAAGTCGTTATGGTGATTGAAAGAGCCACCGGTGGCTTCGTCCCAAGTATTGCGGTTGTCCTTGCTAAGTTCTACGCCGGGGATTGCGAGCATGCCAAGGGCTTCGGGGCTACGGCTTTCAGCCGCGGGGTTGAACAAGTCGAAGTGTTCCCAGGGATAGGGGTTAGCATCGTGGTCGGTGAGCGCGAGGACAGAGTAACCGGCACTGTGATAGAGGTCCACAACCTCATGGGTGGCGAATTGAGTGTCGAACGACTGCGAGGTGTGGGTGTGGAAATTGGCTTTGAAGCGGCCCGTTGTGTTCCAATTCACATTTTTGTATGCATTGGCCACGAGTTTAGTTTGCACAGGTGCTTCAGCCACGGCCTTGTCGGCGCGGACGCTGATTGCTGCGGCACCTTCTTTGACGGTCTCACCGCGGTGGAGGGCTACGCTCACAGTGTACAAACCTTCGTTATCGAGAGTCAACTCTGCTGTGTAAACGCCCGGTTGGGCTGCAGGTGTAAGGTCAAGAGCCGTGGCTGCGCCGAAGTTATACACTAACGAAGCGGTGGGAGTACATTCGCTTTCGGAGTCGATTGTGAGAGTGATGGCCGAGGTGTTGCCGGCAGTGGTAATGGCAGGTACGGCAGTAAAAGCGGTCACTACGTTGTCGCCGATGGTATCTCCGTGCTTGGTTTCGTTGATGGTGACGGCGTTGGTGATAAAGTCGTAGATGATTTCAGCCTCAGTGCAGGTAGCGCCCACGCTGATGGTGCCGGTTATGGCGCCCATATCGGAGCCGGAGTTCACACTGCCGTAGTGAATTGTAAATGTCTTGTCACTATCGAGAAACGAAGCAGTGGCTTTCACTTGGTGGTCGCCGCTGATGGCCATGGTGATGGTTTCGGAGGCGCTGACCAAGCGGAAGGCAGTGGAAGATACTGCCACGTTTTCCACGGTTTCATCATCGCGCACTACCACGCGATGCCACGATACAGCACTTTTTTTGCTACTAAAACCTACGTTTTTCACCGACGAAAGCAGCATATCGTATCCGCCATCGCCGTTGGCTCGTCCTACATTCCAATAGTATTTGGTTTTCACATCAACAGGAATGTCTTTCACAGCCACTTGTGCGGTAACGACCGAGCCATTGGTGAGAACAAAGTCATCGCGAAGAGTGAATGACACACTGTTGTCTATGGCTACTTCTTGCGAGTCGATAGCATTAAACAATGCATATTGCGAAGTGGTGATGTCGGCGGCACGCATCGGAGCGGCGGCGGAAGCAGCCACGATGACGCGCTCGGCGGGTACGTACTCGGGATCGACAGCGAAGGGATACACAGCTGCGAAAGCCTTGCCCCAAAAGGTATCGGTGTGTGTGCCGTTGACCAAAGTCATCACGAAGCCGCGGTCGGCAGTGTTGGCGTTAATTGCCTGAGCCATAGCGGTTACGGGGTCGGAGATGACGGCGGTTTCGAGTGTGCCGTAGCTAAGCAACACGCGCGGCATGTTGCTGACGTTGCCGGCCAAGTCGAGCATCTCGCTGTCGTTGAGCCACAGCAGGGGTGACATCGACACGCAGCGGCCAAACACGTCGGGATGGGTGAATGCGGCATACAGGCTGAGGAGGCCGCCGAGGTCGGCACCCATGATAGTGGTGTTGTCGGCACCGGTGAGCACGCGGTAATTGCTTTGTACGTAAGGCATTACCACGTTGATGAGGTCACTGACGAAGGTGGGCGCTTGGCCGCTGCCCATAAAGTCGGCCACGGGGTACGGGATGCAGTCGGCCACGAAGCCATAGACTTCGACCATGATGCAGCCATCGACACCGGATTCTTGCAGCAAGGATGCGGTGGTGGAAGCGTCCCAGGAGTTGGCGCCGAAGAAATCATCGCCGGCATCGTCGGAACCGGCGGCTTCATAGCGCTGTTGCACACCGGTGTAATAGAGCACCGGATATGAGCATTCGGTGTCGGTATCGTAGCCTTCAGGCACACTTACTCGCACTTTGCGCGGATATCCGTTGATGGTAAGTGTAGTCGACACAATGTCGGGATTATACAATTGAGCCCAACTTTCTACCACATCATTCTCGGTGGCCACGGTGCGGTTGGATATTTCGCCGCCCGAAGCATCTTTTTCCACGTATGCCCAGGCCGGACCGTTGAGGTATTTGAACCCGTTGGCTACATCTTCGGCACTCACTGCATCAAGGGTGAGTGTGAAGGTGTTCGCACCGGATTTATGCATTTGTATTGCATTGCCTGCATCCCAGTCGTTGAATTTGCCGGCTATGAAGCATGCCTTGGTGCCGTTGGGCACTGTCACATTAAAAGTGATTGCTTGCGCTGCCATTGCCACAATGAGCAACGCCATCATTGCGATTTTTCTTCTCATTTACTTATAGGTATTATCATTAAGGCCTTAAGTCGACCGTGATGCAAAATTACTACCTATATAATGGCGTTGTCAATAGTGATGATAGTGCAAGAGTAGATATAAATTTCTGCTATTTATCTTATAATCAACTTGTTAAATATTCGTATTAAATTATAAAAAGTAGATTTTCTGTAGTCCTGTTGTAGTTTGTTATAGCGCTTTTTTTGTGCAAGAAATCTACTTTTCGCCGGCTACACCGATTTTTTGCACAAACTCATTATAATCCACAATCAAGTTGCTCTTTATACGCG
>SFNM01000066.1 GCA_004552725.1 Bacteroidales bacterium | reverse complement strand
AAGCAAAAGGATAGCGGCACCGATGTAAAATGCCCAAGTCACCGTGGGGGGCACTTCACCGGCCGGAGCAGTATTACTCAAGAACAATGCTAAAAGTATCGGGGCGATATAACCGACCACCGAACCGGCATTGCACAAGAAACTTTGGATGGAGTAAGCCAAACCTTTTTGCTTTTCGTTCACAAAGTCGCCCACAAGCATCTTGAAAGGTTGCATAGCCATATTAATAGATGTGTCGAGAAGCATCAACATCACCAATCCGAAGATAATGGCTTGCGACACGGCCAATCCTAATGAGCCGGCATTGGGCAGAAGACTCATTACCACGATTGCCACTAAAGCGCCCAGCAGGAGATAGGGCAAGCGGCGGCCTAATCGTGTCCATGTTTTATCCGATGCAACACCCACAATAGGTTGCACAATCAAGCCCATCAAGGGCGGAAGAATCCAAAAGTAACTCAAATCGTGCGGGTCGGCACCGATAGTTGAGAAGATGCGGCTCACTTGGGAACTCTGTAGCGCATAAGCGATCTGCACACCAAAGAAACCAAAACTGAGATTCCACAACTTCCAAAAACTCAAATCGGGTTTGTTTTTCATGATAAGTCAGTGAAATGATATAGTTCTGTATTGATATATTCTGCTTATTACTAAAATCGTGCAAATTTAGCAAATTTATTTGTTTCTCACAAGAAAAAAAAACACATTCCGGCAAAAATCTCTTTTGAATAAATGGCTGAGGGCATCTACTGTCAACAAGCCATAAAGATTTCCCAGAGAATATACAATATCACAAGGGTGTAAATGACTTAATGTAAAGCATTAACTAATAATTGTAAATAATTAAAAATATCAACAAATTACCAGATTACTTAATGTGTAACTTAAAGAATTATTCAATCAACTAAACACAGTTGATTTTCGCGAGTATATAAACTTTCTGAAAATTTATAGTGAAAGCCTTGACTATTACTTTTTTTATAGTAACTTTGCGAAAAGAAATAGTTGGAAGATACAAATGAAAAGACGCACTATTATATTTTTATGCTTATGTATGCTCTGCTTTATTGCGGCAAGTGCACAAAACTCCAATAAGCAAGAGCAGAATAATGATTTTGCAAATGAATTTTCGGAATACCTCCACCTTAAAGTGGATTATTATCTCGACCAATACCATCTGCGCCAATACATTCCAAAGGGCCCATATTTGGTAATGGGCTCAAAGCCAAATAATTGTGCTTATTTCGCTGATTTGACTATTGTGGCCAAAACTGATTCATTGTACACAACCTACACAAAGTGGTATTCAAAAGAAGACATTTATTTCGATTGTATTGCGATAGACAATCCTGACATAGTAAAGCTATTTAATATACCAAGCAAAGTTGAATACATCAACGAGCCAATCTGCGGACAATGGACAGGTTATTCATATTATATTGCGTTGTACGACGAAAAGCACCATTTGATTTATGAGATAAATCGATACCGTAAAATACTCGACCCCACGACAAACGAGCCGGACAACACTTACCAAATATCCTATAACAACTTGTTTATATTCTATCTTACTGACCGTATGGGCTTAGTGAGATAACAATCGAAGGTATGAAACGTAGAGCCTTCGCTTTTTCCTAAAAGTGGGAAAAAGTGGTGGATTGTCACAAAAATTTCGTAACTTTGCAGTATGGAATCGAATTTGACTGATAAATGGGACCGCGAGCATTTGTGGCACCCATATACATCTACTATAAACCCACTCCCGACGTATAAGGTGGAGCGGGCCGACGGAGCAGTAATCACACTGACTGACGGCACACAATTAATCGACGGTATGTCGTCGTGGTGGTGTGTTATTCATGGATATAATCACCCCCGTCTCAATGCAGCAGCGAAGGCTCAAATCGACCGTATGAGCCATGTGATGTTCGGTGGTTTCACCCACGAGCCGGCCATTGAATTGGGCAAATTGCTTTTGGATGCGGTATGCCCATCGATGCACAATGTGTTTTATGCCGATAGCGGATCAGTGGCCGTAGAAGTAGCAATGAAGATGGCAGTGCAAGCGGCAATATCTGCTTCGGGTTCACACGATAAGACCAATTTTGCCACCATCCGTTCAGGCTATCATGGCGACACCTGGAATGCAATGAGTGTATGCGACCCGGTGACGGGTATGCACGGTGCTTTCGGTTCGGCATTGCCGGTGCGCTACTTTGTGGCTCAACCCCGTTCGCGATTTGATGGCGAATGGGATGAGGCCGACATCGCTCCCGTAAAGGAATTATTTGAAAATCACCATCGGGAATTGGCTGCGTTCATCCTTGAGCCGATAGTGCAAGGCGCAGGCGGGATGTGGTTCTACCACCCTGAATACTTGCGAAGGCTTCGCGCATTATGCAACCAATATGGCGTATTGCTCATTTTCGATGAGATTGCCACCGGCTTTTGGCGCACCGGGCGCAAGTTTGCATGGGAGCATGCCGGAGTTGAGCCGGATATAATGTGTATAGGCAAGGGCTTGACAGCAGGCTATCTAACCATGAGCGCCGTTCTCACTACACGCCAAGTGGCCGACACGATTTCGCGCGGCGAAGCGGGCGTGTTGATGCATGGGCCCACATTCATGGGCAACCCATTGGCGTGCGCCATCGCCGTTGAGTCGCTTCGGATGCTCAACGAGCAAGATATGGCAACCCGACTACACCATATTGAGGAAAAATTGCGCACGGGATTAGAGCCGGCTCGGCTACTGCCAAACGTGGCCGACGTGCGTTGCATCGGTTCAATTGGTGTAGTGGAGTTAAAATACCCTGTCGACCAAGGCGAATTTCAGGCACGATGCGTGAAAGCAGGCGTGTGGGTGCGTCCATTTGGCCGCAACGCTTACTTGATGCCACCTTATATAATCAGCGATGAGCAACTTGAACGTCTCACATCTGCGTTAGTTGAGTTGGTGAAAAACACTCCAGAAAATGGACATTAATGCCACTTTGACATCCATTCGCGAGGCGGGCAACTTTCGTTCAATACCGACGGAAGATGCCGATGGTTATGTGGACTTATCATCCAACGACTATCTGGGGTTTGGTATAGACACTCGCTTGCGCGAGCAATTCTTTGCCGAACAAAATCCACAAGCAATGATTATGAGCGCATCGGCTTCGCGCTTACTCTCGCTTTACCAAAAGGATTTTACCGCGCTGGAAAGCGTGTTGAGCGATAGTTACGGAGGCCGCGCGGCATTGCTATTCAATAGTGGCTACCATGCCAACACCGGATTGGTGTCGGCGATAGCCAGCGACGGCCATACACTTATTGTGGCCGACCGCTTGGTGCATGCCTCAATCATCGACGGCATCAAGTTGTCCGGCGCGCCGTTTGAGCGCTTCCGCCATAACGATTTAACCCACTTAGAGCGATTGATAGAGCGTAATTTGGCCAAGTATTCCACAATTTTGGTAGTGGTTGAAAGCGTATACAGTATGGACGGCGACTATGCCGACCTGTCTGCGATTGCCAACTTACGCCGCCGCTATCACGAGCAATTATTGCTATACGTTGACGAAGCCCATGCCGTTGGCGCAGTAGGTCCTGGGGGATTGGGCGAGTCGGCGCGATGTGGTATATTAAATGATGTAGACATATTAGTAGGAACATTAGGCAAAGCGTTGGCATCAACCGGAGCTTTTGCCATTTTGTCGAAAGGGATGCGTGATTTTATGGTAAATCGCGCTCGCAGTTTGATTTTTTCCACCGCTATGCCTCCGCTGTGTGCTCGGTGGAGCAAATTCATTTGGGGACACTCACTGCAAGCCGACTCCGTGCGACAACAATTGCAACTGCGAGCCAAGATGCTCGCTGACATCATCCCCGGCGGCCCGGCCAGCCATATCCGACCATTAATTGTGGGCGATGCGAGCGGAGCAGTGGAACTGTCGTGGAAGTTGCTCAACGAAGGCTTCAAAGTGCTACCCATCCGCACACCTACCGTTCCGCCCGGCACCGAGCGCTTGCGATTTAGTCTCTCAGCCGCTATCCCCGAATGTGAAATATTGCGATTGGGTCAAATACTACCTATCATTAACAAAAAATGAAATACCAATTAATATCCGACACCGGTTCACATCGTTTGCTACTCATCTTTGCCGGATGGGGCATGGACGCTAATGTATTCAGCGAAATACGCCGTCCGGGCTACGATGTGATGGTAGTGTGGGATTATCGCACATTCCACATCGACTGGAGAGTGTGCGAGAGTTACGAAGAAATATGCTTGATGGCATGGTCGATGGGTGTGTATGCCGCATCACAAACCACACAGGCAATCGGCTATAAAATCACCTGCCGCATTGCCGTAAATGGCACACTACGCCCAATAGACGACACTAACGGCATACCCGAAGCAATCTATTTCGGCACGCTCAACGGGCTGAATGAACGCACTTTGGCCAAATTTTTCCGCCGGATGTGCGACACCGCTGAAGATTTTGAGTTGTTCAATCAACATAGGCCGCAACGACCCATAGAAGAGTTGCGCGACGAATTGCAAGCGATTGCCGACCGACAGATATTGCATACTTCCACGCATATCCATTGGGACGTGGCTATTATCAGTAAAAACGACCGCATTTTTCCACCTATCAATCAACAACATGCGTGGCATAGCGGTGATTGCACCGAAGGCGAAGCCACCATCGTGGAAATGATGATGGGCGGGCACTTTGTAGACTTCTCGTCGTTAGTCGATCGATATTTCATCGACAAAGAGGCTATGCAACAACGTTTTGCCGCCGGCACAGCATCCTACGAGGCTAATGCCGATGTGCAGCGCCAAGTGGTCGACATAATGATAGCGCGGTTGGGACGTGGGATTGTACGCCAATTGGCCGATTATCCCGGCGATATTCTGGAAATCGGTAGTGGCAGCGGCGAACTGTCGCGTCGCTTAGCCGCTATTGCACCAAAGGCTTCTCTTTACTTGTGGGATATCGCAGCCGACTGTCCGGCAGCATTGCGTCAACGGGCTAATTTCGTGCGATGCGATGCCGAACTGAAATTGCGCTCGCTGGAGAGCGAGTCGTTGGGGTTCATTTTCTCGGCCTCAACTATTCATTGGTTTAATTCGCCCGACAACTTTATGCAGCAATGTGCGCGTGTGCTTCGGCCAGAGGGCTATGCCGTGTTGTCGACATATTGCTACGGAAATCTGCATCAAGTCACCGATATCACCCACAACGCGTTGCCTCTCCTCACTGCCGAGCGTTGGAAATTCATAGCCCGTGCGGCCGGATTGGAGATAGAAGATGCTTACGCTTTTCAACGTGACCTCGACTTTGCCACTGCTGCCGACGCTCTACGCCACTTGAAACTCACCGGTGTAAATTCGTTGGGGCGCACCTCGCGCGGCGAAGTCAACACGCGTGAAATCTTGCGCAAATTTCCAATGATGCTTGATGGTCGCTACCATCTCACTTATTGTCCGCTAATCCTAATACTTCGCAAAGCATGAGCCGTACATATTTTCTCAGCGGCATCGACACCGATGCCGGCAAAACATACGCCACCGCATTCCTGGCTCGCAGATTTATGAGCCAAGGACTGTCGGTCGCAACACAAAAATTTGTGCAGACCGGATGTGTTGGTTTCTCGGAGGATATTGAGGCACACCGTCGCCTTATGGGTATCGCCCCCCTTCCGGAAGACCGCGACCTCACTACCGCACCACAAATCTTCACCCACCCTTGCTCGCCACAATTGGCAGCACGTCTCGATGGTCGCACTATCGACATTGAGGCAATCGACCGCAGTCGCCGACTACTTGCCGAACGCTACGACGTGCTCATTATCGAAGGAGCCGGCGGGTTGATGGTACCTCTCACTGATGATTACTTCACTATCGACTATCCGGCGGAACGCAATTTGCCTATGGTGTTAGTGACTAACAGTCGTTTGGGGTCTATTAACCATACCATACTTGCTCTGGAAGCCATCGAACGCCGCGGATGCGAATTGGCCTACGTGATTTTTAACCATCATTTCGACTACGATCCGGAAATCACCGCCGACACGCTCGGATTTGTGCAGCGATACCTCGCCAAGCACTTCCCGAAGGCCGAACTGCTCGAAATGCCATAAAAAATAGTGGAAACTATACGCGGATATTTTGATGTTTCGAAAATTAGTTGTAAATTTGCAGGTGCGATAATCGCGGATAGGTGTAGAATTTGCCTTTACAATAATCGCGGATACGTGTAAAATCACTGTAATAATAATCGCGGATACGTGCAATATGAAAAGAAAAATCTACGATAAATTGTTGAAATGGAAGCAATTGCGAGGTGGCGAGTCAGCCGTGCTGATTAACGGCGCTCGGCGCGTGGGCAAGAGCTACATCGCGCGGGAGTTTGCCCGGCGCGAATATCGCAGTCACATCATCATCGATTTCAACAAAACGAGCGCCAAAATCACCGAGTTGTTCGACCTATATCTCGATGATTTGGACACGTTCTTCGTGTACCTGAGCGCGTTGACGCACACCACGCTTTACCGACGCGAATCGGTGATAGTGTTTGATGAAGTGCAGCTCTATCCGCGAGCACGCGCTGCCATCAAATACTTGGTTGAAGATGGCCGGTACGACTACATCGAAACCGGGTCGTTGATGTCGATAAAGAAGAACGTGGAGAACATTGTTATCCCTTCAGAGGAGGAAGAAATGTTGCTCCACCCCATGGATTTCGAGGAGTTCCTGTGGGCGATGGGCGATGAAACGCTGATGCCGCTCATTGCTTCAAACTATGAGCGCCGTCAGCCGCTTGGACAGCTGATGCACCGCCGCGCCATGGATCTGTTGCGCCAATATATCATCGTGGGCGGTATGCCGCAAGCGGTGCAAAAGTATGTCGACACACGCGATTTCGCCCAAGTAGACTATGCGAAGCGTCAGATTCTGAAGCTGTATCGCAATGATATACACAAATTCGCAGCCGGCTATCAAGCCAAGGTGACCAACGTGTTCGACACCATCCCCTCGCAGCTTCAGCAGCATGAGAAGAAGTTTCAACTCAAAGCGCTACAGCAAGATGCGCGAATGCGCGATTACGAAACATCCTTCTTCTGGCTCGCCGATGCAATGATTGTGAATATGGCATACAACACCACAGCACCCAACATCGGGTTGGGACTCAACGAAGATAGTGCTACGCTCAAATGCTATATGGCCGATACCGGGTTGCTACTGTCGCATGCCTTCAGCGAAAATGATATTCCCTCAGAGAATCTTTATGCGAAAATTCTCACCGACAAGTTGGAGTTCAACAGCGGTATGATTGTGGAAAACTTGGTGGCACAAATGCTGCGAGCCGCCGGGCATCGTTTGTTCTTCTTCTCAAAGTATGACAAAGACGATGCTGCCGAGCGTATGGAAATCGACTTCCTAATCGCCAAGAGCCGCATCACCTCGCGGCATAACATATCCATCATCGAGGTAAAATCAACCACTCGCTACACTATCACTTCGCTGCAAAAATGTATCGCGAAGTATGGACAGCATATCGACATGTCCTACGTGCTTCACTCCGGTGATTTGTCTGAGCGCAACGGCATCGTTTATCTGCCGCTGTACATGACCCCACTACTATAAACCTAACAATCTATATTACAACCATGAAACACTTTATGAAACTCTTTGCAGTAGCTATGATGGCCATGGTGGCCATTAATGCCAGTGCCCAACACATCGCCGTGCTGGCCGATGTGCACGTCACTCCCGGCAACGACCGCGACACAGCCCTTCGTGCCGTAGTGGAAGAAATTAATTCTCAACCATTCGACTTAGTGATAATGGCCGGCGACATGACCAACGAAGGTAGCGACACCGAGTTGGCTAATGTCAATTCCATTCTCAGCCAAATCAAACACCCACTTGCTGTAATTCCCGGCAACCACGAACTCACTTGGAGCCAAAGCGCCACCAAGACGGTGTTCGATACCTGGGGCAACGACCGTTTTGTTGTTGACCTCGACTCATTAGTCGTAGTAGGCATCAGTTGCGGTCCGTACATGAAGATGGGCGACGGCCATATTAAGCAAGAAGACTTGCATTGGTTGCGTTCGACCTTGGAACAGTACAAAGGGCGCCGCGTGCTCTCCATTAACCACTATCCGCTGAAGGATGACCTCGACAACTGGCAGGACTACGTGAACGTGCTGGCTGACTATGCCGTGGTGGCTCACATCAATGGTCACTATCACCGCTGGATTCGCTACCAAGGCGGCGACATCGAGGGTGCCATGGTGCGTGCTCTGAAGATGGGCGACGGCGACGACTACGGGTACTCAATCGTCGACATTGACCGTCAATGGGTACATATCTACAACAAGCGCCTCGGCTGCGAGCCGGAGGCCAAGTTCGCCTTCGCCGTCTGCACCGAGCATAAACCTATAGAAATCTCTCGCCCCGAATGGCAACAACCCGAAGGCTTCGAAGTAGCAAAAGTGTGGGCCGACAGCGCCTCGGTATTCACCCGCATCGCCTTCGACGAGCGCAATATCTATTTCGGCAACTCCGTGGGTCAAGCCCGCTGCATCGACAAACGGAGCGGCCAACAACAATGGTCCGTACCTTTGGGAGTATCCATCTTCTCGCGTCCGATGGTGTTGCGCCGTGGTCACGTAGCCTTCCCCAACCCAGCCGGAATTGCAATGGTCGATATCGCTTCAGGTCGACGAGTTAAATTCACTGCGCCCGAAGTACCATACGTTGCCGATGGCTTAATGACCGAAAAAGGATGGGTACAAGGCGGCTACAAGCGTATCGAACTGCGCAATGCCAACTCCGGCAAACTTATTTGGGAATATGACTCAATATTTAATTACTGCCAAGCCGCACCGGCCGTAGATGGTCGCGACTTGGTGTTTGGCGCATGGGACACCAACCTTCGTTGCCTCGACTTGGCCACCGGACGCTTGCGTTGGGTGTGGAACAATGGTAAGGCGGCCAACATGCTTGGTCCGGGCAATGTGGTGCCGGTGATTACCTCCGACAAGGTGTTTGTCGTAGCGCCCGACCGATATATGACAGCCCTCGACCGCGCTACCGGACGACAAATCTGGCGCGACAACAGTGTGAAATATCGCGAAAGCCTCGGCCACAGCGAAGATTACAGTCGCATTTATGCCAAAACTATGGACGGCTTCTTGGTAGCCGTTGATGCCACATCCGACACCTTCAATATGCTGTGGCAAGTCGACCTTGGATTGGGCTACGAGCATGCCCCCTGCATCGTGGCTGAAGTCGACGGCATCGTATATGCCGGCTCGCGTCGCGGCATCATCTCCGCTGTTGACCCAGCCACTCACACCCTGCTTTGGAGCCTTCCTCTGGGAGTGAGCGAAGTCAACGGCATCGACGTAGACCCTGCTACTCGCGACATTTACGTCTCACTAATTGAAGGCACCATCTTCCGCATCTCGCGCAAGTAATCTACGTTCTAATAAACAAATCCATTTCATAAAAGTGTCATTAATGACAAATTTATGAGATGGATTTGCTTTTCAAAGTGCGTTAAAATCTTGATGTTTCGGCAGAGATTCAGTGAAGTCGGTCCTTAGAAGATTTAAGCAAAGGCTGCTATGACGGCAACGAGCAAAAGCATGTAAAATATCTGATATCAGCAAGTTGCAATTTGAGCAAATCCGATAATTATTCAGGATGTGTTATGCCATGATTGCCACTTGCCGATAAAAAATATTTGTAAGGTGAAATTTTTGCTTGCAAAAAACTGCAGAAAGGCGTAACTTTGTAAACAAAACAATATTTATGGGCGCTCGCAACACTACTTTTTCTATTATCAAAGCGTTGGCTATCATTCTCATGGTTATCGGGCATGCTGAAGCCCCGGAACTGATTACCAACTTCATATATACGTTTCACATGCCCGTGTTTTTCATCGCTGCCGGGTATTTCTTTCAACGTAAATACATCCAACAGCCATGGGAATTTTGCGCCAAGCGCTTCAAAGGCTTATATCTGCCAATGGTGAAGTGGAGTATTATGTTCTTACTCCTTCACAACGTATTTTTCTATTTCGGTATCCTCAACGAAGAGTATGGCAACTGGACAGGAGGAGTCACCCACCCCTATTCGTGGCACTCAGCCTTGCAGCGCATTGTATTGATATTCACCTCAATGAGCGGATACGACGAGTTTATGGCCGGTGCCTTCTGGTTCTTCCGCGGACTATTAGTGGCATCAATAGTTTTTATGTTGCTATACAAACTTCTCGACGAGCGCACTCACTTTTCCCCAACAGCATCGGTAAGCATCATATTGGCGAGCACGTTGGCTTTTGCTGCTTTGTTCATTGCCAATAAACTAAAAATCAGCACCATACCTAATGGTGGTATGCGCGAGATATGGGGGATAGCATTTTTTGCCATCGGCGTATTGTTTCAACGCATTGAGCACCGTCTTCCTCGGTCGATGTGGCTCGCCACGGCATGTTTTGCAGCGTTAGTCGGAGCCGCTATTTTACACCTTCACGGTATGAATAATCGCGGAGAACTGATTGATGTGCTGACGTTGCCCATTACCGGATGCTTAGGGTTTGTAATGCTTTATATAATAAGTAGTAAACTAAATAACATACCTGAGCGACTCCACCGCGTATT
>SFNM01000163.1 GCA_004552725.1 Bacteroidales bacterium | reverse complement strand
TGCGTTGATGTTTGCCTCTTTAAGTTGTTGTACAAGCATAATTATTACTCCTTTCCTTTTATGGCAAAAGCGGCCGATATTTCTACCAACATTTGCAAAATAATGCCGCTACTTTGCGCCACTATCATTTCTATGCGTATAGGTCATTTCGGGTGCTAAAATTACCGCATCTCTATGGTTTACAACGAGTTATGATAGTTCAAAAGTTTTCGAGCTTCATTTGATGCGAGCGCTTGCTCGTTATAGGTCAAATAACATTCGGATGCAAAAAAAACTGACTGACGAAACAACGATGATGTTCGTGATTTCGTCAGTCAGTTTTATATATCAGAATGTAGCTAAATGATAGCGCGGAGGGAGGTAATGTCGGAGATGTTGTGGCGGCGGCAGTAGTCGGTGAGTCCATCGATTACTTTTACTGTAGTAGTGGGGTCGATGAAATTGGCTGTGCCGATTTGCACTGCCGATGCACCGGCCATGATGAACTCGAGGGCATCAGCGGCAGATGTGATGCCGCCTAATCCCACGATGGGGATGTGTACTTTCTTTGCCACTTGCCACACCATACGCACTGCTATCGGTTTTACGGCCTGTCCGGAGAGCCCGCCGGTGATTGTGGAAAGGTGGGGACGTTGTCGCTCCACATCAATAGCCATTGCCAGGATGGTGTTGATGAGCGACACGGAGTCGGCTCCGGCAGCCTCAGCGGCCACCGCTATCTCTGTGATATCGGTGACGTTGGGCGAGAGTTTCACCATCAAATGGCGAGGCCAAACGCGGCGCACGGCTGCTGTGACCTCAGCGGCGCCACTGCAAGTGGTGCCAAAGGCCATACCGCCGGCTTTGACGTTGGGACAAGAGATGTTGACTTCGATGGCCGGTATTTTTTCCAGCGGTGCAAGGCGCTCGGCCACGGCTACATAGTCGGCCACCGAGGCGCCCGACACGTTCACGATTACGTTGGTGTCGAGTCCGCTAATGGTGGGGTATATATGGCTGATGAAATGGTCAACACCTTTGTTTTGCAACCCAACAGCGTTGATCATACCCATGGGCGTCTGCGCCATGCGGGGCGAATCGTTGCCTTCGCGCGGATTGAGCGTGGTACCTTTCACGATGAAGCCTCCCAGACGGTTGAGGTCGATGAAATCAGCGTATTCAGTGCCATAGCCGAAGGTGCCGGAAGCGGTGAGTACCGGATTTTTAAGCGTAAGACCTGCACCGAGGTCTACTTGTAGGTTTATTCCCATAGCAGTTGGTTGATATTAAAAACGGGACCATCTTTGCAAACGCATACATTGCCTTCAACGGTCTTCTCTACGCAACACAAGCATGCGCCGAGGCCACAGGCCATCTCGTTTTCGAGTGATACTTCGCATCTGATATTTCTTTGGCGAGCGATGCGTGCTACAGCGCGCATCATCGGAGTGGGACCGCATACGCAGACACGATCCCAATCACGTGAGAACACCTCGTTGGCTGTAATTAAGCCGGGTGTGCCTCGCGAACCATCGTCGGTGGAGCACACAGTCTCTACACTTTCTGGGTATAACTCCAATACACCTTCAAGGTCGGCGGATGAGCGTCCGCCAATAGCCACTGTGACTTGCGCTCCCGCTTGGCTGAATACGCGCGACAAATACACCAATGGTGCTGCACCGACGCCTCCGCCAACCAATAGCACTCGTTCATGTGCTGCGCAAGGCGTGAAGCCATGGCCCAAAGGTAGCAGAATATTGATTTTCGCGCCAATGGGAAGGCTGCATAAGTGGCGGGTGCCATCGCCTACGGGTTTGATGAGCAACACTAAGTGCCCGTCGGGGGTTACATCACATACCGAAATCGGGCGACGCAACATTGTGGCAGGCGAATTTTCCACCTTGATTTCCACAAATTGGCCGGGAAGAATCTCGGGCAATTGTGCATTATCAGCCGGGGCGAGAGTGATGATAGTGCTTCCTCCGGCTGTGGATTTGGATTTGATTATGAAATCGAGTAAATGTTTCATTTATGCTTTGTGGTCAAAGAATTGGCGTGCTTTGTCTAATGTGTCGGGCTTGCCGACGTCGAACCACGTGGCTTCTGCAGGAAGTTCCATACGATGGATTTGGGCTTGGCGACAATGGTCGATATAAAAATCAATAATCGAGAATGGTTGATTGTCGGGCGCATAATCGAGCAAGCCCTTGAAAAGCGAGGAGCGTATGATATGAATTCCGGCAAATGCTTGGAAATCGTATTTTTCAGGAGTTGCATCAAGATTATCGGGACGAGTTTCACCGGTGGTGATGTTTG
>SFNM01000065.1 GCA_004552725.1 Bacteroidales bacterium | reverse complement strand
TTTTATAGTTTCAACAGGCAAAAAAACAAGCGAAAAAAATAAGGCTTTCATGCTGAAATTCAGCGTAAAAGCCTTTGTTATGTCATAGATTTTTAGTATCTGTGAGTTTTATCGGACAGCAATAATAAAATAAACAGAGGCCGCTTTTGGGCGGCCTCTGTATATTTATGAGGGGATGGATTATTCGGCTTTGCCGGCGCTACCGAGCACGTTGATGATTTTGTGCTTGTAGAGTTTTTCCATGTTGTCGCGAGCGGGACCGAGGTATTTGCGGGGGTCGAATTCAGCGGGTTTTTCAGCGAAGACGCGGCGGATAGCGGCGGTCATAGCGAGACGGCTGTCGCTGTCGATGTTGATTTTGCAAACGGCGCTAGCGGCTGCTTTGCGGAGTTGTTCTTCGGGGATACCGATTGCGTCGGGGAGTTTGCCACCGAATTTGTTGATGGTATCAACTTCGTCTTGGGGCACGGAAGAAGAGCCGTGGAGGACGATGGGGAAGCCGGGGAGTTTTTCCATAACGGCGTCGAGCACATCGAAAGCCAATGGAGGGGGCACGAGGTGACCTTCGGCGTTGCGGGTGCATTGTTCGGGAGTGAACTTGTAAGCGCCGTGAGAAGTGCCGATGGAGATAGCGAGGGAGTCGCAACCGGTGCGTGTAGCGAAGTCGATTACTTCTTCGGGGTCGGTGTAGGTGTGGTGGTCGGAAGAAACTTCGTCTTCAACGCCGGCGAGCACGCCGAGTTCACCTTCAACGGTAACGTCGTGTTGGTGAGCGTAGTCAACAACTTGTTTTGTGAGGGCCACATTTTCTTCGTAGGGGAGGTGAGAGCCGTCGATCATCACCGAAGAGAAGCCGCTGTCGATGCAGCTTTTGCAGAGTTCGAAGGAGTCGCCGTGGTCGAGGTGGAGAACGATTTGGGGGTGTTCCCAGCCGAGTTCTTTGGCGTAAGCGACAGCGCCTTGAGCCATGTAGCGGAGGAGGGTAGCGTTAGCGTAGTTGCGAGCGCCTTTTGACACTTGCAGGATTACGGGAGATTTTTCTTCAGCAGCGGCTTTGATGATTGCTTGCAGTTGCTCCATGTTGTTGAAGTTGAAAGCGGGGACAGCGTAGCCGCCTTTGATGGCTTTAGCGAACATTTCGCGAGTGTTAACCAAGCCTAAATCTTTGTAATTTACCATATTGGATATTTTGTTTGGATAAAAAGTAATTCGGTTGATTTTAACAGTGCAAAGTTACTAAAAAAATTGCATATATCCACAATTTCGGTCAAAAAAAAGTAAATGGTATTAAATTTTGGTGATAAAATGGGTTTATGTATTGTTAGAAATAAAAAATAATGCTATATTTGCAGTATAAAACAATGACTAATCTACCTTCAAGGCGAATATGGAAGACATAACTGATCTTTTCATCTCAATAATCCGCCAAAGCCCGA
Organism: Bacteroidales bacterium; assembly: GCA_004552725.1. Taxonomy (GTDB): domain Bacteria; phylum Bacteroidota; class Bacteroidia; order Bacteroidales; family Muribaculaceae; genus CAG-873. The sequence goes on along the minus strand of SFNM01000065.1, from coordinate 9,289 downwards.
GTATAGATATGGCTGAGGCAGAATTTAATCGCACACTGAGCGATGATGAGCAATTGCGGCGCGATTACCGACAATGGTGTCGTCAGCAAGGGGTAAGTGAGCGCCGCGGATTTCTCGATTATTGCGAGGAATACTGGGCCGACCGCAATGAAGTGTGGGATGTATTGACTGATTATAATGACGAAGAATAAACTGAACGTAAGAATGCCTGCCGAGTGGGAACGCTCGGCAGGTGTTATCGTAGCATGGCCTCATGCCGACACTGATTGGCGGTATATGTTGCCGCAGATTGAGGATTGTTATGTGAATTTGGTGCGGGCGATAGCACGCCATGCCGTAGCAATTGTGATAGCGCCGAATTGCGAACGCGCGCGAGCGCTGTTGGCCGACATTCCGAGCGATAGAATACTCTTTTTTGAGGTTCCTACCAACGATACTTGGACGCGCGATTATGGTGTAATTTCTACAGTTGACGGTGATAATAATGCAATTCTCAATGATTTTGCTTTTAACGCGTGGGGCGGTAAGTTTGAGGCTGCGAAGGATAACGCGGTGACGGCAGCGATGGTGCGTGCCGGGTTGCTTCGCGGCAGATACAACGACTGCTTGGACTTCTACCTTGAGGGCGGGTCGATTGAGAGCGACGGCCGAGGCACGTTGTTGACAACCACATCGTGTTTGTTGACAGATACACGCAACGCCGGCTTGACACGCGAGCAAATTGAGCAACGCCTTGAGCGCGAATTGGGAGCACATCATGTGCTTTGGCTTGAGAGTGGAGCAATGGCCGGCGATGATACCGACGGCCATATCGACACGTTGGCGCGTCTGGCTCCGGATGACACCATATTATATGTGGGTTCGCGCTCCTCGATGCCAAATGACCCTCAGAGTGCACTTTTAGCCCAAATTCCGGAGGAATTGGCAAGGATGCGCACAGCCGAAGGTAATCCTTTCAATTTGATAGAACTTCCCCTACCCGACCCGATTTATGATGATGAGGGAATGAGGCTTCCGGCTACTTATGCCAATTATTTGGTGGTGAATGAAGCGGTGTTGATGCCTACATATAATCAGCCGCTGAATGATGACTTGGCTGCCAAGACATTGCGAGTGGCTTTCCCAAATCATGTGATTGAAACGGTGGATTGTCAGGCTTTAATTCAACAACATGGGTCGTTGCATTGCGCTACAATGCAACTTCCGGAAAATTTTCTTTGCTTATGAGTAAAAATTTGCGTGTCGGCATCGTTCAACAAGCCAACACATACGATACCAATCTCAACCGTATGCGAATAGCTGCAGCGGTGAAACATCTTGCTGAGCAAGGTGCGCAACTTATTGTAAATCGAGAATTGCACGATAGTTTGTACTTCTGCCAAACTGAAAATGTAGATAATTTTGATTTGGCAGTGGATTTTCCGTCGGCGGCCACTGAGTTTTACAGTGCGTTGGCTGCGGAGTATGGAGTGGTGTTGGTGACATCGCTTTTTGAGCGTCGTGCGCCGGGTCTTTATCACAATACAGCGATTGTGTATGAAGCTGACGGTACGGAGGCAGGCCGCTATCGCAAGATGCATATACCCGATGACCCTGCATACTATGAGAAATTTTATTTCACGCCGGGTGACCTTGGCTTTGAGCCGATTGAAACTTCTGTAGGCCGACTCGGAGTGCTGGTATGTTGGGATCAGTGGTATCCGGAAGCAGCGCGATTGATGGCGCTTGCAGGTGCGGAATTGTTGATTTATCCTACTGCAATCGGATGGGAAAGCACTGACACGGAAGATGAGAAGGCGCGCCAACTTGAGGCATGGGTGACAGTGCAACGCGGGCACGCCGTGGCGAATGGACTGCCGGTAGTGACAGTGAACCGTGTTGGTACAGAAATAGACCCATCGGGACAAACGAATGGCATACAATTCTGGGGCAACAGTTTTGTGGCCGGTCCGCAGGGTGAGTTGCTGTTGCGTGCCTCCAGTGAGGATGAGGTGGTGGAATGTGTGGATATTGATATGAAGCGGTCGGAGAATGTGCGACGTTGGTGGCCGTTCCTGCGTGATAGGCGCATCGATGCTTACGGCCCGATTTTGGAACGCTTCCGCAGATAGATAGCGGCTTGGTTTCCGCTTCATATAACAAGGGCGCCGATTGGCGCCCTTGTTGTGTGGAGTTAGATGAGGATTTCGCTGATGGTTGGATGTGCGTGGATGTAGCGACGCGGGACGTCGGCTAATGGGACACGGTCGGTGAGGAGAAGATTTGCTTCAGCGATGATGTCGGCGGCATGTGTGCCGAGCACGGTTGCCGAAAGGATTGCGCCGGTGGTTTGGTCAACGAGGAGTTTGGCAGCGCCGTCAGCGGCACCCATAGCGCAGGCTTTTCCGTTGGAGGCAAAGGTTTTGCGCACTACGTTGTAAGCGATGCCGGCGGCGTCGAGGGCTGCCGGAGTTTGGCCTACCATAGCGATTTCGGGGGTTGTGAACACGACGGATGGTACTCGTGAAGCGTCGAAAAGTTGTGGGTTTTCTTCTGCAATGACGCGTGCTTGAGCAGTGGCTGCGTGGGCGAGCATAAGCAGACCGTTGCAGTCGCCAATGGCGTAAATGCCGGGGACGGAGGTTTGCATACGTTCGTCAACTTCGATGAACCCACGTTTGGAGATTTTGACGCCTGCTTCTGCTGTGCCTTCGGGCACTACGGGGCGACGTCCAACAGCCATAACCACGGTTTGAGCGGTGATTTCGACCGGTCCGCGCTTGCCTTGGTAAGTGACAGTGCGCGAGCCATCGGGATTTTCGGCAATGCTTTCGACGGCAGCGCCGACCACAATGTTTATACCGCGGCGCGAAAGGGCAGAGCGGAGTCGCTTGGCCATGTCGGGGTCGAATGGCGGAAGGATTTCTTTGCAGTATTCTACTACGGTAGTTTCAACGCAGAGCGCATTAAATATTGAGGCGAATTCCATGCCGATAACACCGCCGCCGATGATGATGGCTGAGGCGGGGAGATGATCGGCAGCGAGAACGTCGTCGCTTGTGACAGCAAGTTCGGCTCCGTGTATCGGGAGGCGAGCGGGTTCGCTACCGGTGGCGATAACGATGCGTTTGGAGGCTATAAATTGTTCTTCGCCAACTGCTACAGTGTTGTGAGATATGATACGCGCGGAGCCTTCGGCGTAAGTTGCATTTCGAACGACGGCACGAACACCTTGTTGGAGGTTCGCAATGACGTCGAGCATCCGTTGGCGAGCCACCGGATAATTGATACCGTTGATAGCGAGGTCGATGCCGAATTGATCGGCTTTGCGAGCGTTGAGCACGGCTTCGGCCGAGGCGCAGAGGCATTTGGTAGGAATACAACCACGGTTGAGGCAAGTGCCACCGGGAGCGGAGCGTTCCACCAGAACGGTGGATTCGCCCACATTGGCAAGCATAGCAGCGAGTTCATAGCCGCCGGGGCCGGCTCCAATAATAATGTTATCTACTGGTTGCATAATTCGGAGTAAGTAACAATAGGATGGAGAGCGGCTTCGGTGTCGTCGGGGCGAACAGCCGGAGTGAGGTGAGGTGCTTCTTTCACTACTTCGGGAGAGTCGATTGCTTCGACAGCGATTTGGCGCATTGCGTCGCAGAAAGTGTCGAGAGTGTCGAGGCTTTCGGTTTCTGTAGGCTCAATCATGAGCGATTCGTGGAAAAGGAGTGGGAAGTAGATGGTAGGAGCGTGGAAGCCCATGTCGAGGAGTCGCTTGGCGATGTTGAGAGTGGTGACGCCGGTTGACTTGTCGATTAGGCCATCGAATACAAATTCGTGCTTACAAGGGCCGGGTATTGGAAGGAGGTATAGGTCCTTGAGGCGGTGCATCACGTAGTTGGCGTTGAGCGTGGCAAGCGGACCCACGTGAGCGAGTCCGTCGCACCCCATAGTGAGGATGTAAGCCCAAGCGCGGATGAGCACGGCGTAATTGCCGAGATTTGAAGAGATGCGACCGAGGGCGGTGTCGTTGTGTTGGTCGATGTCGAAGGAACTGTCGGCAAGTTTAACAACACGTGGAGCGGGAAGGAATTGTTCTAGACCTTTGCGAACGCCAACGGGGCCGGCACCGGGACCACCGCCACCGTGAGGAGTGGAGAAGGTTTTGTGGAGGTTGATGTGCATCACATCGAAGCCCATATCACCGGGGCGAGCGATGCCCAGCATCGGGTTGAGGTTGGCACCGTCGTAGTATAGGAGAGCGCCGGCAGCGTGGACTGCTTCAGCGATTTCGGGGATATGTTTTTCGAACATTCCGACGGTGTTGGGATTGGTCATCATCATGGCGGCAACGGTGTTGTCGAGTTTCGAACGAAGGTCGTCGACATCAACCGTGCCGTCGGGGAGCGAGTTTACTTCAACCACTTCGTAGCCGCAAACGGCAGCGGATGCAGGGTTTGTGCCGTGAGCCGAGTTTGGAACGAGGACTTTAGTGCGAGCAAAGTCTTTATTATGGTCGTGGAAAGCGTGAATGACCATAAGGCCGGTAAGTTCGCCATGTGCGCCGGCGTATGGGTTGAGTGTAAATTCGCTCATACCGCCAATTTCGCTGAGGCTTTGTTGCAACTCATAGTAAAGTTTGAGCGCGCCTTGCATAGTAGCGGTCGGTTGCTTGGGGTGAATAGCAGCGAAGCCGGGGTCGGAAGCGAGGAGGTCGTTGACTTTGGGATTGTACTTCATGGTGCAAGAGCCCAAAGGATAGAAGCCGGTGTCAACGCCGAAGTTGTTGGTAGATTGATTGTTGTAGTGGCGTACTACAGTAGGTTCGTCGACTTCAGGGAGTTGAGGGGGAGTTTGTCGCAGGAGACCATCGGGGAGGGAGGGCATTTGAGCGTTGCCTTCGTTGAAGAAGAAACCTCGACGGCCGGGACGTGAGTAGTCGAAAATGAGTTTTTCGTAGAGTTGACGGTTCATGGCTTAGAGGTTTGAAAGGGTTGATACATAAGTGTTGATATCTTCTTCGGAGCAACATTCGGTTGCAGCGACAAGAATACGATTGTGGTCGATAGCGACGCCGGCGAGAATGTTCTTGTCGATGAGAGCATCGATGAGTTGATGAGCGGAGATGCCATCGAGGTCGAGGGCAAATTCGTTGAGGAATGGTTTATCGGGGAAAGCGAGGTGTGCTTTGCCGGTGGCGCAAAGCGCGTCGGCAAGGCGGTGTGCTTTGTCGGCGCTGATAGCGTTGACTTGTCGCAGGCCTTCGTATCCGAGGAGCGAGAGGTAGATAGCGGCACGGAGAGTCATCACACCTTGGTTGGAGCAGATGTTTGAAGTGGCTTTTTCGCGGCGGATGTGTTGTTCGCGTGCTTGGAGAGTGAGGACGAATGTGCGTTGGCCTTTTTTGTCGGTAGTAGCGCCGACGATACGGCCGGGAATTTTGCGCATGAGTGCTTTAGTGCAGCACATGTAACCGAGGTAAGGGCCTCCAACAGATAGAGGCATACCGAGCGATTGGGCATCGCCAACAGCAATGTCGGCACCCCATTCGCCGGCGGGTCGGATAACAGCCAAGGGAGATGCAGGAGCGTTGATGACCAACAGCGCTTTAGCCGCGTGCACTTTGTCGGCAACGCCGGAGAGGTCTTCGATGATGCCGTAGTAGTTGGGTTGCGGGAGCACTACAGCGGCTACATCTCCTTTTTGGAGGAGATTGTCGAGGGCGCAGAGGTCAGTGATGCCGTTTGCTTCGGGAATGATGTCGATATCGATACGGTGGTAGCGAGCATAGGTGCGCATCACCTCGATAACGTCGGGGTTGAGGGTGGCGGAAATGAGAGCGCGGCGGCGTTTGCGAGTGGCGTTTACGGCCATAATCATTGCTTCGGCTGTGGCGGTTGCACCGTCGTACATCGAGGCATTGCAAATGTCCATAGCAGTGAGTTGAGCCAACATTGATTGGTACTCAAAGATGTATTGGAGAGTGCCTTGCGAAATTTCCGATTGGTAAGGAGTGTAAGATGTGAGGTATTCCGAGCGAGAAACGATAGAGTCGATGACGGCAGGGCAGAAGTGAGCGTAAGCACCGGCACCGGCGAAGCAAGCGAGGTTGCTATTGGATAGGGCGGCGAATTGTCTGCGCACTTGCTGCTCGTCTTGTGCTTTCGGAAGGTTGTAATCGCGGTTTAAGCGCAATTGCTCGGGTACGTCGGCGTACAGGTCCAGAATGGACTTAGCGCCGCAGAGGTCGAGCATGTGTTGCACATCCTCAGCGGTGTGAGGAAAATATCTATGCGACATATCGGTAATGGCTTAGTGTTTTTCGGCGGCGCAAACTTCGGCGTATTGTTCCGGTGAGAGGAGTTCGTCGAGTTGTGCGGGGTCGCTCATTTCCACTTTGATAATCCAGTTGGTTTCAGGATCTTTGTTGATGAGGCGAGGATTGTCGGCGAGGTCTTCGTTGACTTCAACGACGGTGCCGGAAACGGGCGAGAAGAGGTCGGAAGCGGCTTTAACGCTTTCGATAGCGCCGAATTCTTCGCCGGCTTCGACTTCGTCGTCGACTTCAGGCATATCAACGTAAACGACGTTGCCAAGTTGTTCAGCAGCGAATTTGGAGATACCGATGAAAGCGAAGTTGCCTTCTACGCGAGCGTATTCGTGAGATTTGAGGAAATAAGTGTTGCTCATAATATATTGGTTGTTGAGGGTTAATTATTTTTTGTAGTTAGGCGTATAGAAACGTTTTTTGATAACTTTAGCGGGGAATACCTTGCGACGTACTTGGACTTGGAGGGGAGTGTCGAGTTTGGCATGAGGAGCGTCGACTAAGGCCATAGCGAGGTTTCGGTCGAGGGAGATAGAATGGTATCCGGTGGTGATAGTGCCAACTATGTTGCCGTCGAGGTCGAGGACGTCGTAGCCGTGGCGAGCGATTGCTTTGCCGTCGATTTCGAGGCCGATAACGCGTTTGGCGGGGCCTTGTGCTTTTTGGGCGATGAGAGCATCACGGCCGATGAATTCTTCTTTGTCGAGTTTGGCAAACATGCTGAGGCCTGCCATGATTGGAGTGATGTCGTCGGTGAGTTCGTTGCCATATAGAGGAAGACCGGCTTCGAAGCGCAGTGTGTCGCGGCAACCGAGACCGCAAGGAGCCACACCGGCCGCCATAAGTTTTTCCCAAGCGTCGATAATGGTGTTTTCAGCGGCGTAGAATTCGAAGCCGTCTTCACCGGTATAGCCGGTGCGGCTCACTAAAGCGCGGGCGCCGTTGGGGAGGTCGACGACTTTGAAAGTGTAGAAGGCGAGGTCGGAGCAGTCAACGCCGAGTACATTGAGCATGGTTTCTTCGGCTTTTGGGCCTTGGATAGCGAGTTCGGCAGTATCTTCGCAGAGGTCGGTGACTTGAGTGCCTGGGAGGACGTTTTCGCGAATCCAAGCGAGGTCTTTTTCGATGTTAGCAGCGTTGATGACTAAAAGGTATGAAGTGTCGGAGAATTTGTAGACGAGGAGGTCGTCGACTACACCACCGGAGTGGTTGGTGAGCATGCCGTAAACGACTTGTCCGGGATTGAGTGTGCGCACGTCGCCGCAGAAGATGTGGTTGACGGTTTCGGTGGCATTGTCGCCGGCGAGGTGAACTTCGCCCATGTGAGAAACGTCGAAGACGCCAACATTGTTGCGGACAGCGTTGTGCTCGGCTTCAATGCCCTCGTAACTGATGGGCATATCGTAGCCGGCGAAGGGCGACATCAATGCGTTGAGCGCGATGTGATGAGAATGTAAACAGGTAGTTTTCATGGTTTTCCGGATAGGCATTAAGCCTTATTTATTAGGATTTATAGATTCAAGGATTATAGAGGTGAGAGCGTCGGGGGTAAGACCGGTAATGATATCCGGAATGTTGAGATTAGTCAGACAGTTGAGAATATCATCGTGGGTGGCTTTGACTCCGGAGAGGTGAGCGAGGAGATTGGCATCAATGTCTTTGAGCGGGAAGAAATCGCCGGAGAGATGAGGGTTGGAGATGCAACCCTCGGGATTGATTTGGCAAGAGAATTGCAACTCCCCTACTCCTTCGAGGCGATGAGGCTGTATGGATGAGTTCATATCGCGGTCGAGGCGGAAAGAGTCGACCAAATAAGTTTGCATAATTTTTTCGACGTCGGCGATGTCGGCTTGGCGGAGAGTGTATTCTTCGTTGCAAAGATATCCGAGAGCATATCCGATAAATTCGTCGCAGGAGAGTTCAATGCCTTGTGCTTTGAGAGTGGTGATGCGAGCGGGGACTGATTTCACTCCTTTAGCCGAAAGTTTAGCGCGAGAAGGAGTTAGCGCGCGGCTCATGGTTGGGAAGTCGGCATCGTAGAGCATAGTGCCGTGGACGATGCTCCGACCGGGAAGAGAATAAAAGGCGTTACCGGCAACTTTCATGCCGTTAATTTCAACGTCGTTGCGTCCCGATGGATTTGCGCCGAAGCCAATTGCACAGAGCATATCGCAAATCATATCGGTATATCGGCGGAAAGTGCCGTTAACGCCAGTATGTGGAGTAATGTATGAGAACATTATGTTGTGAGCGTCGGAGTAAACGCATCCGCCACCGCTTTTTCGTCGCCATACTTTGATGCCTTGTTGCGCGCAGAAGTCCATATCAACTTCGAGGTGCATTTGCTGGTGGCGTCCACAAATGACAGATGGTTTCACTTGCCAAGCGAAGAAATATTCGTCGGGAGGCAAATTGCGAGCAACCCACTCTTCGAGTGCGAGGTAAAAAGGAAGGATGCGATCCTCGTGAGTGGGAAGAAGAACGAGTTTCATTGGATAGAGTTAGGCGTTTCTGCTAAATAATTTCAGAGTAATGGTGCCAAAAAGAAATGGCGCCTCAAATTTACGAAAATTCTTTGAGGTTGCAAAAAAAATTGGCGTTCAAAACCAAAAAATGATTATTTTTTATGGCGCAAGTGAGCGATAAGTTCGGATTGAACGTCGGAGCGTGTGAGTCGGTTAATGATAAGATAAAGAGAGAAAGCAGCAATGGCTTGAAGCGAGAGTATTATAGCCGGGTGGAGATTGATTGTAGCAATTAGCATTAATGGAATTGCAATTGCAACGGTGAAGGCGGAATAAGGCAAGAGTGCAAAGAGAAGTTGCTTAAGGCCGAGACCGGAGAGCCGACCGGTATAGTAAGCGGTAATAAACCAGGTAATGAGAGATGCAAATAATTGGCCGTAAATCATGATGCCAACGCCGAAAACGGGGTTTCCATGGCGTGTGAGATTGATAAATGGGAGTGAGGCGAAGAGGAGTGCAAGAG
>SFNM01000162.1 GCA_004552725.1 Bacteroidales bacterium | reverse complement strand
TAACGATTTTCTTCAGGTCCACGATCAACCGCCGGCGCATGATGCGGCTGTTCAGTCCCGCCATTTCATCCAAAATTATTCCCCTCTCATGCACGCGGGCCATAAAAGCCTGGTGCCAGGCTTCGGCCGCCTCCGTCAGCATGTCCAAAATCCCTTTCAAGTGCAGCTCCTCCAAGGCCGCCAGCACCTCCGGCTTCGTGGCATTGGCCAAGAGGCCGTCGAGCATGCCCTTCTCCTCCGAGTATTCGCGCCGCTCGATGCCCTTGTACTGCTTCAGCACCGTGTAAGCCGTAAGGGCCGGCTTGTAGTACTTATTGTTGATGGGCAGTTGGCTCATGCTGTGCAGCGACGTCAGCAGCACGCGCGTAAAGCAGTCGCGCGCCTTGTCCAGGTTCTTCACCGAAAGGGTGAGCGCGTTGCCTCGGGTGCGGTTGTAAACCTTCTCCATCTGTCGCAAATCGTCCTGGAAGGGCGGAAAAATCTTCGTCAATCTCAAGTTCTCCGCGCCGGTTTCCAAAATCAGCGCCTCGATGTCCTTCAGATAAGCCATGAAAGCCGAAACGTTCAGCTTTGAGGCCGTTGAGTAAATCATTTCCATATTCTTTGAATTTAAAGTGTTGCCTGTAAGGAGGGCAGGTTCGGCCTGCCTCGTTCGTCAGCCGCCCGTTCGGGGGTATCCGATTGCAAAGATAAGGAATAATCACCGGGAGCGCGGCAAGCCTAACAGTTAATAATCGTAATTAAATGTAATTTCCGACATCAAAAACTACCTGTATGATTTAACAATGTAAAATTATTCATTAAGAACTACCGGTACGACGAGCCGATGCAATTTGCAACACCAAAAACTACCGGTACGACGAGCCGATGCAATTTGCAACACCAAAAACTACCGGTATGACGAGCTGATGCAATTTGCAACACCAAAAACTACCGGTACGACGAGCCGATGCAAATTGCAACACCAAAAACTACCGGTACGACGAGCTGATGCAAATTGCAACATCAAAAACTACCGGTATGACGAGCCGATGCAAAATGCAACACCAAAAACTACCGGTATGACGAGCTGAAAAATTTTGCAGGCAAAAAGTACCGGTACGACGAGGCATAAAAAAATTCCGGTTAAAAGTACCTTCCACAGTTATTGCTCGCCCGCCAAAGATTTCGCCAAAAACTGTAGGGGCGTATCGCATACGCCCTGACGTGGGCGAACAAGCAAAGAAAATCGCCGCCCCGCCCAAAAATTAAGCGAACAGGTGTAGGGGCGTATCGCATACGCCCTGACGTGGGCGAATGCGCAACGAAATACACCGCCCCGCCCAAAAAATTAGCGAACAAGTGTAGGGGCGTATCGCATACGCCCTGACGTGAGCGAACAAGCAACGCAAATACACCGCCCCGGCCAAAGATTAAGCGAACAGGTGTAGGGGCGTATCGCATACGCCCTCCACGTGAGCGAACAAGCAACGAAAATCGCCAAACCACTCCAATGATTGATGTATTCTCGCCGCCATGGAGGGCGTATGCGATACGCCCCTACACCTTTTCGCTGAAATGTTTTTGTAAATGGGAATTGTTTGGGCCTTCCCGCTGCCATGAAGGGCGTATGCGATACGCCCCTACACATTTTCGCTAATAATTTGGGGAAATGGGAATCGTTTGGGCCTTTTCGCCACCATGAAGGGCGTATGCGATACGCCCCTACACATTTTCGCGAAATGTTTTGGGAAATGGGACTTGGTTGGGGCTCTTCGCTGCTGTGAGGGCGTATGCGATACGCCCCTACATTTTTCGGGAATGGCTCGGGAAACAATGGTGGGTGGGTTAATTCCCGGTGACGAGGTTCTTCACCTCGTTGAGGATGTTGAGGGCTTCGAGCGGGGTGAGGCTGTTGATGTCGGTGTTGAGGATGCGGTCGCGTATTTGTCGGAGCACCGGGTCGTCGAGTTGGAAGAAACTGAGTTGCATGCCTTCGCGGCTTTGGCTGATCTGGACGGTGGGCTTGGTGACGCGGTTGTCGCTGTTGCTGTTCTCCAACTCCTGAAGGATGACCTTGGCGCGCTTGACGATGCTGGGTGGCATGCCGGCGAGCTGGGCCACGTGGATACCGAAGGAGTGGGCACTGCCACCGGCCACGAGCTTGCGAAGGAAGACGATTTGCTGGTTGACTTCTTTCACCGACACGTTGTAGTTGTGGATGCGCGAGAAGGATTTTTCCATCTCGTTGAGCTCGTGATAGTGCGTGGCGAAGAGGGTGCGCGGATGGCCTTTGGCGTTTTCGTGGAGAAACTCGACGATGGCCCAGGCGATGGAGATGCCGTCGTA
>SFNM01000064.1 GCA_004552725.1 Bacteroidales bacterium | reverse complement strand
TGCATCATCGACTTCGGGTGGGAGGGGCATCTATGAGCACTCGCCAAAAGCGAAGCGACCTATCCTCACGGACAAGTCGCAACATTATGAAAAAATTTTTATTGCTGTCCGATAAAAATTTTTGAGACACTACAAAATTAGGGCTGATTCCATTTGCAGGATTCAGCCCTTTTTGGTTACTTTGCTTTTACCACAAAACATCGTTAACCATGAGCAAAAGTAGTCATTTTTTCGGACAGCCGATGTATGGTCAAGTAATAAAATTGCTTGATAAGTCAAAAATTCTTGAATTAAGCCGCGAAAACGGAGGCGAACGCTACACAAAACGCTTCAACTGCTGGATTCACCTGGTGGTGATGCTTTATGCCGTCATTATGCGTTTTGACTCGCTGCGGGAGATAACAGCATCATTGCTGGCTGAGGCGCGCAAACTTGCGCATCTAGGCATATCGTTCAAAATTGGGCGCAGCACCCTGGCAGATGCCAACAAACGCCGCCCTGAGGTCATCTTCGAGGGTATATATCGGCATTTATATGCCACCTATCGTCATACTCTTTCCTCGGACAGCCGGAGCCGTAAGACGCCAAAATGGATGAAACGGTTGCAAATCATCGATTCCACCACCATCACACTTTTCTCCAACATGCTTTTCAAGGGTGTGGGACGCCATCCAAAGACCGGTAAAAAGAAGGGCGGGATAAAAGTCCATACCGTTATTCATGCCAATGAAGGCGTACCCTCGGACATTAAGTTTACCTCAGCGGCGACAAACGACTCATTTATGCTCAAGCCATCGTCGCTTAAACAAGGCGATATAATGGCCATGGATCGCGCCTACATCGACTATGCAAAGTTTGAGGAACTGACCCGGCGGAAAGTCATATATGTAACTAAAATGAAAAAGTCGCTGAAATACAAGATCCTAAGCGACACAATGTATCAGACTCCGGAGGGCCTTATGGAAGTGAGAATACAGAAAGTCGAATTTAGCAAACGTGTCAGCAAAGGCGAGACCATCACCCATCAGGCTCGTATTGTAACCTATGTGGACACCACAAAGGCCAGGCCCAAACTCATTGCGCTCCTTACAAACGACATGGAATGGGATCCGTCTGAAATCATCGCCATTTACCGCCAACGATGGGAAATTGAGCTACTGTTCAAGCAGATGAAGCAAAACTTCCCGCTGAAATACTTCTATGGTGAAAGTGCCAATGCCATCAAAATTCAGATATGGGTCACTCTCATAGCCAACCTGCTGCTGATGGTGATGCAGAAAGGGCTGAGGCGCAAATGGAGTTTCTCGGGACTTGCCACAATGGTAAGAATCAATATGATGTACTACGTGGACTTCTACAGCCTGTTCAACAACCCGGACAAAGACTGGGAAAGCATACTATCCGAGGCATCGGGATCGCCGCCTCAACCATCCCTTTTTGACTGAGGGGGCTTGTCTTTACCAAAAATCAGACTCGACCGCTGAAAATCAGCAGTCGAGCCATGCATTTTTAGTATCTGTGAGTTTTATCGGACAGCAATAATTCTAAAATGCTATTGAGCGCGGCGGCGAGGCGAGGTGGATTTGCCCCGGTTCGTATTTCCCCAATAATCAAATAAGAAAATAAAATCGCTCAAAACTATAAAAATAAGAAAGTTTAAGTGCCGAAAATTTGCAAAATAAGAAAATAGAAATATGTAAAAGATTGGATATCAACGACTTCTCAGAATGATTTGTGTTGTTGTTTCAGTTGGGGAGCCACGGTCTCCAACTATTGTAATTTTTGGCACTGTATTGCTGTTAGCGGTAGATGGAGTTGAGCACGGAGGCGAGGCGGAGGCCGGCGCGAAGCAATTGCTGCTCAATCACCGGGGTCCAGCGGGCGATGTCGTTGTAGGCCACCTTGGCGCCGGGGCGGAAGTAGACATAGCACTGGGTGGCGATGTCGAAGGTTTCGCGCGCCCAGTCGTCGACGGTTCCGGCGGTGATGACTTGCTGTTGTGTTGAGGAAGCGCGGTCGATTTGTTGTTGCCATTCGGTGTAACTCCATTTGTGGCCGCTTTCGAGCAGTGATGAGTCCCACAGGCTGTGAAGGTTAGTTTCGCGGTCGAAAAACTTCACCTTCACGGAGTTGCCGCCGCGGTCGCTTAGGTGGCCCAGGTGCATCGGTTGGTGTAAATCGCCCATCAGATGGATGAGAATACGAAGTGACAAAAATGCTTGGTCGCGGTCGGTAGTCGGGCTCGACAGTGTGGCAATTTGCTGATTGATAGCGGTTACTACGTCGCCGGCGGGGTTGAGCGGCGCATCATCGTAGTTTACTCCGGCATCGACATTTTTATAGTGCCATGTCTTGGTGTAGGCGTGTTCGGTTTGATATGAGGCGTTGTCGAGCCAGTTGGCCCAGTATACCATCGACCGCCCGTCGAGGATAGAGTCGACGGCAGCGTGGGCAGCGGGTGTGAGATGTTGCTCGGCAATGAAGGCGGTCACATCGTGGCCTTTTTGACTCCATGCGCTGCAACCGAACACGGTTGCAACGCATAAAGTAATGGAAATCAATACTTTTTTCATATTATTTGATGAGTACGCGGCGAGCGAAGTCGTCGACCACGGTGATATACAAGCCTGGAGTGAGGTCTAAGGCCACTGTGCCGCAAGCGTTGACTGTGCCGGCCCATACTTCAATGCCATCGAGAGCGATGACTCGTGCGTCAATGGTGTCGATGGCTTCAATCACCAATTGACCGTCGCGACAGAAAGCGTCCCAACGGTGGTAGTCGGCCACGTTGTCGGGCACCAATGAGGAGTATGGAGTACCTTCGATATCGTCGAGCATAAAGCGCTTGCCGGCTGTTTGGCGCAAGCGGATTTTAGCAGGTCCGGCAGCGTTGATGCGGAAGGTGAATTGGCTATAGGTTTTGGAATTGATGGTGGCGGTGCCGGCAGAGTGCCATTCGTTGTCGGTGGACTCGTTGCAGTATTCCACTTCGAGTGTGGCATCTGCGTCGGAGCCGTAAACTGCGGCCCAGAACGAAATGTTGCCGAAGCCGCTAGCGTAGCCGTTGGCCAGTGCGATTTCAGCCTTGCCGCTCTTGCCCATGCGGATGGCTTGGCGGCCATTGTAAGCCTTGTCGGACGATGGCCAGAAGCCGCCATCGACAATGTTCCACACGCCGGCCGAGCCGGTGTATTGCTTGGTGGAATATGAGCCTTCGCCTTCGTTCTCAAAGTCCTCATAGAAGGCCACTTCGGCCAAGATGGTGCCTTCAAATTCTACTTGGTCGAACACTAAATCGCCCACGGTGGCCACCAGCGAGGAGGTGAATGTGCCGGGGTTGTCGCCCATCATTCGCAGGTACACTCGGTCGGCTTCGGGGTCGAGCACCAATGATGTTGACCAATTGGTCTTGTCGGTGGATAGTTGGAATGGTGATTGCACCGCGAGGTTAATATTTTCGTCGATATTTTCGATGAGTACAAGCAATTCAGCGGCTTCCGAAGGTTCTCCAACCATAGAAGTGAAACTGAGTTTGCCGTCGAAATAGAATTCGATATTGGGGATGGGATCCAAGGTGGTGACGCTCACCGGCTCTGATACCAGGTGAGCGGATGCGATGGTGTAGGTGTAGGTGGTCGACGGCTCGAGGTCTTCTACGTAGAAGGCTTCGTCGGCGGCACGCACCGATGTTGGGAAGGCATCGAGCGACTCGCCGTTGAGTTGCACATCGAGGGTGTATTCGCCGTTGGCATCGGCATCGCCCACATAACTCCATGTGGCCATGAAAGAGTGGTCGTCGACAGAGGTTACCGGGCCGGCGGGTAGGGTGGCGATGGCTTTACCGCGCAGATTTACAGTGGTTTGAAGTGCTCCGCTTTTGATTACTACTTTGCCGCTATATGTACCTTCGGCTACGGGCAGGAATGTCACCTGCGCAGTGGCACTATTGTTGGCTGCGGCTGCCGACAGGGTGGCTGGAGTGGCGGAGAAGCCTGTGCCGGTGGTGGTGATGGTCACATTGTCGGTAAGCGCTATGCCGCGCACGCTGATTGACGCGCTACGAGCGATGTTGGTGACGGTAGTGCCTAAATCGAGGGTGTTACCATCGACCGGTTGCACTATCTCGGGAGTGGCTTCGCCTCCTTCGTACCATGCCACGGTGCTCTTATTGCCCCAAATATGTTCGGCCAACTCGGGATGGTCGATAAATGGGTTGCGGTTTTTCTGCTTTGCGTAGACTGCTTCGTTGCGGTCTAATTCTTTTTGACTCACGGGGTCTTGGCGGTGCCATTTCAGCAGCAAGTTCACTGCCCACGATGAGAAGCAGGGAAAGTTGTTGCCGGCCAACATAGGCGAACTCCACGATGATATGCGCGAATTGTAGGCCGCTGCCATATAGAAGTACGAGCGAGCGAAGTCGCCTTTGTACTCATCGTCGGGCTCGAACACTTTGCCGCTATATCCGGCAAAAGTGCAGGAGCCTAAACGACCTAAGGCTTTGATGCCACCCGATGATGGCAAGGTGGTGCCTCCGGAGCACTCGCCGTAGGGATAGTTCGACCGCTGGCCGTTGACTTTGCCATCGGTGGGGTAGATGTGGAACGCATCGCTTACCATCGGCGAAGCGTCATCGAACCAACTCTTGGGGAAGGAGTGCTCGCGATTATAGCAGTCGCCCACCACTGAGTAAGTGCCACATTGCTCGCTCTTGTATGTCCATTGTTTGGTGGAGTACATATCCCAAATCTTGCCGTTGGAATAAGTGTCGGACGTTTGATATAGCGACCACAAACCATTGTAACTGACCACGGTGTGAGGTCCTACCACGTCGCTCAGTTCTACCAACAGGCTCTTGCCACAGAGACCTTCGCAACTTTGGTAATAATCGGCAGGCTGTGAGGCCCACGATGATATAGAGCAGAGAAGAGCGGCGACAAACATCTGCCCGGCTATGTGTTTTCTCATCAATTTCAGATTTAAATTAAAAATAGTCGTTAAATGTAGGTTGATACTTTCGCAAAAGCGAAAGTTCTGCAAAGATACAACAATTTTATGAAATCTCACCGATTTTCTCAATATTTCTTATTCCATACACAGGATACACCATTATATCTTGGCGTGTAGGTCAAAATTTTCAATAATTGGCACCATAAAATCGGGGAAAATGATTATTTTTGGCACCTTAGAAGTGTTAAAATTCGAATTTTTTGGCACCGAAGGCAGTATTATTGGCGGATGTATAGTGCTGCTTCGGGTCCGAGGTTGAATATCAAGTCGAGGATGGAAAGGTTGGACAGAAATCCGTGTTTGCTTTGGCGCACTTGCCAGTAGGGCATGGCGTCAGCAAGTGCAAAGTCGGTGCGGCGCAAGTCGGTTGCCACGCAGTCGGCTTCGGTGAGCGGTCGCCATTCTACTTTGCTGTCAATCAGTAATATACTTCGCACAATTTCATCGGCGCGTTGCGCCAATTCCACAACATTGTCGGCGGCTTGCGGCTCGGCGGGGTCGCATAGCACTGTGGCAAATTTATCGATGATGAATTCGAAGAATGGTGTGCGTCCGTAGGCCGACTCCAAGGCGGTGCGATGAAGTCGCCACCATTGTCCGTGGCGCGACACTGTGGCTTGGTGCCACAGCGGTCGCTCGGTGGGCGAACCGCTGTGCGGACGGTTGATTGGTACGGTGAGTTGGCTCACTCCTTGAGCATCGGCAATCTCGTAGCGATGCACTGCTTTGCATCGCTTGTCGAAAGGCATATCGGTATCAACTACCACCGAATGGTGTTGAGCCATTCGGGAGTAGTAGCCGATAGAGGCAAAAAGCCTTACCGGCATTGCCGTCACCGCTGTCGGGCTCATTTGTCGGGATTGGCGTCGATAAAGAAGCGGTTCCAGCGAAGGCCTCCGCTGAAGAGGCCTCGGTCCACGTCGAGCGAGGCGATAACGAACATCGGCGAGCCAACTATGTGGTCTTCAGGTACAAATCCCCAGAAGCGTGAGTCTTGCGAGTAGTCGCGGTTGTCGCCCATCATGAAATAGTAATCCATGGCGAAGGTGTATGTGTCGGCTACTTGTCCGTCGATATACACTTTGTCATCTGCGCCGAGGTAGGAGTTGGAATGGCCTTCGTAATTGCGGATACAACGTTGGTAGATGAGCCAATTTTCGCGGTTGAGGTTGATGGTAAGGCCTTTAGCCGGGATAAGCAATCCTTCGTCGCCGCCGTAATTGCCCAATGTCCATTCATCGGCAAGGCCGGCGGGGAATAAGTGCATGTCGGCACCTGATGTGCGGAACATCGATGAGGTTTTTACCATCTCATCGATATATCCCATGTCAATCAGTGAGTCGGCTGCATCCTCAGTGAGTGGCATCACGTAGAAAACGCTTGCATTGGCTGCTGTGGGCATTATTTGGGCGATTGCAGCCCGGTCTTCGGGCCCGTAATTCACGGCCTGCACATCTTTGGGGGCGATTTCGAGGTTGTGCAGCACTTCTTCGGTGAGCGGTTGCGACGAGGTGCAGAAATAACTGAATTGCACGTGTTGCGGTTGAGCCATGGCTTGGCCGTCGGTGTATATCACATCGTCGACGATGCGCAGTCGTTGGCCGGGTAGCCCCACACAGCGCTTCACGAAGTGCTGACGACGGTCGACGGGACGATATTTGATTTTGCCGAAAATTTCGGGGTGCGATGCTATGTGCTCGCGCCCGAACTCTTCGACCAAAAGGTCCCAATATTGAGGCGATTCTTCGAAGCGGGTGGCTACGGTGTCGCCGGCCGGGAAGTTGAATACTACGATGTCGCCTTGTTCCACCGAGCGCCAGCCTTTCAAGCGGTGATATTCGAATTGAGGCCAATCGGCATAACTGTCGCCGCCAATCACGGGCATTGTGTTGTGTACCAACGGGAAATTCACCGGAGTCATCGGCACTCGGGGTCCGTATATCATTTTATTTACCCACAGATAGTCGCCGGTGAGCAATGTCTTCTCCAACGACGACGAGGGTATCTGATAATTTTGGCCGATGAAAGCGAAGATAAAGTAGACCAATACCAACGCGTAGACGATGGCATCGACCCAACTCATCACTGTGCGCACCACTTTGCTCTTTGCCCTCTTCCACCATGTGAATGGGATGTAGCCGGTGATATAGATGTCAAATAGTAGCAACCACCATGGAGCCACGGCCCAATTGCCCAGCCAGGCTACCCACAGAAAGAAGAGTAATGAGACAATGCCGAAGCGTAGCCAACGCTTCCAGCCGTTGGCCTTCACACGGCTTATGAAATTCGCTTTTATTGTAGATATATCCATAATTCTTTTGAGGATGAGAGTTTTCGATTATAAATCGGAAAATTACAGGCTACGACGCCATGCGCGGCGACGACGATGATGTGTATGCTCGAAGTATTCCCATTGGCGCTGTACGTTTTCGTTCACCTCCAATTCGGGATTTGACTCGGCATATTCGTAGCCACATTGATAGTAGATAGGCTCCAAGTCGTTGAACAGCAGCGCGTTCACACCTTTGCTCTGATACTCGGGCTTTACGGCCACCAGCATCAAGTCTACCACCTTGCTGTGGCCCTTGATGGCTCGCAGTAGGTGCCACCAGCCAAATGGCAGCAACTTGCCGCCGCTCTTGCGCAGCGCCTGCGATAGCGATGGCATCGAGATGCCTACGGCCACTAATTGGTCGTCGGCATCAGTCACCACGCTGATATTATCCAAGCGCAAGATGCCCAGATATTCCGAAATATAATGGTCGATTTGTCGCGGAGTCAGGGGCACATAGCCATACAAGTTGGCGTATGCCTCGTTGATGAGCGCAAAGAGCGCTTGTCCATAATCGTCGCGCAATTTTTTGCGGTCGGTATATTTCTTTATCTTTAAGTTGAATTTTTTCTGCACAATTTGAGCGATGCGCACAAATTTTTCCGGCAAAATGCCGCCTTCGGGCACGTAAATCTTAAATTCCACCCAGTCGGCATCTTTTTCGAAGCCCATGCGTTCCATGTGCTTCACATAATAGGGGTAATTGTAGATGGTGGCCATAGTGCTCATTTGGTCGAAGCCCTCCACCAACATACCTTCGCGATCCAAGTCGCTGAAGCCCATCGGCCCTACCATTGAGGTGCAACCGCGGTCGCGTCCCCAAGCCACAATGGCTGAGAACAGCGCATCGACCACCTCGTTGTCGTCGATGAAGTCCATAAATCCGAAGCGTATGGCCAAATTATTGTACTTCTCGTTGGCCAAACGGTTGATAATGGCGGTGATACGTCCCACGGGCTTGCCATCGCGATAGGCCATAAACATTTGCGCATCGCAATGGTCAAATGCCGGATTTTTCTTTGGGTCGAGGGTGGCCATCTCATCGATTACCAATGGCGGCACGAAATAGTCGTTGCCCTTATATAAATCAATGCCGAAATGCACATAATCCAGCAGATTTCGGCGCGTAGGTTCTAATGCTTTTACTTCTACTGACATACTTTACTTCGATTGTTCGATTGCTTGAGGTTCCGCGGCTTTTTGGCTGTTATAACGCGGATGGTCGGTAAGCGACAGATACACCATCAGCGCCACCATGCCGGCCAAAAAGGCTGCTACGGCTATGTAGAATGTGTTAGGACGGCGTCCGGCCAACGCCATTCGCAGCGACTGGGTGTCGCGCGGACGGCGGTCGGGATTGGCATCGGTGCACCGTTCGGCTACCCGACGCAAACGCGGATTGTCGATGCCGGTGGTGTCCAGCACCTCCTTAATCACCATTCCATAATTATATATATCTTGCGAGGTATCGCCGTGCGACAAGCACTTGCGCTGGTCAAACCCCACATCGATAAGTTTCAAATTGCCGATATTCTCGGTGAAGATGATATTCTCCGGAGTGAGCGGATGGTGCGCCAAGTGATTATTTTGGATATACTCCAACGCATCAACCAGGTTATGGCTCAACTTCTCGATATGAGCCTCGGTAACCTTTCCCTCCTTAAGCAACTTACGCAGCGAGTCGCCGTATACATCATCGGTGATGATACAGCGCCCTATGCCCGGCACTTCCTCAAAATCATTGATCATCACAATGTTGGGATGACACAAATTATAGCGAATGTCAAACTCTTTCTCGAGCATCGCCTGCATCTCCGGGCTATCCTTATACTCCGGGCGAAGCGTCTTCAGCATCACCCATTTGCCAAACTTCTTGGCAGTATACACATGGTAGAACTCCTCATCCCATTCGGGCAGGTGCTCAATCTCAGTCCAGCGCGGTTGGTCGTTATTCATCTCTTAACAATATAGTTTATTTCAAGTTACAAAATTAGCAAAAATTTTTCATACCGCCAAAAATCCCGCCCACATACGCCAAAATTCCCGCAAAAACCGCCCCACGGCACTCACGAGGTATTTACTCAAGTGCGATTGGCGATAGTGGTTCAAACGAAATAACGAATTTTCAACGTAAAACGTATTTTTTAATTTTTTCGTTGATTCATTATTTCATTTTATTCGTTTATCCCTGCCTGCGGGTGGATTGCTGAGTAATTACGCCATTGGAGCAATTGTTAAATATAGTTAATAGTATGACTTGGCTATTGATTTACGGCGGTTTTGTGCTAAATTTGCACAAAACCTCTGCTGATGATGCGCCTGCTCACATACTTCTTCTTTCTGCTGACTGCGGCCTCCGCTACAGCGGTGGATGTGCCGTGGCCCGACCGCGAGTTGTGGCCGCAGAGTCCCCAAGCGAGGCAGATAGCGCAGGTGGTTCTCTTCAGTCGTGGCGGTAGCGCTTACTACTACCTCACCGACTACCAAGGTAATAACATCGCCGTGGTGGATGCCGCAGGCTCTATCATCCAGCGCACCGACTACTACCCCTACGGCGAACCGTGGCGCTACCCAGACGGCCAGCCATACCTCTTCAGCGACAAAGAACTCACCCGCGCCGACGGCCGCCACGCCTACACCTTCCCCGCCCGCACCCTCCTGCCCTCCCTCCCCCGCTGGACAACCCCCGACCCACTGGCCGAGCAAAACCCATGGGACAGCCCCTACGCCTACTGCGCCGCCAACCCAATCGCCAACATCGACCCAACAGGCGAGAATTATACCGTAATTATTGACTTTTATAATCAATCTATAATTATTCAAGCACGTTTCTTTGCCGGTCAAAATAGTATTGATGTATTGCGTAAAGCGACAGCATTTTGGGAGAAACAATCAAATAAATATTCATTCTTAGGTCTGCCTATACAATTTCAGTTTCAAATATTTGAGGTAGAACCACAGCCAGAACGTTCTGAACAAGGCTTAGCTATAGGCTATGCGTGTCGAGATGGTGAATTATCCAATTCCTTTACTATTGTTGATAAAATAGAAAATGAAGATGAAAATTATCAAACAAATGGCAGAACATGGGATAATCGCAAAGTTCATGTGTCAGAAGAGAGTCCAAAAATAGTCCAAACTTCTATGCACGAAATTGGACATTGTTTTGGCCTATTGCACTCATCTACAGGGCTAATGACGCCAAGTATGAGTGATTCCGGGCGATCGGAAGATCTTACATACAATGAGATTACCTCAATTATTAGTAATGCTTTCTTAAACATCAACAAAGATATTAATCCTGAACTTAAAACAAATATAACAATAGTCAACCCATTATCTCCTCTTCTCAACAAACAAGAATAATTTATGAAACGACTTTTATACATAGTGATAGCCTTGATAACAACTCTGGCTTGTTTATCACAGACTAATAAATACGCAGCTTTTGTTGAGCAATCAAAGTTAGCATATCCCTTATGCATCTACATTGACAGCTTATTCCAGAAAGGTATCTTTGGCGATTCTGCGCACCAATCAATTTGTACCG
>SFNM01000063.1 GCA_004552725.1 Bacteroidales bacterium | reverse complement strand
AGTTGATATATCGTTTGCCCTTTATATCGTAACGAGTTGACTTTTCCACAAGAAAAGCATCACACAGATAGTCAATGTAATCTTTGATGGTGTCGTATGATATTGCCGACTTTTTTTCACTGCGAAAAGTGTTTGCCAACTTGTTTGGATTTGTCAAAGCTCCAATACCTGAAGCCAGTATGTTGATTAGTTCCTCCAAGTCGTCATCCTTGCGTATTTCGTAGCGGTCTTTAATATCCTTGATATAAGTTTCGTCGAATAATGTTTTCAGAAATTTTGACTTTTGTTCTTCTGTTGTATACGACAATATCTGCGGCAATCCCCCATACAGCATATATTCATTCAATCCGGCTTGAACCGAGCCTTTATATGCCGACATGAATTCACGGAAACTCAAAGGATACATTTTTATCTCATAACCGCGTCCTCTAAATTCCGTTATGATATCTTTGGATAGGAATTTTGCATTGCTTCCTGTAACATATACTTCCACGTTTTGAATATTTAGGAAACCGTTCAACACGTCTTCAAAGTGTTCAAGCAGTTGTATCTCATCTAATAATATGTAGTGGGTGCGGTCGTCCTTTATGTGGCTTTCTACGTAAGAATACATATTATTGGGATTACGCAACGCTCTGTGCTTAAAGTCTTCAAGGTTAATCTTAATAATTTGTTCCGGTTTAATTCCTTGCTCTCTAAGATATGAAGCAAAGATATTAAACAACAGATACGACTTTCCGCATCTGCGCATACCTGTTATGACTTTTATCATTCCGTTCCCTTGCAAGGAAATAAGCTCGTTCAAATATTTATTGCGCTGTATCATAATTCTAATCGAAAATTTTGTTGTTTACATCAAAGTTTTCGACTACAAAGTTAGTCTTTATTTCCTGAAATGCCAAGAACTAATCGAAAATTTTGCAGATTAACACAATATTTTCGATTAAATTGCTTTCTATGCATTGCAAAAGACCCAAACAAAAGGCGACGTTTAGAGTGCAGTCTTCTCTGACATTGTCCCTAATCCTTACAAGGAATGTCGCAGTGAATCAAAGGCAGTTTTTACGTATCAATGTAATAGACCGGTTGAAATGTTAAACGATTTTGAAGAGTAATACATTATTGACTAAGAAAACCGCGTCGCGGTTTCACATACCCTTCAACCCTACGTTAGCGATGAAGCGCACGCCGCGGGCAAAGCCGCCGCAATCACAGTTCGCGAGCGATGATGTAGTCGAAGAGGTCGGTCAGCGCGCCCACTTCTACACCGGCGCTTTGCAAATCGGCCAAGATGGCCACGGCCTCGTTGCGCAAATCGGCCATTCGCCGATAGGCATAGTCGATGCCTCCGTTGTCGCGTGCAAAAGCGATGAGTTGCGCGATTTGTTCCTCCGAAAGCACGTCGGCCTGCACCATTTGCAGCATCTCGCTGCTGTGGGCGATGTCGCCGCGACGTAGCACATGTAGCAACGGCAAAGTCACCTTGCCCTCGCGAAGGTCGTTGCCCGTGGGCTTGCCCACCTTGGCGGCATCGAAGTAGTCGAAAATATCGTCGCGGATTTGGAAGCAAAGCCCGAGCAACTGAGCCACTCGCTGCAACTTGTCGGTGGCTGCCGGAGATGCTTCCACGGCGAAGCAGCCGATTTTGGCACATGCCACAAACAGCGACGCCGTTTTAAAATCTATCACCTTGAAATAAGCATCCTCCGTGAGTGTGTGCTGCCGCGCGTTGTAGATTTGGTCGATTTCGCCCAGCGACAGCAGTTTGCCCAACTGGCCGATGGCCTCGATGATGCGGATGTCGCCGGTGTCGATAGCGCGTTGCAACGCAGTCGACACAAAGAAATCGCCTACCAACACAGCGATATGATTGTCCCACACCGCGTTGACCGTAGGATGATTGCGCCGCAACTTAGCCTCGTCGACCACGTCGTCGTGGATGAGCGATGCATTGTGGAGCAGTTCAACCGCCGCTGCTGCGTTGAGCACTTTTTGGTCGATGGGACCAAACATACGAGCGCACAACATCACGATTATCGGACGGATTTGCTTGCCTTTGGTGGTAAGATATTGCTCTATGACGGTGTCCATCAACGGATTACCGGATAGCAAATTGCTACGGATAAGGCGATTTAAGCCGCTGATATCCGCTGCAAGAGATTGTTTGATGGACTCGAAAGCAGTCATGTTTCTTAAAATATTGTGCAAAATTACTAAAAAGTGGAGACTCTGCCAAACAAACGGCCGAAAAACAACAACTTTTAAGAATTAACCTCACCGCCACACATCTTATTCTACTTCGAATAATCAAAAAATTCGTGCTTCGAATAGTTTTTAAGTTAAAAACGCGGCTTGCGCTTGCGCGTTTGCCGGAAAAACATTATCTTTGCCTTTTGAATGAAAACTCAAGCCCAAGACATATCAATCCGCCAAGCACAAGCACTCGTCGACCATTGGATTACTACCGTCGGTGTGCGCTACTTCTCGCCCCTGACCAATATGGCCATCCTTGCCGAAGAGACCGGCGAAGTAGCCCGCGTGATGGCTCGTCGCTTCGGCGACCAATCATTCAAAGAAGGCGAAGCCGACACTCTGGCCGACGAACTCGCCGACGTGATGTGGGTGGTGATGGCCATCGCCAACCAATCCGGCATTGACCTCGCCGACGCCTTCGAACATAACCTCGCCAAAAAATCCGCGCGCGACAATATGCGCCATCGTAATAACCCGAAATTAACAAACTAAATACCCTATAACAATGAGCGAAATCCATACCGATAAATACACCGAGGCTATTGCCAAAAGCAAAGTCTCCGACAGCGACTCCGCCGTGGCCGACGCCGTAAAAAAAATCCTCAGCGAACACTTCGAAGAAAACAACAACCCCGAAGTGTACAAATTCCTCTTCAACACCATCGACCTCACCACTCTCAACGGCACCGACTCTAACCAATCTGTGTCGAACTTCGTGGAACGCGTCAACGCTTTCGACGAAGAATACCCTATGCTCAACAATGTTGCCGCCATTTGCGTGTATCCCAACTTCGCCCAGACTGTCCGCGCCGTGCTCGAAGTGAGCAAGGTCAACATTGCCTGCGTCAGCGGCGGCTTCCCCGCTTCCCAAACCTTCAGCGAGGTCAAAGTGGCTGAAACCGCCCTTGCCATCGAAGGCGGTGCCGACGAAATCGACATCGTATTCAACCTCGGCAACTACTTCGACCACGATTACGAAGCCGTTGCCGACGAAATCTCCGAACTCAAAGAAGTGTGCCGCGACCACCATCTCAAAGTCATACTCGAAACCGGCGCACTTCGCACTGCCGCCAACATCAAAGCCGCTTCTGTGCTCTCGCTTTACTCCGGCGCCGACTTCCTCAAAACTTCCACCGGCAAGGGCTACGAAGGCGCTACCGTCGAAGCCGCTTACGTCATGGCTCAATGTATCAAAGAATACTACGAAAACACCGGCGTGAAAGTGGGCCTCAAAGTCTCCGGCGGCGTTAGCACCACAGCCGACGCTGTGCGCTACTACACCATCGTCAAAGAGGTCCTCGGCCCGGAATGGCTCTCTAACCAATTCTTCCGCATCGGGGCAAGCCGATTGGCCAACAATCTGCTCAGCGATATCCTCGGTCAAGAAATCAAATTCTTCTAAAAATGAAAATTTGGGTACATCTCAACGGGCAGCAACAAGGTCCTTACGAATTCGATGACCTCAAAAACCTGCCCATCACTCCGCAAACCCCGGTATGGTACGACGGCTTGATGCAATGGACCGTTGCCGGCGTGGCTCCCGCCACCGCCGTGCTCTTCCAACAACAGCCCCAACCTAATCAACCCCAGCAGCCCAATCCTGCCAATCAGCCCAATTTGGCAAATTCGGCTAATCAGCCGCAGCAGCCACAGCAGCCACAGCAGCCGCAGCAGCAGCCCAATCCCGCCCAGTGGCAGCAATTCCAACAATTCCAACAGTGGCAGCAATGGCAAGCCGGCCAACCGCAATGGCAATCGGCTCCCAAACGTCCCGCAACATTCATCGTTTGGAATGCGCTGGTGTTGATTTTCTTCTGCTCGCTCTTTGGCCTCATCGGCCTCATTTGCGGCATCATCAGTTCGTCGCGCTACGATGCCGGCGACTACCAAGGCGCCAAAAGCATGTCCACGGCCGCCGCTTGGTTCCTGGTTATTGGGATAGCCTTGTGTTTCATCACCATCCCATTGGGCATTTTGCTTGCCCTCGCTTGCGCTCCCTTCTGACTCCTATTTATATAAGTTGAGTGTGTCCTCTAACTCCGTGCGGATGAGCGCACGGAGTTCTTTTGGTTCCAATACCTCGATATTGTGGCCATGCGATAGCAACTCTTCGATAAAGTCCGACGATATGCGCATGTGGTAGGTGAATAGCGAGTAGCCGTCGGCCACCGTCTGCATTTGCGAGTGATGAAGCGGCAGCGCGGCGAAATATTTGGCTTGCCGTGCCTCCACTTTCAGCACCACCTTGCGCGGCTCGCTGTGCTGCTCTACCACGATGCCGTAGGAATACTCGAAATAGGTCTTGGGGTCGATACTCGGGTCGGGCGTGAACGACTCCGCCAGCGCCACGATCTTTATCATTCGGTCAAGTGCGTAGGTCTTGATGCGGTTCTCACCCATGTGAAGTCCCACCACGTACCACCGCTGCTTGAATAGTTTGATAAAATAGGGGCAAAGCACCACGTCGCGCGTGGGAATAGTGCGCGTGTATGGGTGATAATCAAACTTAATCATTCGATTGAGTTTCAGAGCCTCAATCACCGTGCTCAAATGCTCGCGTGCCGACGGCACATCCTCCAACACTATGCGGTCGGCGATTTGGTGGGCGCCGCTGAGCGTCTCGTGCAAGTTGAGCGAATTGAGCATCCAATCGGTGATGCCGTTGGTGCCGAGTTCCTCCTCGTCGATATAGTATTCGAAGGTGGTGGGGTCGCACTCGATGCGCAGGTTGAACATCTCCTCCACCGTGTCGCGATAGTTGTAAAATGTGCGGCGCGAGAAGCCTCGGCCTGTGTCGTTCATTGGCGAACGCTCCCACAGGCTCGAGAGTTCTGCGCGTGTGATGCGGCCATAACGTCGGATAGTGTCGACCAGCCACACGCATCGGTTAATCTGCCGATTTGCCATAATTCGCTTGTTTAGAGAATATTAGAAGGCCCAAGCAAGTGAAAGCGGCATTCATAAGCAAGAGTTCAAAGCCGGTTTCGTATGCACAATAGGTCTTGAGCGCCCACTGGGTGAGCCACGACAACACCGGCGCTACCAAGCATGCCGCCGGCACTGCGCCGTCGAGCACAGTGCGCTTGCACCCCAAGCCAAACACAAACAAGCCCAAAATCGGCCCGTAGGTGTAGGAGGCCAAGGTGTACACCGCCGAGATGGCGTCGGAGTCGCTCATATAATAGAATATAATAATCACTAAACCCATAATGGCCGACATAGCCAAGTGCACCAAGCGGCGTGTGCGCGCAAGTTGTTGTTCGCCTTGGCGCTTGTGTGCTCCCAAAATATCCACAGTGAAGGAGGTGGTGAGCGAGGTCAGTGCCGACCCCGCAGCAGAGTAGGCCGCAGAAATTAATCCCAACACGAACAATACGCCCACTATCACAGGCATCGAGGAGTGCGATGCTACCAAGCCGAAGATTTCATCGGGCTTGTCGGGCTTGGCGATGCCTTTGGTCTGCATAAATATCAGCAGCAGCGTGCCCAGCAACAGGAACAACGCGATGACGAAAAATTGCATCACTCCGCTCACTATCATATTCTTTTGCGATTGGCGCGAGTCGCGACAACTCAAATTGCGCTGCATCATATCTTGGTCCAAGCCGTTGGTAGCGATAGCCATAAACACGCCGGCGATGAACTGCTTCCAGAAGTATGTGGCATCCATCGGATTGTCAAAGAAGAACATCTGCGACGAACTGTGCTCGCTGATAGCGCTCACCATCCCGCCGAAATCCAATCCCAAATTGCGCGCCACATAATATATACACAGCACCACCGACATAATGAGGCAGAAACTCTTCACAGTGTCGGTCCATATCAACGTCTTCACTCCGCCGTTGAGCGTGTAGAGCCATATCAAAGCGATGGTCACTACCACATTCACCACAAACGGTATATTCAGCGGTGTGAACACCAATAATTGCAATACCGCACATACCACGAAGAAGCGCACCGCTGCTCCAAGCATCTTCGACACAAAGAAGAACCACGCTCCGGTGTGGTATGTGTTGCGTCCGAAGCGTTCCTCCAGATAGCCGTAGATGGAAATCAGATTGCGCTTGTAGAAAATTGGTACCAGCACTTTGGCTATGATGAAGTAGCCTACGATGAAGCCCAGCACCATCTGCAAGTACGAGTAGCCTTTGGCTTCGACCATGCCCGGCACGGAGATGAACGTCACCCCGGATATCGAGGCGCCTATCATGGCAAAGGCCACGATGGGCCACGGCGTTTGGCGCTTGCCGGTGAAGAAGGTGGAGTTGTCGCTACCGCGCGAGGCGAAGTACGACACTGTCATAAGCAAGCCGAAATAGGCTGCGATGGTGATGATTACGATGGTTGGTGTCATATTTATTCAGCGTAAAGTAGGTAGGGGCGGCGTTGGTTTTTGAATTGCTCTACATCTTCGGCCCATGTGGCGCGAATTTGCTCGGCCGAAAGCCCTTGCTCTATCATTTGGCGGATTTCGGCTCGGCCGATGAGTTTTTCGAAGAACGAGGTGAAGAACTTATCGCCCATGCCCACGCGATTGTATGCGTCGATGATGTAAGTGAGGTCAAGGCCGCCGGCAATGGCTGCTTCCTCGTCGATGGTGCGTAGGTCCACACCATGGCACAGTTGACCAAGCAACGGCGGATTTTTAGCGCCGGGCACGCTTTGCGGTGTGAAAGTAAATTCACCACCGCGATAGTCGGGGTGGCCATATACCTCAAACGGCATTTCAGTGCCGCGCCCAAGACTTGCCACTGTACCTTCAAACAAGCAAATCGACGGATAGAAGTAGATGGCGCGCATAGTGCGCAAGTTGGGCGAGGGAGCCACCGGCAAGCGATAGCGGGTGGCATGAGTATAATTCAGACAGGGAATTACGGTGAGATGGAGCGAGCGGTTGTCTTTCAGCCAATGTTCGCCTAATATCATTTGAGCCAATTCGCCCAAAGTCATACCATGTACCACCGGGATAGGCAAACGGCCCACTCCGCTTTCGTATTTCATATCCAAAATCGGACCGTCTACATACATTCCGTTGGGATTAGGACGGTCGAACACCACAAACTCTTTGCCATTTTCGGCTGCGGCATTCATCAGTTGCAGCATAGTGCAATAGTAGGTGTAGAAACGCAAGCCCACGTCTTGGATGTCGCACACTATCACATCAATACCGCCCATCGCCTGCTTCAAGCGGTCGGCACTTCCCGGCCCGTAAAGCGAGGTAATGGAAATACCGGTGATAGGGTCGACGCTGCTGCTCACGTGCTCGCCGGCATCAGCGCTTCCGCGGAAACCGTGTTCGGGCGAGAAAATAGTTGCAACATTGAGGTCGTTTTCGAGCATGATATCGAGAACATGGCGCTCGCCCACGGTGCCGGTGTGGTTCGACAGCAACCCTATGCGTTTGCCTCGCAATATTGGTTCGTATTGGTCTACGCGGGCTGCACCCACCACCACGTCATTCTCCTCCTGACCCTTCACAGGCCAAGCGGCGCAAATTACAAATAGTAGTGAGATGATTAAACAATTGAGTTTCATGGATTTATAAATAGTTGTAAATGAATAATAGGGTCAAAACCATAATCAATTGCAAATTTACTAAAAAAAATCCATATAAGCAACCCCTCGGTTGACACCGGTAGCGATTATGTTAAAAATTTGTTAAAAATCCAACACGGTGCTTTGGGGTTAGAAATAATTGCATACCTTTGCATATCGTTTAACAATAAATTATTATCGAAAAATGAAAAGTAAATCAAGTTCATTGCGAAAACTGATTGTGGCCTGCGGTGTGTTATGCGCTCTGTCGGTGGCCTTCATCAGCATCCAGTCTGCGGGAACGTTGGAATATATCTTCGACGGCTTCCCCCTCGAGATGGCCGCCGTAAAGTGGCTGTGCATCACTTTGGTGGCGGTGCGCTATGTCCTCGCCGTATCCTTGGTATGTATTTTGATGGTGTTCTTAATGAAAATTTGGCGCGGCGCGGCTGCCGGCAAGCTCTTTATCCGCGGCAACCACCGGTGGCTGTACGCCCTCTCGGCCACCTACTTCATCTACTCCTTGGTGGACGGCAATGCCGGCGATATCATCAACCACGGCATTCGCCAGATACGAATCTACATCAACGAGTATATGCTCGTCACCTGCTTCGTATTAGTGGTGTTTGCCAAACTCTACGCCATCGCTGTGGAAGTGAGTGAAGAGCAAGAACTTACAATCTGACTGTCATGGCAATAATTGTAAATCTCGACGTGATGATGGCGCGTCGTAAAATCACCTTGGGCGAGTTGGCCGCTCGCATTGGCATCACTCAAGCCAACCTCTCCATCCTGAAAACCGGCAAGGCTAAGGCCATCCGCTTCAGCACCCTCAACGCAATCTGCACAGCCCTCGACTGTCAACCGGCCGACATCCTCGAATTCCGCGCCGAAGACTAACCCTCAAAAAAGCCCCGAATGTCGCCGCTATCCGTCTTTTTTTGAAAATGGGAATACATCTTGAAAATGGGAATGCAATGGTCGCTACGCTCCCTTCACTCCGCAACTCGCCGCGATTTTTTGCCTGAAAAATCATCGCTTTCACTACGCTAACCACATTTTTTGTGGGGTTAACGTAGCAATAGCTATGTTTTGGCCGCTCGCATCGGCATCACTCAAGCCAACCTCTCCATCCTGAAAACCGGCAAGGCTAAGGCCATCCGCTTCAACACTCTCAACGCAATCTGCACAGCCCTCCATCGCAACCATGGAATGGTTGATTAACCGCGCCAAATATAAGCAACCATTCCATGGTTGTTACGTTGTGGGGCACCGCTCACCCCACAGAGCCGCTTCACTTTGTTTCGCGGCACTGCGGGGCTATCGATGCGAGAACGCGCTCCACGCGTTTTTCATCGCCGACGGGGTCATCCGCGGCACACCGTGGATTTTTGACACGGTGGTTGGATTGGAAAGCGCCCGCCTCGGTGGGGAGGCGGGCGCTGATATGAGTGGGGGGAAGGATTAGCGGGCGAGGTGCTTGGTGGCGCCGGTTGCGGTGCGGCGGATGTAGAGGGTGCCGGGGGTGATGGCCTCGGGAGCGATTTCTACACCCATCGGGGTGAAGTAGCGCACGGCGTCGTTGCTGTCGGCTTCGAGGGTGAGGGCGGAGGCTATTTCACCGGTTTGCTTGTTGATTAGCATGGAGGTGACTTCGCTCTCGGCTCCGCTGATATTGTCTACGGTCTTGAGTTCGATGATGGCATCAAAGTTCAGGTCGTCTTTGCCGATGCTCCAGGGGTTGGAGGCGGCTTGATGCCATACGGCTTCGGCCATCAGCAGCGTCTCCGGGGTGTCTTCGGCTTCGTCGGTGATTTTCACGATGCGGTACCACAAAGTGGTGCCTTCGGGAGCGTAGCACACGATGCGCGAGTTGACTTTGTCAACTTTGATTTCGAGGGCTTCGGGGAAGGTGACGTTGGCTTGCAGGTGGTCGCCTTCGGAGGTGAGGGTAGCGGACACTGATACTGTGGTGTTGAAGTTGTAGACCTTATAACTGTTGCCGCTGATGGATGCGGGTGCGGCGCCGAGGGTCGGAGTGATGAGGAAGGCCACGGGCTGAGTGATGGTGCTCTTGAAGTAGATGCGTTCGCTGATGGGCGCGAGTTCGGCATCGTCCACATCAACGTCCTGGAGCCAGTTCAGTTTGGCCACGGCGAATTGGAAACCGTTGGCCTTGAGAGCGTTGAAGTTGTCATCGGTAGCGGTAGCAGGTTGGAGTTCGGCGAGGAAGTCGGGAATGTTGTTTTCCTGTGCTTGGTTGCCCCACAATCCTACGCAACCGGAACTGAGGCTGGCGCACCAATCATCGTTAGAGTATCTTGCGGCGCCGCCGATGCCGGAGACGGTGCATAGCAACGAAGCGGAGACGTTGGCCTTTATGTCGGTGGCATTGTATTCACTCAACAGATGCCAGTCGGTCACTTTCACTGAGGGCGTGGGGAATAGGGGGGCAATTTGGTTCTTGGTGACGGTGGCGGTGGAGCCAATCACGCCCTCAGCCTTGGGAGTGATGCCGATTACATAGTCTTGTGTCGGGTTGGGGTTGATGAAGGAGATTGTAACGTACTTGTCGTTGGTGCCGAGATTAACGGAGTTGAGTGAGATGTCGTAAGAGCCAACATCGGCGGGGTCGTTGATTTTGAAGGAAAACTGAAGCACGTTGGCTTCGGAGTTGAGGCTGAGCTTGGGCTCGTAAGCCACCTGCCGCACGGATACCGACACATCGCCGATGGTAGCCACCTGAGCCGACGACGAAGGCTTCTCGGTCACCACGTTGTAGTCCAAGGTGAGGTTGGGCAGGTACTTATCTGAATATGTGTAATCATTGGCCATGGACTGCGAATTGCTGTGGTAGATGAGTGAGCGGAAGTCGCTGCCGGGTGCCCAACCTGAGTTTTCGCCTACGGAAAGGCCGATATCGGTGGCAGAACTTTCGCAGGCGAAAGTGAGCACCAAACTCTTGCCCTCGTATTTGAACGGCTCGTCGAAAGTAACGGTGACAGGCACTAAGCGGGACTCCCTGTAGAATCCATAACGAAGTGCAAAATTTGTTAGGGTTTTATGATGTGGATTCAAGAGAAAATGATTAACTTTGCCCTGTAAGTCGAAGAGGAGGCGAG
>SFNM01000062.1 GCA_004552725.1 Bacteroidales bacterium | reverse complement strand
CTTTATACCGAAAGTGATGAACTCGACCTTTCATATTTCATACACTTCCATCTCGAAGTGATGAAGAAGGCCTACATGGATTTGCAAAACTATCTCCAAAGAAAAATTGACGAGCAACGAGATATTATTCGCTTTTTTGACATCCCCGACATTAACGACCGCCAAAGATATATCCTTAGGTCGATTCTTGACAATAAGAAATCAATGTTCATACCCAAAGAGTTGGCTATTCAGTTCAATGTCACTACTAAAACTGCAAGAGCCGACTTACAGGAATTGACCAAATTAGGCTTTTTATATATGACTAAACTCAACAAACGGGCTATGGCATTTGTAAAATCCGGTCAATTTGAAGCCTTAATTGATAATTACCGAACATAAAATTAGGGGAAATTTTCAAAATTTCCCCTAATTTCCCTTGATGCGGTATGAGGTGTGTTATTTCACGTTGCGGATGGTGGCGCGTGGGCCGCGGTCGGTCACAGTCAATTGAGCCACATGGCAATGAAGTGTGGACATATCAGCCACTGCAGCCGTGGCATGGTTTACCAACAATTCTGTTGCTTCGATAGTGGCATTGTTTGCTACAGCGAAAGCGGAAGCGGGGCTGGAACCTTTCACCACGATATCAGCATTATTTGCCGAGGCAAATTCAGAAGATGTGCATTTCAGCGCACTCACTGCCACATCGGCATTGTTGGCCGAGGCAATGCTGATGCGCACACAGTCGGTGTGGCCGAATTTCACATCAGCGTTGTTGGCAGCGGCTACTTCCACTTGCTCCGAGGTGAGCACGCGACCGATTTTCACTTCGGCATTGTTGGCAGCGGCTACATGCAGATTGGCGCAACTTACGCCACCCAACTTCACCTCGCCATTGTTGGAGGCAGAGATTTTTACATCATCGTTCACGCCGAGCATTTGTTCAATATCGATTTCGGCATTGTTTTCAACCAACAGGTCTTTGACAGCGGGGCCACTCATAGTCACTTTCACTTTGCCATGGCCTTCTTGGCGCATCACCAACGCACCATTAATCACTTCCATAATGAAGTCGGAAGCCGTGGCTCCGTCGCGGTACTCCACTTTTACCGGGCCGGCCGCACCGATTGTATAGTCTACTTCGACATTGTTATAAACTTGAAGAGCGGTGTATGTGTCTTCGACATTTCTTGTTTCTTTCGACACTTGACGAGCTGCGAGAGTGCATGAACTCAGGCTCATCAGAGCGATAATTACGATGGAGAGTGTTTTTTTCATTTCTTTTAGTTTTTGATTTTTTCTATAAGACGCAACGAACCTGGAAAAAGTGACATTTTAAGCAGAAATTTTTTCTTTCCACTCACACTTTTTTCATAACATTGAACCCTCACAGTGGTGTCTTAGAGAAAAATGGATGGAAATTTGGTGGAGCAATGGAATTTTCGTAAATTTGCGGTATCAAACGAAATCCACATGGAAAAGATTCAAGTTAATATTAAAGATGTGCTGTCGATGGTGCCTCAGGCAAATATCGATAGCCTGAAAGGTTGCGCTGCAACTTCGCTGTCGAAATTGGTCGACGGCACCGGTTTAGGTAATGATTTCTTGGGATGGGTGAAATTGCCCGGCGAAGTAAGTGCCGAATTGCTCGAGGACATCGTGGCTACAGCGGCTTCACTTCGCTCGAACTGCGAAGCCGTGGTTTGCATCGGCATCGGTGGCAGTTACCTCGGCGCCAAGGCTGTGATTGAGGCCTTGGGCAATTCCTTCGGCCGCCACAATGGTCCGGAGGTGCTGTTTGCCGGTCAAAACATCGGCGAAGACTACTTGTATGAACTGCAAGAGCACTTGCAAGGCCGCCGCTTTGGTATCATTGTGATATCTAAATCAGGCACAACCACCGAGCCTGCAATCGCCTTCCGCTTGCTCAAAGAGCAGTTGGAGAAGGCCGTGGGCCGCGAAGAGGCTTCAAAACTCATTGTAGCCATTACCGACGCAAAACGCGGGGCACTTCGCACCCTGGCTACCACTGAAGGCTACAAAACTTTCGTAATTCCCGATAATGTGGGCGGACGCTTCTCGGTATTGACCCCCGTAGGCTTGCTGCCTATCGCCGTAGCCGGCTATGATGTAAAGGCATTGGTGGCCGGAGCAGCCGAAATGGAAAGCGCTACTTTGGAAGGTCGCGACACCTCGGCTATTGAGTATGCATGCACTCGCAATGCGCTGTATCGCGCCGGTAAAAAAATCGAAATTTTGGTGAACTATAATCCTAAACTTCACTTTGTGTCGGAATGGTGGAAACAACTCTACGGCGAAAGCGAAGGCAAGGACCACAAGGGCATCTTCCCCGCTTCGGTAGACAACTCTACCGACCTGCACTCTATGGGTCAGTGGATTCAAGATGGCGAACGCACCATCTTCGAAACCGTACTCTCAGTTGAAGAGCAACACCACACAGTGGTTATCCCCACCGATGCCGACAACCTTGACGGCCTGAACTACCTGGCCGGCAAGCGTGTGGACCAAGTGAACAAAATGGCCGAACTGGGCACTCGTTTGGCGCACGTCGACGGCGGTGTGCCCAACTTGCGCATCACTATCCCCACACTAAGCGAGAAATACCTCGGCCAATTGATTTACTTCTTCGAAGTGGCTTGCGGCATCAGCGGCTACATCTTGGATGTCAATCCGTTTAACCAACCCGGTGTGGAAGATTACAAGCGCAATATGTTTGCCTTGTTGGAAAAACCCGGATACGAAAAAGAAACCGAAGCAATCAAATCACGCCTTTGATTACCTCCAATAACCTATCCAAGCCTTCGCAACCCGGACCAATCGGTGTATTTGATTCGGGTTACGGAGGCTTGACTATTCTTAAAGGTCTGCGGGAGAAATTGCCGCAGTACGACTATGTATACCTTGGCGACAACGCTCGCGCGCCCTACGGCACGCGCTCGTTTGAGTTGGTATATGAATTTACATTGCAAGCAGTTAAGTACCTCTTTGCGCAAGGATGTCACTTGGTGATTTTGGCATGCAACACCGCCTCGGCCAAGGCGTTGCGTTCCATCCAACAGCGCGATTTGCCTCAAATAGATGCTACGCGGCGCGTGCTCGGAGTGATACGACCCACGGTGGAGCAGTTGGGCGCGTGCTCCAATACCGGCCACGTGGGCATACTCGGCACGCCCGGCACTGTGGCTTCCGGTTCGTACAATATTGAAATTGAGCATCTTAACCCCGGATTTGTAACTACAGCGCACGCTTGTCCTATGTGGGTGCCGTTGGTGGAATACGGCGAAGCCTCATCGCCCGGTGCCGACTACTTTGTGCGCAAAGAAATCAACGCACTGCTGGCTGCTGACCCGCAAATCGACACCATCGTGTTAGGTTGCACCCACTACCCCCTGCTGCTGCCCAAAATTCGCCAATATGTGCCCGAGGACATTCGCATCCTCAGCCAAGGCGACATCGTGGCAGCCTCGTTAGAAGATTATTTGCACCGCCACGCCGACATGGAAGCACGCCTCACCCGCGGCGGCTCATGTCGCTACCTTACCACCGACTCAGCAGAGCGTTTCAGCGCTGCCGCCGGTGTGTTCTTAGGCAAGAAGGTCACTGCCGCCCGCGCCATCCTCTAACCAACGACAAGATGGAAGCACCTCCGTTCACCATATCAGCAAATGCCATCAATATGATCGCCGAGTCGTCGCGGCAATCCCAATCCGGACCCTTTATCGATTTTATGCTCGGAGAACTGCTGAACACACTGCAGATGGTTGCTGATGAAAAAGTGCCCAATAAAGTGCCCAATAAAGTGCCCAATAAATCGGAGATGGCGGTGCTGCAATTGCTCGCCAACAACCCGCGCTTGACACGCGGTGAAATCGCATTGCAGTTGGGACTCTCCGATAGCGGCGTGAAGAAAATCCTCGCAAACTTGAAAGCAAGCGGAATTATTGTGCGCCAAGGGAGCAATAAATCCAGCTATTGGATAGTAAGTATGCCGCCAACAAAATAGCCGGACGAACGTAAAGACAGTTATCAAGAAATTTTCTACCTTTGCACAAAATTTCTTAGAAATGAAGCAATTATTCCTCATTGGGCACGACTTGAAGCAGGAAGAAGCGTGGAACTACGGCCTGAGCGCATCGCTCAACCTCCCCATCGCCGACAAGCAACTCGAATTCAATGCCGAGTACTACTACACAGACTTCCGCCACCAAATGGTGGTCAACATCGACGGCGCCGCAAAGCATCTCCCGACGACTACGCCAACGCATTCGCCAAAATTGGCTACAAAATTACCCTCAAGCAATAATACATTCGCCCTCAACCGGCAATGAGCCGGTGCCTTTCGGGACATAAACAATCCAAGATTTATAGAATTTACAACGGTTTGATTGTGTTAACGAATATATTTATTTATTAATATAGGTTAATTTACACAAGGGTTTAAAAATTTTATTATATCTTTGCGCACTACAAATAAGTGAATCATAGGTTAGATGATGCAGCCGCCCGCGAGGGTAGCTGCATTGCTATTTTTATTCAATCACTGCTTCGGGCGGCGAAATCAGGTATAAGTGCTTGAAAGCGCGCGTAATAGCCGTGTAGAGCCAGCGCAAAAAGTCGATACTTCCCTCCTCGGGCGGAATGTAACTAAGGTCTACAATCACATTGGCCCATTGACCGCCCTGCGCCTTGTGGCAGGTGAGTGCGTAGGCATACTTCACTTGCAACGCATTCCAATACTCCGATGCACGCAAAGCCTGGGATATGCTCTCGGCTGTAGCACCGACCGGATGGAGTTGGGGGTCTGCGCAGATGCCGCGATATAGTCGTTGCATCGACTCGCCATCGAGCGCCGGAGCGGTACCGCTGAGGCAGTCGAGCATTATTTTGGCTGTAAATTCGATATTCGGACAGTCGACAGGATTGAGAGTAACGGTAGCAAATCGTAAACCATATTTCACTTCAGTGGGACCCACGTCGGCAATTTGCAATATCTCTCCATTTGCCACAAAGTCGAACCCTTTGATTTTTCGAGTCCAAAAATAATTATTTTTGGCTACAATCAAGCGGTCGCCTCGCGTCAGTTCTTCCTCGCGGTCAAGCACCTGAGCGCGGATGCCGCGATTACATTCGGTAGCAGAGAAATTGGCGCGAGTAATAACGACTGTCTGGTCCACCCCGTCGCGGCGATATAAATTATCGAGCAAATCGGGCAATTCCGCAGCCTCCACGGTCGACACATCATCGTATTTAGTTACAGGCAAGATGATACGCGCCTCCGAACCATGCTGCACGGCGGTCATCAGCCGTCGCAAACGCGTTGCACAAGCCAAAATGCCGGAAAAAGCGCCCTGACGGGCCACCTCCGTAAGCGTTGCACGAGTCACTTTCAGACCCATCGAGTGCATCACTTCCACATTCATCGCCGGCGACACAGTCTGACCCACCGGAGGCAACTGCGCCGTGTCGCCTAAGAAAATCAGACGGCAATTCTGCGCACTATACACATACTGGATAAGGTCGCCAAGGAGGTCGCTTCCGCGCCCATCAGCCGCCGGTATCATCGAGGCTTCGTCAACGATAAACACGCCTCCGGCGAGTTTATTCTCGCGAGGGAGAGCCGGGCCCGGCAAGCCGCTAATTGAGTGGCGATAAATTTTGCGATGGATGGTTGCGGCAGGCATCTCGGCCGATGCAGCAAACACCTTGGCCGCGCGTCCGGTAGGTGCCAGCAACATAGTAGGTATATGATTGTTGGCCAACACTTTGACTAACGCGCCAACCAACGATGTTTTACCCGTGCCGGCATATCCGTTGAGAATAAACACACGGTCGGTAGTTCGTTGCTCCTCTGCCGGGCGCGCACAAAAGCGAGCAAGCGCCCGAGCCACCTGCATTTGTTGTTCATTGGCCTGAAAAGGCAAATGCATCAGGATTTCGAGCGCGAACTCTTCATGAGTCATAGCAACCGGGTGTTAAGCCTGCTGAAGGGCGGCAATGTACTTGCCTAGGATGTCGAATTCGAGGTTGACGCGAGTCCCCACAGCGATGCGGCAGAAATTGGTGTGCTCCATTGTATATGGAATGATAGCCACACGGAACGATGTAGGCGTAGAGTCACACACAGTGAGGCTCACCCCGTTCACGGTCACTGAGCCCTTTTCAACGGTGAGATAACCGCGACGGCGCATTTCAGCGGGGATGTCGTATGTAAAACGGAAGTAGCGCGAGCCATCCACATCTTCAATTTGGTCGCATACTGCGGTGCAATCCACATGGCCTTGCACGATGTGACCATCCAAGCGACCATTCATCACCATCGAACGTTCGAGGTTCACCAAATCGCCGGGATGCAAGTCGCCAAGATTCGAGCGTTGCAAAGTTTCGGCTATGGCCACCACATCGTAGGTGGAGTCGTCGGGATTGATTTCAACCACTGTGAGGCACACTCCATTGTGAGCCACCGATTGGTCGATGGTAAGTTCGCCGGCAAAGGAGCAACGCACACGCAAGCGCACGTTGCCCCCGTCGGCAGTCACTGCCACCACAGTGGCGGCTTCTTCTACTATTCCTGAGAACATAATTTGAGGTTGTTAGATTCGATAACGAGAGCACGGTCTACCGGCCATTTCACGCGCAGGGTCAATGTGTTGGCACTTTCATCGAGTTTGGGACGCATATTGCGACCGTTCACACGGAATGTGGCGGCATTTGCGGCGCGATGTACCACAATTGTGAGAGCGATTTCGCGTGGTGCGCCTGTGTAAGCACCTTCGGAACGAACCTCAATGGTACGACCGTCATTGCGACCGATGAAAGTGATTTCGCGGTGGCAATTTGGAGCGAGGGTGCCTGTGGATGTGCGGTCGTCGTCGAAGAGTGTGAATTGTGAGTCAACACCTTCAGCGGGGAAATAGTGCACGGTGAGTTGCGATGGGTCGTAGTCGCCTACGTTCTCCATCTTATAGTCGGCCAACGGCAAGAAAGCGCCTGCACGCACAAACAACGGGAGCGATTGGATATCGACCGGATAATCAACCACTTGGCCACCTTGATAAGCCTTGTCACCATCGAGGAAATCAAACCACAAGCCATGTGGGAAGGTAATTTTGCGCGAAGTTGCACCGGGTGTGAGCACCGGAGCCACCATTACCTCGCTACCCCACAAGAATTGGTCGGAAACATTGTCGTAAGTGTTCACCGGGTCGGTGAAATTCAGCGGACGCACCAACGGATAGCCTTTCGAGGCATTTTCCCACGCCAAAGTGTAGTTGTAAGGTAGCCAGCGATAGCGCTGCTTGATGAGCGACAGGATTTGGCGTTGGTATTCGGGGTAATTATACGGCTCGGCAAACTGCTGAGCGTGAGTACGCAATATCGGCGAGAACAAGCCAAGTTGGAGCCAACGCACATAGAGTTCGGGCATAAACGGTTCAGCCGGATCAACGGCAAAACCGCCCACGTCGTGGCTCATATAGCCCAAGCCACTGAGGCCCGACTGTATCATGATGCGGATTTGAGGCTCGAGGCCGCCCCATGAACGCGACACGTCGGTCGACCATGGGAACACATTGAAGCGTTGCAAGCCTATGGTGCCGCCGCGCATCATTGTCATCAAACGGCGTTCAGGGAATTTCTCCTTGAACATATCGAAGATAATACGACTCCAGTCGTTGCCATATTGGTTGTGATAATTAGCGGCTCCGATACCATTGTGATGAAGGCCGGTCAACGGATGCACTTCAGGCTCACCCAAGTCGCCCCACCAGCCTTCGACTCCCATATTGGTGAGTTGTTCGTAGCGGTTGGCCAGCCATTGCTTGGTGGCAGGGTTCGACACGTCGAACATACCGCCTTCGCCCACCCAGATTTTCACTTCTTGAGTGTTGCCGGCAGAGTCGAGAAGTAGCAATGAGTCAGCGGAGAGTGCGTTATAGTTGTCGATAGCGCGACCGTTGCGCAAAACGTATGGTTGTGAAATTGCCACGAGATTCACACCGCGATTATGCAGTTGGCGGAGCATTTTCTCAGGTTCGGGC
Source organism: Bacteroidales bacterium (assembly GCA_004552725.1). Lineage (GTDB taxonomy): Bacteria > Bacteroidota > Bacteroidia > Bacteroidales > Muribaculaceae > CAG-873. The sequence continues at coordinate 2,883 of SFNM01000062.1, read as the reverse complement.
CATTGGTCGGGATCCCAGGCAAGGCGACCCATATCTTGTTCGCGGCCATACCAATAGAGGTCGAGCACGATGCCATCAACCGGATAGCCTTCGCGTTTGAGCGTATCAATAACTCCAATAGTCTCATCTTGAGTGCGATAGCCATAGCGCGAGGTGATGTAGCCGAGCGACCAGAAAGGAGGCAACTCTTGACGGCCTGTGATAGCGGACAATTGCTCGGTGACATCAGCGATAGTGGAGGCACCGGCTACATAATAATAAGTCACCGGGCGCTCATTTTCAGTAATATAAGTAATTGTGTTGTCGACAATCATCCGCGAGCGAGCATAATCGTCGAACACGATTGCGAAACCATCGGAAGCAATGAACAGTGGCATTGTGATGCCCATCTGCGATATGCGATGATCTGTACCGGTATAACCATAGTTTTGGCGATTGAACTGCACCAATGTATCGCCACGCAGATTTAGGCGATGGCCACGCTCGCCGGCGCCGTAGATAGAGCCGCGAGAGGTGGTGTTGAGGTTGATGGTATGGAAGCCATTCTCTGCAGGACGTGCACCGCAGTCGGTCACTACTCGTCCCTCACCGGATGTGATGGTGAGGAAGCCGGTTCGATCATCAACGGTGGCGGTTATACCACTTTCGGTCACCAAAGTGGTGATAAATTTGCCGATTTGTTGCGTTGCGGCAGCGTATGTACCGCGCTCGGCCACAATAGCCTCGGAAGACAACGGCTGTTCGCCAAAGCCGGCTATATTAGTAATTTTAAGCACATTGGGGTTGATGGCCGTCACGGTTACAATGCGACCGTCGGCTGTAGTGGAGGAGATACTGCCCGCCGTACCAAGGCGAGCGCTCATCACAGAGCAAGTCAATGCGGCGGCAGCGAGTATTACAAATTGTTTCATGGGTTCTTTGGATATCAGGTGAGTAAGTGTTGAGTATTATTAGGGGTCGATGCGGCAACGGAAAGCATAAACGGTGATTTTCGTGTCGCCGGATTTGCAATAAGTGTCGCCGGATGCGGGTTTGAACTTCTTCTTATTTATACAATTCTGAGCGGAGGTGACCACTTCTTGGAAGCGTTTCGACTTGCTGAGCATCGGGCCCCAATGAGATACCAAACGACTGAAATTGTATGAGTTAATATCTTCAAAAAGGCCTTTGAGAGCCGGGAACTTGTCCAAATCAGCCTTTGCCCACACCTTGTTGTTATCAAGGTAAGCGATGGCATCAGAAGTCACTGTGGCTGTATTAGTTTGAGCCGCGGTCTGTTCAGCCGGCTTCGCATCCGGTTGCTCGCCGGTTTGAGCAGGTTGGGACGGTTGCGAAGGAGTCGGCTCAACCACTTGGACTTGCTCAGCCGGCTGCGTTGGCTGCTCGCCGGAGGTCATCTTTTGGGCATTCTCCACCGCTTGCTGGGCGCGATCTTTCACACCGGAACTTTTGCTTCCGCCCATCAAAAATCCCACCAAGAAACCAATAGCCAACGCTACAACAACGGATATAATCAGCGTTTTAGGCGCAATACCCACCGGAGGAGTATATTGCAACCGGTTGATACGAGTCACGCCCTCGCGAATCGGCTCGGTAGGCTCGTAACCCTCAATCGGGCTTTCGGTGATATCGGATTTAGATGGGATATCAAAATGCAACGGAGCGCCCATCGACGAACTGCGGAGCGCGATTTCAAAGCGGAACACGCGACGCTGCTCGGGCAGTTGGATTAGAGCCTGAGTGGTCGAAGCCAAGTCAAGATGCGACCGGAAAGGAGCAAAACCGGCAGCATTTATCTCCACCAATGCATTTTTTAATTCGTTCTGTGTAAACTGGTGAGCATCAACAATATCCACTCCGTTCACACGTATATGCGCGTCAGCAATCCTATGCTTGGTGGCTTGTGAAGTGATTAGGAACGAAGCAGGAGTGATAGCCTTGCGGCTCTCGTCGGTGGTAGGAGTAGGTAGGGTCATACCTTCACCCGTCACTTTAAACGATTGTATTTGTTCTTCGAAGCCACCGCGATGCCAGCGAACTTTCACTGTGCCACCCAATTCAGCCCGAAACGCACGGGTGAACGGGTGATGATAGATATGCGGAGTGAATTTTGTGTCGGACACATCGGGCGGGAGCAATGCCACCGTTGGACGAATAGCCACATTATCAAGCACCGGAGCCGATGTTTCGACTTGCAACACATCATCAATCAGCACCACGGCCTTCCACCCAAGGAATTGCGGTTGGAAGATGTAGTCGCAGAGGAAATCGGCAAGCGCCAATCCACGGTCGCCGCCATAGTACACCACAGCACAGTCCTTGCCCATCGAAGCGGCAATCGCGGGTGCCGAAGCATCATATTGATACTGCTGCGAGAATGTCTGCTGCAAATCAGCCAATTGCTCGGTAGTGACCGATGGACTTGACACCACACGCGTCACCCGATTTACAACATCCATCAACTGTGCGGAGGTGATTTTCAGCCCGTTAGGTATATAAATATACGATGCGAGGTGGTCGCCCGCTTCAGGTGGAATAGTACGTAATATTGAGAAGAAAACGCCCTCGTCGGTATACGAAATAGCGTAGAATAAATACTTCTCCGCAGCATTATATTCCACCGACTCAAGCGCTCCGCGCAATTGCGGTATCTGCGATTGCACATTCTCGGCCGGATTTATACAGCGCACGCTCTTAAATCCACGCCGCGACATATAGATATATAGTTGCAGTTTATTCATCATTTCAAGTGAAAAACCTGTAGTGAAACAGCAAATTAACTAAATAATTCGGCAAAACACCAAATCACTGCAAATTTAGCAAAAAAAAGCCAATCCTCACACCTTTTACCAAAAAATTATTTATCACAACATCAAATCGTTT
>SFNM01000061.1 GCA_004552725.1 Bacteroidales bacterium | reverse complement strand
AACAATCGCGAGTGATGATAGTGAGAGGTTGATTACAAAGATCCGGATGTGTGTTTAAAGAAAGATCACAATGATGGAGCACGTTGCTATTGCCGGTTTCTTTGACGGAAACGACCGAGTAGAAGAAACCGGCTCTGACTATATGAAAGTCGAAACGTGCCATATTAGGAGTGTGCGAGTGTTAAGCGTTTTGAAGGATGAAGTGCTCAGCGTCGATGGCGGCGCGGCAACCGGAGGCGGCAGCGACGATTGCTTGTTGGTAGGCGGGGTCGGCCACGTCGCCGGCGGCGAAGATGCCGGGGATGTTGGTGGCAGTAGAAGGAGCGTTGGTTTTGATGAAGCCGGCTTCATCGGTGAGGAGCGCGCCCTCGAAGAAGTCGGAGCATGGTTTGTGGCCGATAGCAAGGAAGAAGCCGTCGATTGCGATGTCGAAGTGGCGTTCGTCGGGAGTGCCGCGGTGTTCTACCAGGTGAGCGCCTTCGAGGTATTCGTCGCCGAAGAGGCCTTCGGTGTTGGTGTTGAAGAGGACTTCGATTTTGGGATGGTTTAGTGCGCGTTGTTGCATGATTTTGGAAGCGCGGAGGAAGGGTTTGCGCACAATGAGGAACACTTTTTTGGCGAGGCCGGCGAGGTAAAGAGCTTCTTCGCAGGCTGTGTCGCCGCCACCGACTACGGCGACGTTGCGGTTGCGGTAGAAGAAGCCGTCGCAGGTGGCGCAAGCGCTCACGCCGAGTCCTTGGTATTTGGTTTCGTCGGGGAGTCCGAGGTATCGCGCAGTGGCACCGGTTGCCACTATGATGGTTTCCGCTTTGATGGAAGAGCCATTGTCGAGAGTGACAACGAACGGTCGATTTGAGGTGTCGACTTTTGTAACGTAGCCGGGGCGGATGTCTGCCTCGAAGCGGAGGGCTTGATTGCGGCAGTCTTCGATGAGTTGATTGCCGGTGACGCCTTGAGGGTATCCGGGGAAGTTCTCGACTTCGGTGGTTTGGAGGAGTTGACCGCCGGGAGCGGGACCTTCAATGACGATAGGATGAAGGTTAGCGCGAGAGGCGTATATTGCGGCTGTAAATCCGGCGGGACCGGAGCCGATGATTAGGCATTTGGTTTGTTCCATATTATGAGAATGAGTTGTTGTAGTGGATGTTACAAAGGAATTATCGAAGGTCGTTGATAGTAGCAGCGGGATGAGAGGATTTATTATAAACAAAAGAGGCTTGAGGAATGTTTCCGCCGCGAGATATTGATGAGACTTTTACGGAGAATGTGTGGCCGTTGGCTAAAGTGACGTTAATGGCAGCGGGGAGATTGTTGTCGGGATTAATTGTGACCGTAGCTCGGCGGATAGAAGCGCCGGAATGTTTTGGAGAGAGTTCCACGGTGTTTGCTTTGCCTTGGATTGCTCGCACATTATAATAATTAGCGTAGTGGTTGACGATGGCGAAGGGGTTACATTCCATCAGTTCTTCGGCGGTAGGTTCGGTGATAGAGAGTTCACGGTCGGAGGTGATGTAAGTCCACTGCGTAGCACCGTCGTACCACACCATCATGTCGGGTGATTTCAAGGTGAAACGTTGGCGAGCGATGGTCATGGAGCAAGCGGAGGTGTTTTGGCCAACACTTAGAGAGAAGTTGACTTGGAGCGAAGGTGCATCGTTGAGAGCCTTTGCGCATCGAGCCATGAGGTCGGTGGCTGAAGCAGCGTTGGCGGCCAAGCCACTGAAAATTAGGATTATTAAAGCGAGAATATGAGTCATAATTAAGAGAGTTGAGCGAGGAAAGATTCGAGGGCTTCGCTGTCCATAAGCACGGCGCGTGGGCGCTGTCCGTCGGCCGGTCCGACGATGTGGGCGGCCTCGAGTTGGTCCATGATTTTGCCGGCCTTGTTGTATCCGATGCTGAATCGTCGTTGTAGCGAGGAAGTGGAGGCGGTGGAGTTTGTAACCACGAAGCGTGCACAGGTTTCGAACATTTCGTCGCGACGGCTGAGGTCGTCGGAGAGAACGCCGGTATTTTGAGAATTTTCCGGTTCGGGGAGGAGGTATGCGCTGGTGTAACTGGATTGGCGAGCGATGAAGTCGACGAGAGCTTCAACTTCGGGGGTGTCGATAAAGGCGCATTGCACGCGTTCGAGTTTGCTGTTGTGTGTGAAGAGCATATCGCCGCGACCGATAAGACGGTGAGCACCGGGGCGGTCGAGAATGGTTTTGCTATCGATGCCGGATGCCACGCGGAATGCGATACGTGCGGGGAAGTTGGCCTTAATCATACCGGTGATGACGTCGGTAGATGGGCGCTGTGTGCTGATAATCATGTGGATACCGACGGCACGTGCTTTCTGAGCGATGCGAGCGATGTGAACGGATATTTCTTTGCCGGCGGTCATGATGAGGTCGGCGAACTCGTCGACGATGACCACGATGTAGGGCATATATTTGTGGCCGTTTTTGGGGTTAAGGCGACGTTCCACCCATTTGGTGTTGTATTCTACTACGGTACGGACTCCGGCATCCTTGAGGAGGTCGTAGCGATTGTCCATTTCAACGCAGAGAGCGCTGAGTGTAGAGAGTGCTTTCATGGGGTCGGTGATGATAGCGTCTTCTTCGTCGGGGAGTTTGGCGAGATAGTATCGTTCGAGGCGAGAGTAAAGGCTGAATTCGACCATTTTTGGGTCGATGAGCACGAATTTGAGTTCGGCGGGGTGTTTTTTGTAGAGGAGCGAAGCAATGATGCAGTTAAGTCCGACTGATTTACCTTGACCGGTGGCGCCGGCGACGAGCATGTGGGGCATTCGTGCGAGGTCTTCGATGAAGATATCATTGTTGATGGTAGCGCCGAGTGCCATAGGAAGCGCCATTTGACATTCGCGGAATTTGCGAGAGTTGATGACGGTAAACATAGAAACCGTTTGCGGCTCGCGGTTGGGCACTTCGATGCCGACGGTGCCTTTGCCGGGGATTGGTGCGATGATGCGGATGCCGAGAGCGGAGAGAGAGAGAGCGATGTCGTCTTCGAGGCGTTTGATTTGGGCAATACGGACACCTTCGGCGGGCACGATTTCGTAGAGGGTGACTGTGGGGCCGATGGTGGCTTCGATGCGCGAGATGGGGATGCCGTAATCGCGCAAAGTTTTCACAATCAGTTCTTTATTTTCGTTTTGCTCGTCTTCATCGATAACTTTAGTGATAGGACGGTCGATGAGGAGTTTAGCCGAGGGAAAGCGGAAACTGCTGAGTTCGTCGCGCACGTTGAGAGGCGGCAGTTCTTTAGGAGGGGTATTTTCGAGAGTAGCGGGGTTGTCGTTGAGTTCGGCCACGTTGATAGTGAATTCGGGGTCGAAGTCGGATGGTTGCTGAGGGGTGTCGACAGGAGTTGCCGGAATTACGTCCGTAGCGGGATTAGACGGATTGGTTGGTTCTTCGTCGATGATGATGGGTTGATTATCAATAGGTTGAGAAGCCTGAGTTTGCTCTTGAGCGATGGGAGAGTCGTCGTCGATATCGTCGATTGTGAAGCCGATTTCAGTTTCATTGTTGGTATCGGGCAATTCATCAATTGCAATAGGAGCGGATTGTTGTTTGCTGCTGTCGGCCGGGGTGTTTTCTGTGGTGGAGTCCGGGAGGTCTTGAGGGGTAGCTTGAGGCGTTCGTTCGCTTCGAGCGGTGTTGACCATAGCATCGTGAGCGCGACGCACTTTTCCGCTTACTTGGTTGTAGAATTTGAGGATTTGGTTGATGTAGAGCACAATGAGCAATCCAATTAAAAGGAAAGCGAGGATGAAAGCGACCATTGTGTCGGTGTAGTGCATCATCATGGCATTAACGTAATGACCATGTGCCCCACCCCAATGGAATGAGGTGTCGACGTCGAAAGTGAAGAGACCTGCGCAAATGGACAGTGCGATAGTAGTGAAGAGGCATTTAAAAGTGAAGGCCCAGAAGCGAATTCTCATCAAGCCGAAGAGGGCAAGAGAAATCAAGAAAGTGTAAATGACTAAAACGAATGAGCCTATGCCGAAAGTGTTGACTAACAATGCGTTTGCAACCCAAGCGCCGAAAGCACCGCCGGCGGTTTGGACTTCGTCGGCGTGTTGAGCGATCTGTTCGAGGCTTTTACCGGCTACGATGCTTTGGTCGGCGGTGCCGGTGCGCAAGTAAATTATAGTAGAAATGGCCATAGCAATTGAAATGGCCATCAAAAAGAGGGCGATAGTAGAGCGGAAACGTTTGGAGGTGATAAGTTCCATAAAACCGCTGATATGGCGTTGGTCGGTAGCAGCGGATTGGGAGCGAGGTTTCCGTTGTTTAGGTTCGGAGGGTTGAGATTGGGCGGCAGTAGCATCGTTGCTTGGTTGAACTTGTTGAGCAACGAGCGGTTCGGCCGTTTTACGACGGCGTCGTTTAGGCCCCGGGACGGCACCCATTTCAACGTCAATGTCGGAATTGGTCGACATATATAAAAAAGAATAAGAGGATTACAAAAAATGTGATTAGAGTGCGGCCATTTGGGCTATGACTTGCTCGGGGTTTTGAGCGCCGAAGACAGCGCTACCGGCCACTAAAACGTCGACGCCTGCTTGTGCTAATTTAGGGGCGTTTTGGAGGTTAACGCCGCCATCGACTTGGATGAGTGCTTTGGAGCCGCTTTCATTGATGAGCGCTCGCAATCGGGCTATTTTTGCATAAGTGTTTTCGATATATGATTGGCCACCGAAACCGGGATTGACGCTCATTAGGAGCACCATATCGAGTTCGGTGATGATGTCTTGAAGTGTGCAAACGGGGGTTGATGGGTTGAGAGTGACGGCTGCTTTCATGCCGGCTTGGTGGATGGCATGGATAGTGCGGTCGAGGTGGATGCATGCTTCTTGGTGGACGTTCATTATTGTGGCACCGCAATCGCGCACGGCGTTGATGTATTTCTCGGGTTGCACGATCATAAGGTGCACGTCGAGGGGCTTGACGGTGAGTTTGCTCATGGCTTTGATTACGGGGAAGCCGAATGAGATGTTAGGGACGAACGTGCCGTCCATCACGTCGCAATGGAGCCAATGTGCTTGTGAGCGATTGAGCATGGCGATGTCGTCGGCGAGGTGGCCAAAATCGGCTGAAAGGAGCGACGGGGATACTATCATAGTTGTAGTTGATTACTGGTTAGATTGGGATTTGCGATGTTTGATAACGCGCCAAATGATGAAAAGGATACAAAGGGCCGCGATAATCAAACCACCGATAGTGAGGTAGTGATTGTATTTTTCGACTTGTACGAAAAGGTCGTCAAGAGCCACGAAGGTCGACAACCACCAACCCAATGTGGCTAAGATAATGTTCCAAACTAAAGCGCCGAGTGATGTGAAGAGGGCAAACTTGGCCACATTCATGCGTGCTAAACCGGCGGGAATGCTGATGAGTTGTCGCACGGCAGGTACTAAACGGCCGATGAATGTAGAAATTGCCCCGTGGCGGTCGAAGTATTTTTCGGCATTTTCAACTTTTTGGCGGTTGAGCAAGCAAACATTGCCGAATGATGACTCAGCGAAGCGATAAACCAAAGGGCGACCAATCCAAAGCGAGAGGTAGTAATTGATGAGAGCCCCGACGAGCGCTCCGAGAGTGGCGGCGACAACGATGCCGGCCACGTGCAAATCGCCTCGTGAAGCGGCTAAATAAGCGGCCGGTGGCACTACTACTTCTGAAGGGAACGGGATGAAAGAACTTTCAATGACCATAAAGACAAATACCAGAGTGTAGCCGGCATTTTCCACAAACCATTGAAAGAAGTCCGCGGCGTCGAAAAGAGCAAGGCAAGGAATAAGGTCGATCATTTGGATTGTAGTTACAAATTTATTGCAAATTTAGTGAAATCTCTGCAATCGTGCAAATAAAAGAGGGGCAAAAAGTGAAAACAAGTGTAAAAAAAGCGGAGGCCGGGATGAGAAATGCCTTCGCAAAAGCATAGAGCCGATATAAAAGCGGGCGGATGTGGCGGGCGCTTTGCTGCGCCGTGCCTTTTGTCCGTTGACCGCGTTGCCGTGAAGTGAGGGAATGTAAAAAAGGAGCGGGGCCTTGGGCTCTGCTCCTTTTTATTGTTGGGGGGAGGGATTTTTTACATCATGCCGCCCATGCCGCCGGCGGGCATTGCGGGGGCGGGGGTATCTTCCTTCTTGTCGGCGATGACACACTCGGTGGTGAGGAACATGCCGGCGATAGAAGCGGCATTTTCGAGGGCTACGCGGGTAACCTTGGCGGGGTCGATTACGCCGGCGGCAAGGAGGTTTTCGTAGCGGTCGGTGCGGGCGTTGTAGCCGAAGTCGGCAGTGCCTTCGCTGACTTTTTGCACTACTACGGCGCCTTCTACGCCTGCGTTATAGGAGATTTGGCGCAGGGGTTCTTCGATGGCGCGGCGCACGATGTCGATACCGGTGGTTTCGTCGTCGTTGTCGCCTTTAAGGCCTTCGAGGGCTTTGAGGCAGCGGATGTATGCTACGCCGCCGCCGGGGACGATGCCTTCGGCAATGGCAGCACGGGTGGCGCTGAGGGCGTCGTCCACGCGGTCTTTCTTTTCTTTCATTTCCACTTCGCTGGGGGCGCCGATGTGGAGCACGGCAACGCCGCCGGCGAGTTTGGCGAGGCGTTCTTGGAGTTTTTCGCGGTCGTAGCTGCTGGAAGTTTGCTCCATTTGGGCTTTGATTTGAGCCACGCGAGCTGCGATAGCGTCCTTGTTGCTGTCGCGGTTGACGATAGTGGTATTTTCTTTGGTGATGGTGACGAGGTTTGCCGAGCCGAGGTCTTGCATGGTGGCGGTGGAGAGCTGCATGCCTTTGTCGGCAGAGATAACGGTGCCGCCGGTGAGGATGGCGATGTCTTCGAGCATTTCTTTGCGACGGTCGCCGAAACCGGGAGCTTTGACGGCGCAGATGCGGAGGTTACCGCGGAGACGGTTGAGCACCAGAGCGGCGAGAGCGTCTTGGTCAACGTCTTCAGCAATGATGAGCAGAGGACGGCCGCTTTGGGCGGATTGTTCGAGGATGGGGAGGAAATCTTTGAGGTTGGAGATTTTCTTGTCGTGGAGGAGGATGAGGGGGTTATCCATCACACATTCCATCTTGTCGCCATCGGTGACGAAGTAGGGCGAGATGTAGCCGCGGTCGAATTGCATACCTTCGACCACGTCGATGGTGGTTTCGGTGCCTTTGGCTTCGTCGACGGTGATAACGCCTTCTTTGCCAACTTTTTGCATGGCTTCGGCGATGAGGCGGCCGATGGTGTCGTCGTTGTTAGCGGAAACGCGAGCCACGTCTTCGATTTTCTTGAAGTCGTCGCCAACTTCTTCGGCCATAGAGCGGATGTGAGCCACAACGGCAGCCACGGCTTTGTCGATACCGCGTTTGATGTCCATGGGGTTGGCGCCGGCGGTTACATTCTTAAGGCCGACGTTGATGATGGATTGAGCGAGGACTGTGGCGGTGGTGGTGCCGTCGCCTGCGTCGTCGCCGGTTTTGGAAGCAACTTCTTTAACGAGTTGAGCGCCCATGTTTTGGAACGGGTCTTCGAGTTCGATTTCGCGAGCCACGCTCACACCGTCTTTGGTGATGTGAGGAGCACCGAATTTTTTATCGATGATAACGTTGCGACCTTTGGGACCGAGAGTAACTTTGACAGCGTCGGCCAGAGCGTCAACGCCTTTTTTGAGTTCGGCGCGAGCGTCGGTAGTAAATTTTATTTCTTTAGCCATAGTTGTAGACAGATTGATAGGTTGTTAATTAGAGTTCGATAACGGCGAGTACTTCGCTTTGGCGCATGATGAGTACTTTTTGGCCATCGAGGTCGAGTTCGGTGCCGGCATATTTGCCGTAGAGTACTTGGTCGCCTTCTTTGAGAATCATTTCTTCGTCTTTAGTGCCGTTGCCCACAGCGATGATTGTGCCACGCAGGGGTTTTTCTTTGGCAGAGTCAGGGATGATGATGCCCGAAGCGGTGACTTCTTCGGCAGCGGTGGGGTTGATGATAACCCGGTCGGCTAATGGTTTGAATTTCATAACAGTATATTATAAAATCGGTTTGATTGATTATTTTTAAAATTTCTACCAAAGATAAAGCATAATCCGTGCCAAGTGCCACGGAGCGGATAAATGTGCCACAATGTCACGCGCCGGAGTGCCAAATTTGGCACTCCGGCGCGGTTAAAAAAGAGGCGATAATTATTTTGCGGAGAGTTGGAGGGCGGAGGAATGAGCGGTGATGGCCGGGGCGAGTTGGCTTTGGATGGTGGCAAAGCCGGAGGAGAACGTGCCGGAGGATGTGACAGTCATATTGTATTGGAAGTGGTAAGCGCCTTTGGGCAAGTATGCTAAGTAAAGGCGAGTGTTTTGGTCGTTGTGTTCGCGGTAGAAGATGGTACCGGATTCCCAACGTGTGCAGGGCAGTTGTTCGGAAGGAAGTGGCTGGAGGTTAGCGGCTCGTTGGTCGTCGATGATTACATATTCGAGGTCGCGAGCGGAAGAGATTGTGAGGTCTATGCGGATTTGTTCACCGGCAATAAGGTCAGTAGTTTCGACCCATTGGCCATTTCGTAGAGCGAAGATGCGTTTGTCGATGGATAGTTCGGGAAGCGCGTGTGCTTTGACTTGGTTGATAGGCCGGCAAGTGATTGTGGTGATGCCGCCATAAGAGACGGACGAGTCGGCCGGGCGTTCGATTCTAATAGATGCACCGCTATCTTCTGCGGGAATTTGATAAACGAGGTTGCCGGTGAGTTGTTCGAAACTATCGGGAATGATGGTGTGGCCATTGATGGTGATGACTGAGGCATTGTCGGCAAAAGAAGTCCATTTGGAGCCGGAGCCTAAGATAGCGTAGATGAGATAAGAAGGGTCCCAAGCGCCAAGGTCGTCGGTGACTTGAGCGCGAAGGACGAGCCACTGGCGCATGGCATCGAGTTCGTCTTGACGCGGGTCAATCTTGGCGAAGGCCATGAGAATGTGAGCGTAGGAGTCGATGTTGTCGACCGAGGGATAGGAGATGCCGGCCATCGGGCTTTGGATTTGGAATTGTCGCAACGAGCGTATCATTTCCAAAGCAGAAGCGTGGCGATTGTTTGCTTCGAGCACCAATGCAGCGACGGCGCGCGAGGCGGTGGTGAGATCTTGTTTGTTGCTTAAGATATATTCGATAGCCTCGCCGATTGCTTGTTGCCCTTCGAGAGTTGAAGGCTTACGCTCGGGGAATAGTGAGTATATTAAAGCGTATTCGATTTTGAAATCTTTGGCGTTATTATCGAGGTAATTAAAAGCGTGGTCGATAATTTTGTTGAGACGATTGTCGTTTGGTAAAAGTCCGCAAGCATTTGCCAAACCAAGATTTTTTAGCACTATGGAGGTGGTCCAACGCGAAGATTCTCTGAAGCCATCAATCCAGCAAAAACCGCCATCGGGGTTTTGGAGATATGCGAGGCGAGAGATAGCCTTTTCGAAGACAGATTTTGCTTGGTTGGCATCGAGCGAGAGGGCAATGCGTTGCATACGTTGAGTTTGCGAAGCGGCAGTAGCCATCCAAGGCGTTTGTTGCATGGTTGCTAATTTGAGTTGCTCATTTTTATATAATGCCGAGCGGAGCGGGTCTTCGTCGGGTTGAGCCATCCATTGGTTGATACCATCAACAACTTCGGGGTGTTGAGATGCAATGCCTTGAGAGATAGCGGCACCGAAGAGAGCATTGGCAGCACCTGGTGAGGTTATCAAGTCGGCGATATATAATTCGGGAAGAGCCTTCACTGCTTCCCAAATTGGATTTTGGCAATATTGGAGGGTGGTATTCTCGCCGAGGTTTTCGGGTAAAGTCATTTCGAAAACCGGGCGTTGAGAATTGAGATAGAATGTGGTGCTTTCAATCACAGTGCTTGATGCTTCGAGCACGGGGAGGAGGTTGATTTCACCGTCGGAGAAGTGATTGGAGGAGGCTTTGACACGTACTCCGATAGAGTGGAGGTCGGGAGTCATAGAAGCGTCGACAGCGATGAGTGTGGAGCCGTCGGCATTGATGTTGAGAATTTGCGAAGACGATGCGATGATAGAGTCGTTTTCGGGGTTGTAGACTTCGATTACGGCATTTGCAGAGAGCGGATGGTCAGTGCTGTTGTAGACAGTGGCACAGAGCGTGGCATGGTCGCCGTGGCGGAGGAAGCGCGGGAGCGAAGGTTGCACCATCAGTGGCTTGGATGTGGTGATTATGCGGCGCAATCCGTTAGTATGGAGGTCGGCGGTCCAAGCGGAGAGGACGAAAGCCCACTGGCCGTTGGCGTTGGGCAAGGAGAAGTCGATGGTAACGGAGCCGTCGGCATTGGTAGTGAGGTCGGGCAACCAAAGAGCCTGGAGCACATCGCCTTGGCGGAAAGAGAAATCACCTTCTGGTTGATTAGGCTGCTCGGATGAATCGGACATTTCTTTTTGCTCAGCGACTTCTTCAACGGCGCAAGCCTCTTCTTGAATTACACAATCGTTAAGAAGCATAGGGGCTGAAGCCATAGTCGCATTATTGCGTTGGGCAAATCCATAGGCTACTCCGGTTTGGTAAAAGAAAGAGCGAATATCTTGACAGTAAAGATAGCGTAGAAGGTTTATATCGTGATAGAAACTTGTGTCAATACCAAGTAGTTCTTCTTGAATAAACGTACCGATGCTATGAGGGAAAACGAAAGGCCGATAAGTCATGATATCTTTATGCGAGATGAGTTCTTTGGGGTTTAAGTGTTGCGGTTGTCCGGCGCCAAAGAAGTCGAGGGCATGATTGTAGAGAGAAGCAACCAAAGCGGCATCGACGGGTGTACCATCGTTGCGACTAAGGTTGATGCGCCATTTACAAGGTTGGCCGGAGGCGGCTTTGTCGCGCCAGGATTCGATGTCAATGGCGAATTGATTATCATCCGGGCGAATAATTGTG
>SFNM01000161.1 GCA_004552725.1 Bacteroidales bacterium | reverse complement strand
ATCGATGCCGACGCCACCGACGCCGACTATGCCCTCTACCGCCGCGCTGTGGTCCGTGGCCTCCAAGGCAACAACAGCGCCAAAATCGCCGACCTCCAACGCATCGAGAAAAACTACCCCGACTCTCGCTGGCTCTCCAAGGCCCTGCTCGAAGAGGCTGTTACCTACGAAGAGACCGGACGCAAAGACCTCGCTGCCGAGGCATATAAGAAACGCCTCTCCCTCAACGGCACTGCCGATATCGACGAACTCCTCCGCATGGCGGCTGCCATGTACGACTCCCGCAAATGGGCTGACCTCCTCGACGTTACCGAACGGATCAAGCATGCCGGAGGCCTCGAGGCTGACGAAATCGCCGACATCAACTACTATGAGGCTGAGGCTCTCAACTACCTCAACCGCCGCTCCGAAGCCATCGAAATCTACGAATCGCTCGCCCAAAATCCTTCATCGCTCCCCGGTGCGAAATCCGCCGTAACTTTGGCTCAATTCGACCTCGATAAGAAGAATTATGAGGCCGCCCGATGCCGTATGGAGGAGTTTACCGACGTCGGTACGCCCCATCAATACTCGCTGATCTCATCGCGCCTCAAGAAGTGGAAATAATCATCTCTTACCTTCATATCAAGAAAGAATCAAATCACAATCCCATCACCATAACACTATGACAATCACCCGATCGAAATATTTGATCCTCACCGCGGCAGCATCACTCCTCGCACTCTGCGCCATACCCGCTTCGGCACAATACGACCAGCAGATCAACGTCGAAGGAGAGTATGTGCCGGAATATATCAACCATGACCGCATCGGCCTCTTCCCCCGTCCACTGAAGTTGAGCGCCGAAGAGTCATCGCTCGACTACTCCACGCTGGGCGTAGCAGCGAATTTCACACCCCAAGCCCTCCCCATCGAGGCGACAGTCTGGGGTGCCATTCGCGACTATTCCTCGCGCCGTGGTTATCTCGACTTCGGTCTCGGCTCATGGCTCGAAAGCACCTTGGCTGCCGGCTATCGCTTCATCGATAACTCCTCTTCAGCACTCGGCATCCGGCTGCAACACAACTCCACATCCCTCTGGAAGCCCCGCATCAGCCCCGCCACTGCCGACAACAAAATGTGGCGTTATGATGAAGCCATCGGCATCTATGGCCATCACTCCTGGAGCGGAAAAGGTACGCTGAGCGCCGCCATTGACTATCATATCGGCAATTTCAACTACTATGGCTTTGCACCCACCACCGCCGACCCCGATGCCGCTATCGAAAGCCCTACACAGACCATCCACGACATCTCGGCGCGAGTAGGCTGGCAGTCTCCGGCTCTGATCGACAACATCCTCTGGCACGCCCAACTCGGTGTGCGCCACCTCTCCTTCCGTCGACTCTATATGCCCAATGATGTCGACCCCTTGCAACCCCTCTCCGCCCCCGGCAGCCGCGAAACGGATATCAACCTCAATGCCGGTTTCTCATTCCCGACCTCCTCCAAGTCTGCCCTCGGCATCGACCTGAACACCGATGTCGTAACCTATAATAACGACATCGACACCTACGGCATTGTCACCCTCACTCCATACTATCGTTTCAACCGACAGCGCATCAACCTGCGCATCGGTGTGAACTTCGACCTCGCTTTCAAGGCCGGACCTGAGACCAATCGCTATGCCACGGTCCACTTCGCGCCCGACGTGAAATTCGACTTCAATGCCGGTCCGGTGGCGCTTTACCTCCACCTTCTTGGGGGCTCCGACCTCCATACCCTCGCCAATATCCGCGAGTATGACTACTATCAGATGCCCTCGATCAGCAACAGCAACCCGGTGTATACTCCACTTGATGCACATTTCGGCCTCCGCACCGGCCCCTTCGCGGGCTTCCACGCCGGCATCGACGTGGCTTATCGCACCAGCCGCGATCAGCACCTCGGCGGGCTATATAACACCTGGCTATGCCTCGGCATCCCCGTCGACGGCTGCTCTCCACTCCCCATGGCTGATGCCTCCGGCCGAGCCATCATCGTCAACACCGACCCCGATGGTCGCGCAAACGTCTCCGGTTTCTCTTTCGGCGTAAACCTCGGTTATGACTCCGGCAGATATTTCAAGATCGACGCCGAAGGTCGCTACCAGCACCAGAATGGCAAAACCGGCTATTTCAACGGCTACGACCGCCCCGAATGGACAACCCAAGCCACCATCGAGTCAAACCCCTGGAGCACTCTCCGTTTCCGCCTCGGATATGAACTCAGAGCCCTCCGTCGCCCCGCTCTCCGCGCTCGCTATGCCGACGCTTCTGTCATCGACCCGGACATCGTGGTGAACTATAGACTCCCCAACTACTCCGGTCTCAGCTTCGGCGCATCATACGGCATCACCTCGCAACTCAGCGTCTGGGCGCAAGCCGACAACCTCCTCTGCCGACGCAACTACTCCGCTGCCGGACTCCCCGAATCAGGAATCCGAGCCGCTGCCGGCATCTCACTGATATTCTAATATTTACATTACCGACCAAGGGGCATCATCCGAGGGTGATGCCCCATATATTTTCCTACTCTATGACCATCAAAGAAATGCAAGAGGCTGTCGACCGTTGGATCGGCGACATCGGACATGGATACTTCTCCGAACTCACCAATATGGCGCTACTCACCGAAGAAACCGGCGAACTCGCCCGCATCATAGCTCGAGTCTATGGCGACCAAATCGCCAAACCGGGCGACCTGACCGACCCCAGACAGAACCTCGCCGAAGAGATTGCCGACGTGCTCTGGGTCCTCACTTGTATCGCCAACCAAACCGGCATCGACCTCCAGAAGGCTTTCGACGACACCCTGAAAAAGAAAGAGAGCCGCGACCGTAATCGCTTCTCTCCTAAAAAATAACAGCGTGTTCCTTATCCCCCAAAAAAGAATGTCCCTGATATCACATCAGAGACATTCTCAAAGTTGGAAATTGATACAATATTTATTTATGAAAAACCACATCGTTTGA
>SFNM01000160.1 GCA_004552725.1 Bacteroidales bacterium | reverse complement strand
CCGTGGCAAAGCCGCCTCTAAGGTCAAGCTTCATTCTCAGGAAATGATGCTTGCACAGGTCGGCTCGCCGCTCGCTATCGAGAACGCCCACCGCAATCTGCTCGACATGGAGGACGACGAGTAATGAGTTATCCCAACGCCATAGAAGTTTGCCGCGCCGAACTCTTTACCAAAGAGGTTGAGTTGCGCGAGCGTTATCCCGGCCAGATGGTCGAGAAAGTTTTGCGTGTGCGCGAGATGTATAACTGGTTTATCGCCAACCCCGACGGCACAGACCGCGAGTTTGTCGCCGAGGTGTGCCAACGCCACGGCATACACCGCACTACGGCGTATTCCGACCTTGCCGTGGTTAAGTCGCTGCTTCCAATGCTCGGCTCTGCCTCACGCGACTTCCACCGTTGGCGCACCAATGAAATGCTTATCGCCACTTACAAAATGGCCGAGAAGCGCAAGGACAGCAAGACTATGGAACGCGCTGCTACCGCCTACGGCAAGCTCAACCGCGTTGACCTCGAAGATGAACAGGCTATACCGCTCGACCAAATCCTCGTTCAGCCCTTCACGGCTACCGATGATCCTCGTGTCCTCGGCATCGAGCCTATTCCCAACATAGCCGACAAAATCGCGGCTATGATTGAGAAGTATCGGGCCGAAACCATCGACATTGAAGATGTCGAGTTCGAGGAAGTGGACCTCGAATTTGACTCGCTTTTCCCTGACCCCAAGAACACTCCCGACGATGGCACAGAAGAAAGTGTACTTTAACAAGCCCCAACGCCTCACGCAGCTTATCGGCGCGAACACTACCGTTATCGTCGCGGGACGACGCACCGGCAAGACGGACAGTATCGCTGCTCCGTTTGTTCTTCGCAATATGCAGCGTATGCCTGGCTCGACAGGCGGCATCGTTGTGCCGACCTTCAAGCACGGACTGACTAACACCATTCCGGGCTTGCTCGCCGCTTGGAAGCGTTGGGGATTCATAGAGGGTATTCACTATGTTGTCGGCAAGAAACCGCCGAAATCGTTCCGTCAGCCTATTATCGACCCGAAAGATTATGAACACGTCATAACTTTCTACAACGGGTCGGTCGCCGTGATTATATCACAGGACCGCCCCGGCAGCTCAAACTCGCTCACGCTGTCATGGCTGCTGGTCGATGAGGCAAAGTTTATCGACTACGCCAAACTCAAAGACGAAACGCTTCCGGCCAACGGCGGCATAAAGTCGCACTTCGGAAAGCACTCCTTCAATCACTCAATTATGATATTGAGCGATATGCCGCAGACGCAGAAAGGTTCGTGGTTTTTGCACTACCGCGACAAAATGGACGTGGAACTTATCAAGACCATTGAGGCTACGGTGTATGAGATATGGCGCACCAAAGAGCGCATACGCGCCCTTAATGCTTCCGGGAAGCCTATGCCTCCATATCTCAAAGGCTATCTCCGCCGCCTTGACCGAGACCTCAATAAGATGCGCTCCGTCGCGGTCTATTACCGCGAGTATTCCTCAATCGAAAACTTGCAGCTTCTCGGCGAGAACTACATTAAGCAGATGAAGCGCGACCTTACACCTCTGACATTCCAAACCTCTATCCTTTGTCAGAGGATCGGAATTGCAAAGGACGGTTTCTATTCCTCCATGCGCGAGGGGCACAAGTACGATGCCAACGATAATCAGTACCTCGATACTCTCGGCTATGATTACGACTTCTCGAGGCTGGACTCACGCGCCGACAAGGACGTTGACCCCGACGCGCCCATCTGCATAGGCATGGACTACAACGCCAACATCAACTGGATTGTCGCCGGTCAGCCGCGCGACCGCCGCCTCAATGTAATCAAATCCTTCTACGTCAAGTTCGAGCGTAAGATTCCGGCACTCGTACAAGACTTCTGCCGTTACTATGCGGAGCACCGAAACAAGACTGTGGTCTACTATTTCGATGCAACCGCCCTCGGCTCGAACTATGCCGTCAACGAGCAGGATTTCCGTTGGGTCGTAGTCCACGAGTTCGAGCGGCAGGGCTGGCGTTGCGAGGCCGTGTACCTCGGGAACCCGATGCGACACGATGAAAAGTACCTGCTCATCAACCAAGGCTTCGCAGGTAAGCAACGCCTGATGCCGTTCTTCAACCGCTCCAACAACGAGGACCTGATACTCGCCATCCAGTCAGCCGGTGTCAGCCGCGGTCGCAACGGCTTCCGCAAAGACAAAGGCGGAGAGAAACTTGCCGAGAGCGAAGTCATCGGCTTGCCGCTTTCGTAGCATAGCGGAGAAAGAACACCTCCTCGAACACCGCACCGACGGCACCGATGCCTTCGACACTCTTTACATAGGCTGCGAGAAATTTCCGTATAGGGAAAGTTATGCTTTCCCGACAACGGGAATTTTGTAGCGGCTGTTAGACTGTTTGTGCCAACGAGAGCAGAGCGGA
>SFNM01000060.1 GCA_004552725.1 Bacteroidales bacterium | reverse complement strand
TTTTCTATTTATAATTATGAAACACTTACCCAAAATCATATTGCTTATGCTATGTTCCACCATGGCAATTTGTGGGCGGTCGCAAACCCCTTACCGAGTTTCAATTGATGCAATTCAGTGGCTAATCTTCCCCGACGCCGCTGCGATTCTGAGTGAACATCGTCCGGCCGATGGTGACATATATCATGCGTTTGAATATGCCGTAGATTCCAAACGGGGTGTTGCTCAGTTGGATTTACATAATCCGCACTATAGTTGCACGCGCGATTTGCGCTACGTGAGCGAAAATGGCGGTCCGATGATTTTGGAGTATGCCGCATTAGGCAATGCGGCAGATGCCCCTCTAAGTGATGCGGTAGCAGCATACTTACCCCTATTCGGCATCAATATCGGCGATAATGTCGACAGGCTTGAAATCATCCGCGGGCAGAGAGTCAGGCCCGGTAAGCGTACATTATATACTTGTATTGAACAAGCGCTTACGATAGATAGCACTCTCGATCCGCCTGAAAATTACTTACATTTGACCATGCCGGCTATTGAGATACCGGTCCAAATAGAAGCATCCACTACCACCTACGCCTACATGCTTACGCTATGGCTAAATGATGGCAAAGTTGAGGTCGTAACCCTAAGAAGACAACACTGATATGACAAGAAAGTTTTCAATGATACTTTTGCTGGCGACAGTTTTTGCGTCGGTTTTGGCACAGTCTCCACAACCAACTACTGCTAACACCATAGATGTAAAACGCTGCATGGATAGGTTGCACAGTCAATTAGATACCGATAGCGCTTCAATTGCCGTGAGCCGAGATATGTTGTCGACAATTGAGTTGTTTGAGTGTGTCGGGGATTTGAATATTGACCTCGAAATAAGGAATGATTCAATATTAAGCGCCGATGACGCTCGCTTAATCTACCTGTGGTATAATTATAACTACATATTCTTCGCAGATTCTACCATCACGCAGTTCTTCGACATTCTAAGCGATTACAAAAGCCGACCGGAAACCGGACAATTGACATACGGAGGCCGATGGATTCACGAAGATATTATGCGTAGTCTACGTAAGTTGCAGTTCGATTTCTTTTTCAGAAAATACGACTGCGCATCGACTATGAACCATCTCACTACCAAGGTAATTCCCGACGAGATTAATCCTTTTGTCGCACCGCGCAACTTGGGATGGGCTAAAGCCGAGGATAATTCCATAGTAGTCGACACGCTCAATATTGAAATCAATTTTGCCGAATACGACCAAATTCTATCCAACCTCACGGTCGATAGTTTTATTCCGGAGCAACGCGCCATTGAAATTGCATCGCTGATAGAATGTTTGCGCAGTATTACCGACTGCCCTGTATTCTTACGCGGTTTACCGAGCATTTTTTCAACTTCAGTAAGCGGATACGGCAACTTGGCTTATGATAGTCGACTCCAATATAGCAATAGCCGCCGAGCAAGCGATGAAGCCTTGCGACTTTTCAGCACATGGTACAAAGCCAACCGCACATTTATCACCGAATCAATGCTAAAACGATATGCCCAATACATGTGGATAATGTCGCATTGTTATGAGCCGCTTGTAGAGACAGGTAATGATGAAGGCTACCTAATTTCGCAAGCCTTGGAAATACTTAAGCCTCTTAGGATAGAATTCTTTCGCAACAAATACATTCAAATGAGACTTTAAAAGTATGGAAGTTGCAAAATCTATTGAATATCACCATACTTAGATACTTTTTGACTTTACGCTATTTACATTCAACGGCAATGGCCGCTCCTGGATAGGGGGGCGGCCATTGTTGTTGAATGGATGGCTATATTACTTCAGCCAGCGGTCGAACCAACGGAAGAACAAACGTTGCCATTCAATGGCATTTTGAGGCTTGAGGATCCAGTGGTTTTCGTCGGGATAGAGAACCATTTCGCAGGGGATACCACGCATACGTGCTGCGTTGAAAGCGGCCATACCTTGTGAGGCAAGGATGCGGAAGTCGAACTCGCCATGTGATATGGCAATGGGGGTGTCCCAGCGATCAACGAAGCGGTGGGGCGAATTAGCAAATGTACGTTGAGCCACAGCGTTGTTGCGATCCCAGTAGGCGCCGCCCATGTCCCAATTGGCGAACCACATTTCTTCAGTTTCGAGATATTGTGCTTCGATGTTGAAGATACCGGCATGAGCCCAGAATGCTTTGAAGCGCCCATCGTGGT
Organism: Bacteroidales bacterium; assembly: GCA_004552725.1. Classification (GTDB taxonomy): domain Bacteria; phylum Bacteroidota; class Bacteroidia; order Bacteroidales; family Muribaculaceae; genus CAG-873. The sequence continues at coordinate 9,239 of SFNM01000060.1, read as the reverse complement.
TGCCGGCGAGGTAGTATATGGAGAAACCGCCATAACTTGCACCGGTAGCACCGATATGGTCTTCATCGATATAGGGCTCTTGCTTGAGACAGTCAACAGCAGCGAGATAGTCGGCCATATTCTGTCCGGGATAGTCTTTGGAAATTTGCGCTTCCCATTCAGTGCCGAAACCTGGCACACCGCGGCGGTTTGGTGCAATAATCACATAGCCGCGCGAGGCCATCAACGCGAAATTCCAGCGATAACTCCAGAATTGGCTTACAGCGCTTTGCGGGCCGCCTTGACAGTAGAGAATTGCCGGATATTTCTTGTTTGCATCGAAATTGGGCGGAAGCACTACCCAAGTAAGCATCTCCTTGCCGTCGGTGGTGGGAACCATACGTTTTTCGACGGTGGGCATGGTGAGTTGAGCGAAGATGAAGCCGTTTACGTCAGTGAGATCTGTCACTTCGAATTTGTCGCGACCTTTGGCCACTACCTTCACAATTTCGTTGGGGCGGAGCATGCTGTGGCGCATGGTGATGACGGTCTTTTCGTCAGCGCAACTGAGCGAAGTGAAATCACAGATGCCATCAGCCCAAGTAGTTACCTTGCGAGTCTTCACATCGATAGAGAAAATGGGAGCACCACCTTGGTGGTATGCATTGAACCAAATGCTCTTGCCGTTGGGATTCCACAAGAATTGTTCGATGGTGTAGTCCCAGTCGACGGTGAGGTCGGTGCGCTCGCCGGTATTCATATCCATGATGAACAAGCGGTTCTTGTCGCTCTCACAACCATCGTGCTCCATGCTCAACCAAGCAAGAGTGTTGCCATCGGGCGAGAATGCGGGGCAAGTGTCGTAGCCCATCATACCTTCGGTGAGGTTGATGGTTTGGCCTGTGTTGAGGTTGTAAGCATAGAGGTCGCTGTTGGTTGATTCAGCGTATTCGAGACCGGTTTTCTTTCGTGATACATACACAAGCGTGGTGCCATCTTTCGACCATGCGAACGATTCAATGCCGCCGAATGGTTTCATGGGAGCCTCGAATGGTTCGCCTTCCATGATGTCAATGGCTTGGCCGATGGTGTTGCCGTCGAAAGGAGCGATGAAGGGGTGGGGGATGTCAACCACCCACTCGTCCCAGTGCTTGTACATCACGTCAGTAATCACGCGGCCGGTGGCTTGTGGAATGCCATCGAAGATTTCCGGATCTTTGTTTTCAACGGGGACGGTGCCGATCATTACCACGTTGGCTTGGTCGGGGGAGAAAAGGAAGCCGCTGACTCCACCTTTGAGGGTGGATATTTGCTTACGCTCGGAGCCATCGGGGTTCATCACCCATACTTGTGGTTTGCCATCCGCATCGGGATAAAGAAAAGCGATGCGCTTGCCACCATCAATCCACACTGCGGAGTTTTCGCTCTTGGCGGTGGTAGTGATGCGAGTTTGCTCGGAGCCATCAAGGTTCATAACCCAGAGTTCGCGGTTGCCTTTGTTTTGTTCAATGCTCTCCCAAGTGATACCGAAGAGCACTTTGCTGCCATCGGGCGACACAGTTGGCTCGCTTACACGGCCTAATTGTTCGAGAGTCTCAATAGTGAAAATACCCGAAGGGTTTTGATAGTCGGGGCGCTCAATCAGCGGGGCATCGCTGTCGGCAGCAACGGCCGACGCGGCCATCATCAATGCTGAAGCGCTCATTGCAATAGTTTTTGTTAGGTAAGTCATTATAGTTTGATAAAAGTTAGTCGTTGAATGTAAGTCCATCAATATCAGCCAGTTTGCGGCTCACATTATCGAAGTGGTCGAGTTCGATGCGAAGAGTCATATTGCAAGTACATTCAAAGGATTGTTCGATGATTGCAACTCCGGGCATACGAGCCACTTTCATCACATCATTCATCACCATATAAGGAAATGCGAACGTGATATTTTTGCTCTGATGACATTCGATAATATCAGCCGCTTCGAGGGCTAACCGCGCCGCTTGGCGATAGGCCACGATTAGCCCTGAAGTGCCTAATTTTATGCCGCCAAAATACCTTACCACACCTATCACCACATCGGTCAATTCCAACGAGTTGATTTGACCCAAGATGGGCTTGCCGGCCGTGCCGGAAGGTTCACCGTTGTCGTTGGCGCGAAATTCTTTGCGTTCAGGACCCAACATATAAGCCCAGCACACATGACGTGCATCGAAGTATTTCTTCGACAGTTCTGCCACGCGCTCTTTGGCCTGTTCGGCCGTAGACACAGGATAAGCAAACGCTAAAAATTTCGAGCGTTTCTCGGTAAATACGGCCTCTGACGGAGCGGCGATAGTGCGAAAGGTATCTGACATAATTAATATTGGTGAGAGTCTTCGCTCACTTCTTTAGCAGACAAACCGCCAAAATTCATTTTGCGCCATACGTATGCAATGTATGCAATTACGAAGGGCACACCGATGCTCACGTATGCCATAGTGCGAAGAGTATACAAACTCGATGAACTATTGGCAATGGTGAGTGAACTTTGGGGGAAGGTATTGGAGGGAAGGTAGCAGGTGTTGTTGTAGCCGGCCACAGCAAATAATGCCACAACCACCAACACTGAGCCGATACCGCTGAGCCAAATACCGCCTCGACTTTGCGAGAAAGCACCAATGGCTATGCCGGTGAGTGCGAGCACCACACCAAGCACCAAGGCAACAGCCCACCACCACATTTCGATGAAATTGTTGAAATAGAGATAATCAACGTCAACCACTGTGCCGGTAGCATCTACTTGCTTGCCGGTGGTAGTAAGCAATACTACGGCAAATGCGACGAACAACACTGCAAAGACGGCTCCATTAATCAGCACGCCGCGGCGCATCCGTTGCTCTAATGCGGCATCGCCTCGCAAGTTATTGATAAAATACAACGCTGCTTGAGTGCGAGCCAGGAAGAACACGGTGAAACCGAGTAGCAGACAACGCCAATCAGCAATCATTTCCAACCCGCGTGTGGGAGCCCAGCGCGAAATCACCGGCGAAGAGGTGTCGAGCAGATTAGAATGTGACACTTCAAAGTTGCCACCAAAGAACAAGCCGCCAACAGCCACTCCTAACAACACGCATCCGGCCACACCGTTGAACAACAGGAAGCCATCATAGACTTTCGTGCCGAAAATGTTGCCCGGTTTGCGACGATATTCATAACTTACGGATTGGAGTACGAAACTCAGCAGGATTAACATCCACAACCAATAAGCGCCACCGAAACTGGTGGAGTAGAACAGAGGGAATGATGCAAAGAATGCACCACCGAACAACACCAAAGTGGTGAAGGTCAATTCCCATTTACGGCCAAGCGAGTTGACCATCAGTTGGCGTGTCGACTCGTCGGCTTTGCAATAAAGCATCGACTGACCGCCTTGTACAAATAGCATAAACACAAGCGCTGCTCCCAACACACAGATCAGAAGCCACCAATAGGCTTGTAAGAATTCTAATTCAGTCATAGTTTCGGGTATTTTGCTTGTTAGAGTTTTTCAATGTCGTTTGATAACGAGCGCTTCAGATAGCGTGCCATAATGCTCACTTCGGCTACCAGCAAGCCGGTGAACAGAACCAAGAACAACCAGAAAGTTAGTTGGACGGAACTGCTTTCTACGGCTGAAATGCCGGCACATGTGGGCATCAAATCTTGAATTACCCACGGCTGACGACCTACCTCGGCCACAATCCAACCGGCTTGGCTACATACATATACCAAAGGAATGGCCATCATACCGATAATCAGCGCAAGACGATGCTCTATCCACATCGGACGCCACTTGCCCAGCACGATGCAAGCGATAAACAAAGCGAGCAACAAGCCGCCTATCATCACCATCACGCGGAAGGCGTAGAAGGTAAGAGCCACGGGCGGCACGGCATCTTCCGGACGCTCCAAGTAGCCATAACCGAAGTATTGGAAGTTGTCTTTCACAGTCAGCGCTGCTTCAGCCATTGCAGCCGTATCACCGGCTTCCTTAGCCACACCATATTGGCGTAAGGCTTCTTGAGCGGTGCGACCCATAGCCATACGGTCGCTGTATGACACTGTGTTGATCGTATCGCCTTCGGGAGTGAGCGCCACACCGTTGAGCAGGTCATTGATACCGGGCACAAAGGTATTAGGGTCGTGATTGGCCAAAATCGACAATCCGTAGGGGATGGAAATCTCGCAGTGGATGGCTTCGAGGTCATCGCCGGGCACTTTATCAGTGTTTAAAATGCCGAAACCAACTAATTCTTGGCCTACTTTACCATCATACAAGCCTTCCATAGCGGCCAATTTCATTGGTTGAACTTTGGCTACTTGCACAGCCGAGCCATCGCCGGTCCACATAGTGAAGAGGATGCCGGCCAAACCTACCCAACCACCCACTTTAAGTGAGCGACGGGCGCCTTCCACATTGCTGCGACGCCACATCAACCAACAACTTATACCTACAACGAATGCGCCGGCCAATGTCCAAGTGCTTGCAACAGTGTGGAAGAATTTATTCATCGACATTCCATTGAAAGCCACTTCGCCAAAGTCTTTCATTACATTGCGCATTTGGCCGGGGTCGAATTCCATTCCCACGGGATATTGCATCCACGAATTGGCAACCAAAATCCATAAGGCTGAGAGGGTGACACCAATCACCACCATCCATGTGGATATAAGATGGAACCGTTTGCTAACCTTGTTCCAGCCGAAGAACATCACGGCTACAAAAGTGGCTTCGATGAAGAATGCGAAAATACCTTCGATGGCCAACGGAGCACCGAAGATATCGCCTACGAACCAACTATAGTTCGACCAGTTGGTACCGAATTCAAACTCCAAAATGATACCGGTGGCCACGCCAATGGCAAAGTTAATGCCGAAAAGGGTCATCCAGAATTTGGTTATACCTTTCCACCGGTCATCGCCGGTACGCACATAGATACTTTCCATGATTGCCACCACCAACGACAAGCCTATCGTCAATGGCACAAACAACCAGTGATACATGGCCGTAAGCGCAAATTGCGCACGCGACCAATCAATCACAGTCATTAACAATTCATTCATAATTCCGATTAGTTTAAGGGTTATTTTTTAGTAGTTTATTATCTTTTATCGCGAGCGCTCGGTCAATGTCTGTCGCACCGCTTCGGCCCGTTCATCGTCGGATGATAGCGAGCCCAACACATCAGGGAAGAAAAACAATTTCAGCACCAGAAATATTACTGCTAATTTGATGATTATCAGTAACCATAAACTGCGCCCGATTGTCATTCTCCGGAAGCCGTCGATATAGAATTGAACAATGCGTTTCATTTGTATATATTATTCCGACTACAAATTTAGCAAAAAAATAATTATATCCCACAATTATCCCAAAAAAATGAATAATCTAAAGAAAAATAAAACTGTTCCACGATTTTTATCAACCGTGGAACAGCATCCGAAAATATTACATTACTGATTTACTTGCAAAATAACATTAGAAGCTACTTGCTTATGTAGAGCGTTTTGCCACTGTATCGGATGTTATGCGGTGAAGAAAGCGGTCATAGCTGCTATCATATAGGCATGATCTGCCACCGAGGCTGTTTCGCGCACACTGTGCATAGCCCAAAGTGGTGAGCCCACGTCGACGCCACGCAATGGGATTTGAGATGTAAGGATATTGCCCAAGGTGCTACCGCCGGCCACATCGCTATGGTTCACAAAGTATTGACAAGGCACACCGGCTTTTTCGCACAGTGCGCGGAACACTGCTGCAGAGTCGGCATCGGTCATGTACTTGCAGTTGGCATTAATTTTGATTACCGGACCACCGCCGAGGGTGGGGTGGTTTGTAGGGTCTTGCTTCTCCACGTAGTTGGGGTGCACACCGTGGGCATTGTCGGCCGAAATCATAAATGAGTTGGCCACAGCCCGCATATATTGGCTTTCGTCACCGCCCAAAGCAATGTTGATACGACGCAGTATATAGTCCAAAATTGGCGAGCCTGCGCCTTGCTTGGTGCCACTTCCGGTTTCTTCGTTGTCGAAGATGGCCATAATTCGAGTGGCGGGGTCAGGTGCATCAGCCTTGTCGAGCAAGGCACACATTGCGGCATGAACCATTGAGAGGTCGTCGATGCGGCCGCAGGTGATGAAGTCGCCGTTGTAACCCACGATGCTTGCGCGTGTGGTATCGTAGAGCGAGAGGTCATAGTCGAGGATGTCGTCGTATTTCACGCCCAACTTTTCAGCCACCAAACGTTGGATGGCCCCACGGGCTTCTTGCCCTTGGGGCAAACGCCCCAGCACCGGTAGCATATCTTTTTGCTTCGACAGGGGATTGCCCTCGTTGACAGCGCGGTTGAAGTGAATAGCAAGGTGCGGGATGGTGAGCAGATGGCGGTCGAAGCGCACCAAGCGATGCTCGGGATTCAGCGGGTCGTCGCTACGAAGTATCACACGCCCGGCGATTGACAATGGCCGGTCGAACCAAGTATAAAGAATCGGGCCGCCATATACCTCAGTATTAAGTTTCACAATTCCGCCATCGCAAGTGATTTCGCAATTGGGCTTGATACGAAAGCCGGGCGAGTCGCTGTGAGCGGATATAATCTTGTAGCCTTGGTGAGCGGGACCTGAGCCTACCACGAAGGCGAAAATAGCTGAGTCGTTTTTAGTTACAAAGTATCGACCATTGGGCTTGAGATCCCACTGGTCGCGCATATCGAGGGGTGTAAATCCGGCATTAACAAGGTGGTCGGAGGCGGTTTTCACTGCCCAAAAGTTCACGGGCGAAGCATCGAGAAAAGCCGCGAGGTCGTGATAGTTATTCATCGATATTATAGTAAATTGAATGGATGTGACGCATTATGTTGGTAAGGGTTTGCCCCCACACTAATTTGAAATCATCGTGAACGGCGTTGATTGCCGCGGCAGCGAGTTCGTCGGGCGCATCGCGCACCGTCTCGATGAAGTTGTAGAATACTTGGAACAAATCGGCAAGGCCTTCGGCCAGTGAAGCGCCGATAGGGGTATCGGAGTATTTCATATCCGACTCAAACACCTCGAGATAGGTGTCGTCCTCACCCAGAACACTCTCAAGCGAGAGGCGGATTTGGTCGTAAGTCTCTTCTTGAAGATAACCATCAATGTAGCCTTCTTCGTCGAGCGTGGGCTCTTTGAGATCGGCGGCACAAATATAAATACGCGGAAGCAACCGAGCCATATTGCCAACCAACTCGCGCTCATCCATTTGAGCAGCGCGCTCGAGCGTGGCACAGTATTCATTACATAAGGCAGTGAAAGCCAATGAGTTGTTATTCATTATTTTGATATAATTTATTAGCGGCAATGTATTGTGCCACACTATCCGGCACGAAATAGCGCACGGAACGCCCGGCCGCCACAGCCTTGCGCACAAATGTGCTGCTTATATTAATTGTGGGTGCTTCAATAAGCGTCATCCCATCTACCGGACGCGAGTCGACCGGATATCCGGGACGCGGATATACTATCACTCCGTATTCATCGAGAATACGCTGATAGTCGCGCCAACGTTCGAAAATTGCCCAATTATCGCTGCCGATTATCAAGCGGAAATCTTTCTGCGGATACTTTTTCGACAATACATCAAGCGTATTAATGGTATACGACGGCCGTGGCATCGACAATTCAATGTCGCACAAGTCGATGTTTTTCTCGCCCTTGAGAGCAAGGGTAAGCATATTCAAGCGCAAAGTGTCGGGTTGCAAGGCTTCGGCGGCCTTCAGCGGATTGCGCGGCGACAAGGTGAGCCACACCTCGTCGACCACTCCCCATTGCACCAAGTACGAAGCCAACATCAAATGGCCATGATGCACCGGGTTGAACGAACCGCCTAATATTCCAACCGTTTTACGCTGCATATCGCTATTTTTCAATAAAGTTGGCAAATAGTTCAGCCACTTGCGTGATAGCCACATTTAGGTCATCATTCACCACTATATGGTCGAACTTTTCAGCGAATGAAAGTTCGTATTGGGCGCGGTCAATGCGAGTGGCTATGCTATCATCGGTTTCCGTGCCACGATTTTCCAAGCGATGACGCAGTTCATCGATCGATGGAGGCTGGATGAAGATGCAACAGGAGTCGCTGCCATAAAACCGTTTCACGTTGAGAGCGCCTTTCACATCAATATCGAGCACCACGTTGTGGCCTTGCTCAATTTGACGGTCAACCTCAGCGCGTAGCGTGCCATAATAACGTTCGGGATAAACCTCCTCCCACTCAATAAACTGGTCTTCAGCCACTAAGCGCTGAAACTCCTCGGTGGAAAGAAAATGATAATCCTCGCCATCAACCTCACCTGCTCGCGGAGGGCGATTGGTTGCCGACACCGAAAAATGCAAATCAAAACGCTTTGAGTCGAATATCGAGTTGATGATTGTACTTTTGCCACAACCCGAAGGCGCAGACACCACAATTACTTTTCCTTTAGTCATATAATTTATGTGTTCAAGTTAGTTTAGGGTTACGAAGACAAAATTAGCGATTTTTCTCCACCCGTGCAATAATTCCCGCAAAAAAAATTCACAAATATTTGGTAAAACAGTCCGAAAGAAGCATCCCCGCTCTCCCCTCTGTAAAGGGAATGGAGAGCGGACGTAGGACGGTTCCATGCGGATGACCAATGAGCACGTTTTTATTCTTTTCTTTACCTCAAATCAATAATTTTGTTAACTTATTGATTTATAGATACTTGTATAATTTTTTGTTTTTTTACTGTGAAAATAATTTGCTGAAAATTGTGTTAAATTGAAATATTTTTCGTAAATTTGCAGTCAAATTGAAAACCTAAGGTTAATTATTAGAAGTTCTACAACCAATCAAAACAAGTTTCCAATTATGAACGTAGAAATTATTGGCACCAATGCAGGCGCAGTTTGGACCGCTCTGAGCGACGCTGCTGCCACTCTCGACACCAAGCAAATTAAGAAAGCCACCAAGCTCAAAGACAAAGAACTGTATGCCGCCCTCGGTTGGTTGGCACGCGAAGGCAAAGTGACCCTCGCCCCCACTGAAGATGGCAAAGAAGTGCTTGTAACTTTAGCATAACGCATCCTCCTTACACAATAGCGGCAACCCATTGGGCTGCCGCTATTGTTGTATCTGTATTGGTTCTATCGCTACGTAGTAACCATCCGAAAGAGGCCGTCTTGTCGGCAACAAAAAAAATCTTGCGGAGTCATTCGCAAGATTTTTTGTAATAGTATGGGAGTATCTGCTT
>SFNM01000059.1 GCA_004552725.1 Bacteroidales bacterium | reverse complement strand
GGTTTTAGGTGTAGAATTCAGTGGCAAAGGTAGTAAATATTTCTAAAAGCACCAAATATTCGGTTGTATTTTTACTTATATTAAAATATAGTTACAAGCGTATTTATTAGATAGTTAGATATTGACAAAATTTATATAGCAGAGATTTTGTGTTTGATGCTATTGCAGAGGGACGAAAATCATAGTAATTTTGCATTGTCATTAACAAATGATCAATAGACAATATAAGGTAAATATTTTAGGTTAGGTTTGATTCGTTTAAAACGAACAAAGAAATGTCGGATCGTGATGATTCGATATTTCTTTTATGTGCAGTAGCAATATCCTATAGCAAAGCGGCTAGAGCGGCGCGATTTTTTACCACGATACGGTTGGGCGTGCCACTCACTGCTTTTTGTTCTACTAAGGAGTTGAATGCGTTGTTGAAAGCCTCGATAGAGGTGTCGAATTCTGTTGCAACGTTGGTATTTATCTCGAGCACGATGTCGAAACTGTTTGGTTTGGTCAGAGCACAAATGCGAGTGGCCAAACGGCGTGAGATGTCGCCGCCGCTGCCGTTGAATACGTCGCGATAGCCACGCTGTGCATTGCTCGACAGGATATTGAGGTAGTTGAAAAGAACTACGTCATTGGTCGTTAGCACTTTAATTAAGTCGGATTTGGCTACATGGAGCATCACTACTTCGCTCATTGAACGAACGACGGCAGGCCTGGCAGTGGATAGTCCAAACAGGAAGTCGGGATAAAGCACATCAGGCCCTTTGACCGACTGGCTCAACGATAATCTTCCATCGGTGGTGGTTGTGGTGGCACGAACGATGCCCGACACCACAAATGTGAGATGAGTGCATTGTTCGCCTGCATTGAGAATTACCCTGCCGGCTTTTGCGCTTTCGAAGCGGATTTTGCATTGTTCAAGCACTTGCATCAACTGTTTTTCGCTGATGCCCCGAAAGAGCGGAAGCGCTACGATTGTTTCGAACATTGAGCCGGTCATAATGTTATGAATTTTTGCTGTCGCGACGGGCTTTGAGCCATATCTGCAACGAATTGAACGAATTTTGCCAAATGATGTAAGCCGCGGGTGCGATAGAAGCCAGTGGGTCGAGGAATGTGAGCGCCATCCACACAGCCAAGAGCGTATTCTTTTGGCCAAGGCCTTGTGCACCGGCCACTGCATCGCCGTGTCGGCGTCCCAAACGACGTCCTACGATGAATTGAATGGCACAAATGATGCCTGCGGCGATGGTGAGGATTATCATTTGCGGAATGCGCTCGCTTGGTTCTGAAAGGGCAAAGGTGGTGACGCGCCCAACCACGATAATAAGCACAATCGACCAAAGGTAGAACGAAATCGACTGATTGTCGTGGATAAATCGATGCACTTTGGGCGCCACTATGCGGAGCAAAAGCGCTAACACCATGGGACCGACAATCATAGGCCCTACTTTGGCCATAATGGTGCCGAAGGTAGCGAGAAAATCAATGTTGAGTCCGTTGTCTCCAAGGGCGATGGTGAACATCAACGGGGCAAAGAGGGCCGCCCACACGTTGCTTAGCACGGAGATTGCCACCAAGGTGATGATGCTACCGCCCAACATGGCGGTGATAACCGGGGCGGCCGTGGCAGTGGGACATAGGAAGCAGAGCATGGCGCCTTGAGCCAGAACCGAGTCGAACGGAGCGATGGAAAAGTACAGCACAACGCATCCAATCATCTGAACTCCAACAACTTTCCATGTGAGGGCCGTTATTCGAAACTCCGAAATATTCACACGGCAGAAAGTGATGAGGAGCATTGTGAAAATGAGGTATGGCGAGAGAAATTGCACCGCCTCAACGGGTTGGTGAAACAGCCATCCGCACAGCATTGCGATTGGCAGCATAAACATCTTGAGGCGCGCACGAATATTTGCCATAGCAATTATTTTTTAGCGTCTTTATGGTCGGAGTATTCGTCGGGGTATTCCAAGTGCAGCCGTGGGCGGTTAAGCGCTCGAACGATGAAGAATATGCCGGCAAGTACAAACGGAATTGAGAGCAATTGACCCATATTGAGCACCATATCTTGCTCGAAAGCCACTTGAGGGTTTTTCAGAAACTCAATGAGGAACCGAGCACCGAAAGTGCCGGTGAGGAACGTGCCAAGCAGAAGTCCGGGGCGTTCGCCCAAGTTGCGCTTCCAATACATCCACATCATCAAGCCGAACAGAGCGAAGTAACACAGTGCTTCGTAGATTTGAGTGGGGTGGCAGGCTTGACCTTCGTAAAGAGCATGCCATTCGCGCGAGTTGACGAACATAAAGCCCCAGGGGAGGGTGGTGGCGTGGCCGAAAATTTCAGAATTGAAGAGGTTGCCCAGGCGAATGAGGCCGCCAACCATGGCGATTGCCACCACCAAGCGGTCGAATGTCCACAACGGCGAACGTTTGGTGGTGAACAGTGAGTATAGAAGTACGGCAGTAATTACGCCGATGGCGCCGCCATGCGATGCTAAACCGCCATGCCAAGTGTACAGAATTTCAATCGGATGCTGCGAGTAATACTCCCATTCGTAGAAGAAAACGTGGCCGAGACGAGCGCCTACTATGGTGCCGGCGGCCACCCAAATCAAGAGCACACCGAGCCAGCGTTCGGGCGCACCTTCGCGTTTGAGCATACGACCCACAATCAGCATACCGAGCCAAAAGCCGATGGCAAACATCAGACCGTACCAGCGGATTTGCAGCGGCCATGCAAGTGCTACGGGGTCGAAGTCCCAAGTAATGAAATTTAGCATGGTTATTTGGTTTTAGATTTATCGAAATAAGCACGGGTGGCTTGACGCACGCGGCCGCTGAGCCGCAGCACGGCAAACATGGTGGGGAAGGCCATCAGCGCGTAGAACAAGTCGCAGAGGCTGACAGCCGCACTCAGCGGCACCACGGCAAAGAGTATCAGCGAGGCGATGAAAAAGTAGCGATGCCAGCGCACGGCGCTGTTGCCCAGAAGATATGATGTGCAAGTGGAACCGTAGAACGAGTAAGAGAACATCGAAGACAGCGCGAAGCATACCACTACAAACATCAGCAGATATTGGCCGTATGGTATGCCGCGTCCGAAGGCGGTCATAGCCACTTCAAGCCCTTTAAGTCCTTGGATAGCACTGATTTCCGGCACACACAGCAAGATAGCCGTAGCAGTAAGTGTGCACACCAATCCCGAGTCGATGGCCGGCCCGAGCATCGCGATAAGTCCTTCGCGCACAGGCTGGTTATTGCGCGAGGCACCGTGCATAATGGAGGCGGTGCCGATGCCTGCATCGTTGACCAAAGCCGCGCGTCGAGCACCAATGATGGCTATGCCGGCTAAAGCACCGAAGCCCGCTTGCAAGTTGAATGCCTCGCGGAATATCGAGGCGAAGACCTCGGGTACTTGCGCCAAGTGCGTACATATAATATATAGTACCATCAACAAGTAAAGACCCACCATAAACGGCACCAAAATTGAGGCCACGCGGGCAATGCGCCCGATACCGCCAAGAATTACCGCTGCCACAATCGTGGCCATTACAATGCCGATGAGTAGGCGCCCAAAGGCGGCTCCGCCCATGCCTATAGTTGCTCCCGCTGCTGCGAGCCATCCCGATTCTATGTCCGACGCGGGTACGAACACAGTCATCGTGGCTTCTGCTAATTGGTTGGCGTTCATAATGCAAAGCGTGCCGAAAATGCCGGCGATGGCGAAGAATTTAGCCATCGGGCGCCAGTTTTCGCCTAATCCGAGAGTGATGATGTGCATCACGCCACCTTGCGGTTGCCCTTTGCTGTCGTGACCCTTATACATAATAGCCAGAGCGCCCTCGTGGTACTTGGTTGCCATGCCCACTAATGCGCTGACCCACATCCAAAAGATAGCGCCGGGGCCGCCCATCACCAAGGCAATGGCCACACCGGCAATATTGCCCAAGCCCACAGTTGCTGCCACTACGGATGCAAGTGCTTGGAGCGACGATATTTGACCTTCGCCGCCGGAATGTTTTTTGCGCAATTCGGCAATAGCGGCCGGGAGCCGACGGAGCGACACCGCACCGGATGAGATAAATAAAAAGATGCCACCGCCAATGAGGAGCGTGAATAGCGGATAGCCGCAAAGAAAGTCGGCTATGAGTGTTAGAAATTGTTCGAATTGGTTGAGCATAAAATAAAAAAATGAAGGCCGCGAGGCGGCCAAAGATTAGTGAGTGAGGATAATGTTTTGCTCACTCGCCATTCGCCTGAGATTAAGGATAGCGTAGCGCATTCTGCCGAGGGCGGTATTGATGCTCACGTTGGTAAGGTCGGCTATCTCCTTAAAACTCAAACCTTTATAGAAACGCATTACCAACACCTGACGCTGCTGCTCGGGTAGTTGCTTCACCAAAGCGCGCACATCGTCGCGAATTTGAAGGTCGATGATGTCGTCCTCAATAGTGCAGTCGCTTAGTTCCTTGCGGTTGAGTATATCTACTTCGCCGTCGTCGGTCGAAACTATTCCTTCGGCCTTTTCCTGACGGAAATGGTCGATAATCAGGTTGCGCGCAATGCGCAAAAGCCATGCTCCGAACTTGCCGGAGGCGGTGTAATTGCCCTGACGGATGGTAACGATCGCCTTAACGAAGGTTTCCTGAAAAACATCATCGGCGAGGGTGCGGTTGCCAATGAGTTGCATTATGTAGCTGAAGAGTCGATCCTGATATCGTGCCAGCAGGGTGTCGAACGCTTCGTTATTGCCTTTAGCGTATGACTCAACCAACTTATCGTCGGTCATGGTTGCTAATTGTTGCATTCCTATTCTGAATTAAAAATTAAGAGTAGATGTAGGCGATAGGCAAAATTGTTTAGTTAATATTATCGGTTTTTTATTATGTAAGTGCAAAATTACTCAAAAAACCTCATTCGGCCAAAAAAAAATCGCAAAATCGCGCAATTTTTAACATTTGCCACACAATAAATGCGTATGCAAAGCGTAGCGACCGGCCAATGAGGCTCGGCTACCGACTTGCCACACTCCTCGCCAACCGTTGATGAACTATTGTCATCGACTCATTATTATTTCTTTTAGTGGAAATTATGCAAATGTGGAATAAAACTCCAAATTTGCATAAAAATATTATAAAACGTAGATAATCAAGTGATTGTGGAAAATTTGATGGACTTAGGTGAGGTGGGTGGATTTGTTGAGCAGGATAGCGTCGAGCGTTGTGAGGGCGGCCATGGCCTTGACTACGGCCACGGCGCGAGGCACTACACACACATCGTGGCGCCCCGCTCCATTGACGGTGACTTCTTGTCCGCTATCGGTGATTGCTTTGAACTCGCGCGCAAGGGTGGCTACGGGCTTGAACGCAACGCGGAATGTAACGGCACGGCCGGTGGTGATGCCGCCTTGAACACCGCCGGAGTGGTTGGTGAGAGTTGTGATTTGATTGTTAGCATCGAGGGCGAAGGGGTCGTTCATTTCGCTGCCCAGACGGCACGCGCCTTCGAAGCCCATTCCGATTTCGAAGCCTTTAGCGGCATTGATGCTCATCATGGCCGAGGCGAGCATGGCGTGGAATTTGTGGTAGACCGGTTGGCCTAATCCCGCCGGGAGTCCGGCGATGGCACCGCTGACAATTCCGCCGACAGTGTCGCCGGCTTGTCGCACGCGTTGGATTATTTCATCCATTCTCGCAGCAGTGTCGGCATGGGGGCATCTGCTCGGGAAGTCGTAGATGTGCTCGAAGTCGATTGCTTCGAGCGGAAGGTCAAGCGACACGCTACCGATGCGCGAGGTATATGCAAACACCTTGATGCCTAATTGGTCGAGCGCCATTTGGGCAAGTGCGCCGGCGGCTACACGTAGTGCGGTTTCGCGAGCCGAAGCGCGACCGCCGCCGCGATAGTCGCGGATGCCGTATTTGGTTTGATAAGTGAAGTCGGCGTGCGACGGACGGTAGATGTGCTTAAATTGCTCATAATCAACCGAGCGAGCATCGGTGTTGGCGATTGATATTGTGATAGGACTGCCGGTCGACACCCCATCAAATATGCCGGAGAGCAGTTCTACGTGGTCGGGTTCGCGTCGTGGACTTGTGGCGCCGCCTTGGCCCGGGCGCCGAGTGTCCATAGTGGCTTGGAGTGCGTCAAAATCAATCGTGATGCCGGCCGGGAAGCCGTCGAGGATAGCGGTGATAGCGGGGCCATGGCTTTCGCCGGCGGTTGTGAGTCGCAGTAACTGTCCGAAAGTGTTCATAACTAATCTTTACAAATATCAGCCACAGAGGCGTTGACATAGTTGATGAGTTGCTGAGGAGCGATGCGGAGTTGGAGCCCGCGCACACCGGCGCTCACAAATATTACCTCGAAATTAAGCGCTGTGGAGTGGAAGAATGTGGGAAATGGTTTCTTCATGCCGATGGGCGAACATCCCCCGCGGATGTATCCGGTGAGGGGCAGAAGTTCCTTCATGGGAAGCATTTCCACCTTCTTGACATTGGCGGCGCGTGCTGCTTTTTTGAGGTCGACTTCGCAGTTGCCCGGCACCACGCACACGATGTGTTGCGAGCCGGAGCAGAGTACTAATGTTTTGAAAACTTGATTGATATCCTCGCCCAGAGAGTCAGCCACATGAGCTGCGGCGAGGTCGTTTTCGTCCACTTCGTATGGCACGAGTTCGTAAGGAATTTTAGCCTGGTCGAGCAGCCGAGCCACGTTTGTTTTAGCGATTTTAGCCATTTTTTCGAGGATTATAGGCCGATAAGGTCGCGGTATATATCGAGGGCGTTGCGCACATCGTCTTCGCTCACTTGTGTGTCGATTTTTGGCTTGCCAACTTTCTCCAAGAGGGTGAAATTCAGCGTCTTGCGCGAAGTATTCTTCTTATCGTGGTGCATCAGAGCCAGCAGTTCGGGATAGTCATCGCAGGTGATGGCCAGGTCGAGTTGATAGTGGCTGGCCACGTATTTCGCGAACGCGTGGAGAGTGTCGGAAGGAAATCCCAGGAGCATGTGCGAAAGTACTAATGCCACAATACAACCGTGGGCCACCGCAAAACCGTGCGGAATAGCGGCAGTGCGCTTCATTGCCAGTTCTTCGAAGGCATGG
This sequence comes from Bacteroidales bacterium, assembly GCA_004552725.1. Classification (GTDB taxonomy): domain Bacteria; phylum Bacteroidota; class Bacteroidia; order Bacteroidales; family Muribaculaceae; genus CAG-873. Next base: position 8,482 of record SFNM01000059.1, on the reverse strand, counting down.
GCGGCGGTGTGGCCGAGGTTGAGCGCTCTACGTTTGCAACTTTCGCGCAAGTCGCCTTCTACGAATTTGCATTTCACTTTCACACTCTCCTCAATAAGTGGGAGCATCGACATCGCTTGTTCGGTGGGGTGGAAGTTGAGCAAGCGGGCGAGCCATTTTGCGTCGGAGAGGAGGGCATGTTTGAGCATTTCGCCGTAGCCGGAGAGGATTTCTTCTTTGGGAAGTGTAGAGAAGAACGTTGTGGATATGATAGATGCTTCCGGCTCGGTGAATGTACCCACCATATTCTTGAGCCCCAGGAAGTTAATACCGGTTTTACCTCCGGCAGAGGCGTCGACTGCTGCAAGGAGGGTTGTAGGAATGTTAATCACACGAATACCGCGCATATAAGTGGCTGCGGCAAATCCGGCAAGATCGGTGACCATACCGCCACCAACGGCTACCACTACCGTGCGGCGGTCGGCTTGCATTTGAGCCAAAGCACGCCAGATGCTTTGAGCGGCATCGAGATTTTTGTTGAAGTCGCCGGCTTTAACGGTGATTAGAGTAGCCGAGGCCATCGCGGGTGAGTCGGCTGTAAGACGTGGCACCACATATTGAGCGGTATTGACGTCGGCCACTACAGCGATAGAGGTCGGGGATAATTCGGCCAAGATTTTTTCGGCTTCGGCGGCCGGAGAGACGGTGAAGATAAATTTCTGTTTCATAGCGTTAAAAATTTAGATTAAGACGATATAGGTAGATATATGCTATTAAGTTTGTCGATTAGTCGGGGGAGCAAGGCTGCACATTCGTTCATCGAGTTGTAGAGAATGTGCACGCCGGTGTCGATGATTGCTTGTGCCGGGATAGGTCCGGTCACGACACCCACAGTGAGTACTCCGGCAGCCACAGCGGAGGTGGTGCCCAGCGGAGCGTTGTCGATAGCGATGGCTTGGTTGGCGGCCACGCCGGCCAGTTCCAAACCGCGCAAGAATGGGTCGGGCGCAGGCTTTCCATGTGCCACTGATGCTGAAGTCACGCGCCGCTCAATGGGAAAAGCGCCGGGAAAGTCTACATCAAGTCGATTAAGCAGTGAATTTTGACCGGAGCCGCTTACCAAAACGGTGGTGATGCCGCGAGAGTGCAGTGCTTGCACTAATTCTTGTGCGCCGGGCATGATTTTCACCGGCGGTTGCTGCACGAATAGTTCGGCTTTGCGTGCGTAGAGTTCTCGCTTTTCATCATCGGTGGCATGGCGCCCCCAAGTGCGCAAAATCATGCGGTCGATAGTGGCGGCGCCGGTGGCACCTTCGCAGAGGAAGAACTCCTCCTCGCGAGTAGGAATACCCACTTCATCCATCAGAGTTTTCCACGCCCGAGCATGATTGGGCATAGAGTTGTAGAGCGTGCCGTCCATATCTATGAGGGCGGCGGTGATTTTGCTATATGATGTTGATTTGCAAGTCATAACTTATTGTTTAGAGTTGTCCGTCGGTTGCGGGGCTTCGATAAGGCCTTGCTCTATGAAGTAGAGCGAGTCGGCATGCGAAATAGTGTCGTTGGCCGGCAGTGGCTCGCTGTTTTGAGGGCGGGTATTAACATCGAGACTCGAAAGACCGGACTGCTCCACACCGCGGCGGAACACATTTTGGAATTCGCGCAGTAGGTTCACACGCGTGGTGTCGGCAAGAGCCACGTTTGTGGCTTGGCCTTCTTTCAAACGCGCTTTTCCCACGCGGATTTTGTAATCATCGGGGTTCCCTCGCAGGTTGATGCCAAACTTGAATGGCAAGGGCGATTTGAGCACGGCAATGTGGTAATCAAAATTGAACGCCAAGTCGTTATACCCCTGAACACCAAGACGGTAGCGGTCGATGTCGAAGATAAACGGATAAAGTTGCATTTGGTTGTTGGCCACCGTGAGCAGCACATCCATGTGGTCGATTACATTGCGCGTTTTATTCTTAAACATCAACCACTTGCCAATTGTTCGGTAAGTTTCGCTATCGATAAGGCACAAGGAGTCGCCTCCGATGCTTATAGCGGCCGCGAGCGATGGAAGTTCGAGGTTCATTGCCGAGTCTACTTTGCAAGTGGCAGCGATTTCAGAATGAATGATGCCACTGATGCCACTCATCATGGGCATCACGGAGTCGAGGGCAGGTATCAGCCGCATGAAGCGGTCGATGTAGAAATTATCCACCATCAAGCCCAACCCGAAGGTCATATCTTGCACGCGAGGAGCAGAATACAGAGCCGACAGGCTGATGTTGCCATCGGCTGAACGGGCGGCCAGGTCGTTGAGATGCAAAGCGCCGCGAGCCGCCAACACTTCGCCGGAGAAGTCGTGGAATGTCATATCGGCATAGCGGATATTGTTGGCTCGCATATTGAGGTTGAGGTCGATGTTGGTAGGTATCAGCAGAGGACCGATGGAGTCGGTGTCGGCCTCGTCAAATTCAAAGTCGGCATCATCATCGTCGGAGTCAGCCACAGCCACGGCTGCGCAACCACGAAATATAGCGTCAGCGATTTCATTTACGTCGATGGTGTCGCTTTCCACATCGAAGCGCACGGAGAGCACTTGGCGACCGGTGCGCGAGGTGAGGCTCCGGCGTATGTTGCTGATTTCGCCGTTGATAGTAAAGTCGCTCGAACCAGCTGTGTATTTCACCTCGTGGAGTACCACCGAGTCGTTGTTGAAAGTCATATTAAAATCACGAATACGGCTCTTGATGGGGAACGAGGGAGTCGACAATGAAGCCCGTTGAGCAGTGATGGCGCCGGAGATGGTCCAATTTCGCAGCAAACGGCGAGTATCATCATTAGTGCCCCAATCGATTACTTCGTCGGTTTGCGCCACGTGGCGCTGTGCCCGTTGTTGGCGGCGCAGTTGGCGCGCGAGAGCCATTGCGGAGTCAGGGGCAAGGGCGGGATTGGCCGTAGCGATGCTATCGGCCATGGCCTGAAGGGCTTTTGATGGCTGACGAGGTGGATTTTTCTTGGCGCAGAGCGTGAGATTGGCATTGCGCAATCGCAGACGAGTAGTGGGGGTTGATGCGTTGAAGCGCTCCGCTTCCACGTTGAAATCGATTTGTGGCAGAGTGCGATTGCCATCGGCGCGACGGATGGTTACTAAGCCGGCTAATTCTCTGCTACGCAAGCGAATAGAGTCGCTCGGCATAGTCACATTCAGTCGAGCCATGGAGATTTTGCCGCCCATCGGCACAAACTCGGTGGAATCTTTGGGGATACCCATGTTGGCCGTCCCAAGGCCCAAGGCCAAGTCGGACACGGTGGCTTGAATGGAGTCGGCTACATAGTAGATTGAGTCGGCTGAAAGACTCATTTTCAACACATTAGTGTTGTTAATTCGGTTGTGCGTGCCGAATTTCAAGCAAGCAATGTCTGTATAGAGTGTTTGAGATGAATCGAGCGCTTCGTAGGTGAAATTCGTCAGGTCGATGTCGCCATCAACTTTGAGCAAGTGAAAGCGATTTGGCACAAACATCGACTGTCGGCCGCTAAATTCGATGGCTGCGCTGAGCATTCCGCCAATTTGTCCGCCGCTCAAGTCGGTGAGCGCGCGAGGCAGGCGGTTCAAGGCCGTATGGCCGTTGATGTCGCCGCTGAACTGTGGGTCGGAAATTAAGTGGTTGGCTTTTACGTTGATTTTCAGGTCGGTAGCAATGCCTTTGACGATGAAATTTTTGATTTCCACTTCGGATAAGTCGAGCGAATCGCCTCGCACTGTTGCCAACACTTGCCCGCCAACTTTGTTGAGTCGAACAGGCCCATAGCGCAAGCGTCCGCAGCCCAAATCGAGCGCAATCCGTGCTTGTGGCAACAATTTGCGCGACAAATTGTATGGTGCCAACGATTGGATTTGCAGCGCGGCTGTGATTGAGGTGGCGAAATTTTTGTCATCAACACCAAATTCGCGACGCATATCGTCGGGAATGAATTGAAGCAGGTAATTGATGCTCACCGGCTTGAGGTCGATGGTATAGTCGTTGATAATCAAATCTTTAGTGAAGTCAACGGAGGCCTCGGCAGTGATAAATATCGAATCGATGCCAAAAGTGGAGCGCTTCAGTTGTGCTTTCATCGGGTCGTTCAAATCCCACACCACAGATGCATCTAAAGCGATGGCAGATTGCTGCAAGCGAAGCAATTGAGCGATGTCTAAAGATGTGGAACCATCGAATTGGAGCGAATAGGTTGGCGCCTCAACACCCGATAGCGCGGTGCGATTGAGAGTGAGAGCCACATCGTTGCCGACATCATCTACATAGCGCAAATGGGCAGGAGTGCGCAAATCGAAGTGGTTGAGGGTGATTTTGGGAAGCGGTCCCGACTCCTCTTCTTGTACCGAAGGTTGTGATTGATAGATATTATAGTTGGCAATGTCCGAGGCTTGGTAAATGTTGGCGCTAAGTCCGTCGATGGCGATGTCGCTCAGGGTAATATCTCCAACAATGATGTCGGCAAGGCTTATTCCACCGTCGAAGTGCTTGATAGTCAGCAATGTGTCCAAACAGTCCGGAAGCGAGTCGCGGCGTTCGGCATCCATTCGAAGCATCGGCTCGGATATGATGGTGAGGTCATCGACGTCGATGCAAAGGAAGTGATTTCCCCCGGCGCTAAGAGCCACATTGCCGATTTCCACGCGTGCATCGAGGTACTCATTGGCCATTTTGTTGGCTATGCGAGTGAGTTGCTCCGGTTGCAAGGTGCGGGTGATACATATCACCAGCGCCAGCACCGCAAGCACCAATGACATCACGAACCATGCCGTAATGAGCAGAAGTCGTTGCCACACCGGTATATGTTTATTCTTTGCCATAATGTGGTGATATGGAAGCAACTTTGACGGAACTCAAACTTAACGAAGCATCGTCCTTGCTCGCGCATATCATAAAGTATTTCGCCAAGCAAGTTTTTGAGGTCTTCGTATGTGCGATAAGGTGGTGTGAGTGAGTCGATTACAAATTTGCCGTAACTAATATCGAACGTAGTGCCAAAGGAGTGAGTGGACTCTTCGGTGGCATTCTTATTCACTTTTTTGAGTTTGCGCACTGTGGCCGGGGTGCGTAGCAGGCTTGTGACTTTGATGCGGTAATTGCCGCCGCCTCGCGCTGCCAAACTATCGTTAAAAGCCTGGCCGATATCGTGAAGCAGTTGAGCCGCCTCCGGCACCAAATATGGGAATGAGTGGGTGAGGTCGTCGACGAAATATTGCTCGCACGACACGATTCGCCTAATTGGTCGCGACAAGTGTAGAATATCTTCATCGCAGTGTATAGGGTTGAACCCCAGCGACTTGGCGGCTTCTAACTGCACATTATTGGAGTCGTTGAACGTTTTGCGTAGCGGAAACACATGGCGTATCACAAGCCGTTGACATCCTTCGTCAATTACAGTGTCGATGCGGCTATCCCATGGATTGGCTGCCGGCTCTTCAAGCAATTCGGCAAGGTTGACAGCGCTTTCCGACATTGACTCCGCAGGCTGCTCCACCTCGGAGCACGACATCACGGCCAATGCCATACAAACCCATATATATAAATGCTTCAAACCTGACATATCTCGTTTATTATAGTGCAAAGGTACGAATTTTTCTCCAATTTCAAAAATTTAGCGGAAGTCAATGCCCTCAAAAGCCGGTATTCAAACTTTTTTAGCGGTAATAATGTTGTATTATAGCAGATTTTTGCTAACTTTGCCTATCGCTTTTTCACATTAATATAAAATGGACTCCGCAATTACAATATACTGCATAAATACCGGCCAAAACATTGCCGTTGAGCCGGGCGAATCCTTGCTTTCTCTCAGCCGTCGACTCGATTTGGGTTTCTCTCCCATTTCGGCGCAGGTCAACAATCGCCACGAGCACATGTCGTTTCGCATCTACCGCCCGCGCACCATTGAATTTCTTCCCAAGACTTGCGCAGCCGGCCAGCGTGCATACGTGCGCTCTCTCTCGATGATGCTGTATTGCGCTATCTCGCGCGTTTGTCCGCAAGCGCAACTCACTATCGAACATTCGCTTTCGGGCGGCTACTTTTGCCGCTTGGGCAGCAATGTGGAATGTACCCCCGAATTAATCGAAGCAATCAAGGAGGAAATGCGCTCGCTGGTGCGTCGCGATTTGCCCTTCGTGCTGCGCGAAACACCTACCTCGGAGGCTATTGAAGTATTTAAGCGTCAGGGTCTTACAGATAAAGTCGATTTGCTCGAATCATCGCATGATATGTACACCAAATTCTACACCCTCGACGGTATAAGCGACAATTTCTACAGCGTGTTGGCTCCTTCTACCGCTATGATTGATGTCTGGGATTTGTTGCCATTCAAAGATGGATTGCTGATGATGGCTTTCGACCCAAAAGACCCGCAGCACCCGGCCAAATTCGTGGAGCAAGAGAAAATGTACAAGGCGTTTACCGACTATATCGCGTTCAACAAGATTATCGGCGTGGATTCGGTAAGCATGCTCAATCACGCCATTGAACACGACCACGCGGCCGACTTGGTGAACGTGTCGGAGGCGCTGCACGAAAAGGCTATCACACGTATCGCTGATGAAATCACCCGTCGCTACAATGAAGGCGGCGCACGCGTGGTGCTCATTTCCGGCCCATCATCATCGGGCAAAACCACTTCAACCAAACGGTTGGCTATCCAATTGATGACCAACTTATTGCGCCCGCAGATGATTTCGCTCGACGATTACTTTGTGGACCGCGTGCACACTCCCCGCGACGAAAAAGGCGACTACGACTACGAATCCCTCTATGCCCTTGACCTCGACCAATTCAACAAAGATTTGTCCGATATCCTCGCCGGTAAAGAAGTGAAATTGCCTACTTACAACTTCCAAACAGGACAACGCGAGTATCGTGGCAACTCGATTGTGCTCACTCCGGGCTCAATCCTGCTCATCGAAGGTATCCACGGCCTTAATCCCGAATTGACCGCCCAAATCCCTGATAAATTAAAATTCCGCCTGTATGTGTCGGCTCTAACCACTGTCAATATCGACGGTCACAACTGGATACCCACCACCGACAATCGCCTCCTTCGTCGCATCATTCGCGACAACTCTTATCGTGGCACCGATGCTCTCAACACCATCCGCCGTTGGCCCGATGTGCGTCGCGGTGAAGAGAAATGGATTTTCCCCTATCAGGAAAATGCCGACGCAATGTTCAATTCGTCGCTGCTCTATGAAATCGCCGTTTTGGGTCAATTCGCCGAGCCGCTTTTGAAGCAAGTGCCGCGCGACTCCGTGGAATATTGCGAGGCTCAACGCCTGCTCCGCTTCATTCATTATTTCAAACCGATAGCCCTTGAGGCTGTGCCTTCCACCTCGCTCATGCGCGAATTTTTGGGCGGCAGTTCGTTCCGCTACTGATATGCGCCGAGTAATTCTTCTAATCACAGTCATCGCCACGGCTTTGCTGGCCACGGCCCAAGATCAGTTCGAACGGCGAGCCGTTCGTGCCGATCGCGAATATGCTTTTGGCGAATGGGCGCCGGCCGCTACCCTTTACAGCCTCCTCATCGACCAAAGACCCGACTCGCTGCAACTCTACTCGCGCGCAATTGTGGCCTACGACCTGGCCGGTGACACAATCACATCTATCAACTTACTCGAAGACGCGATGTCGCACGGCATTGGCTTGTCGGCTCTGCTCGAAACGGTGCGCTCCGACTTCTTTCAGGCCGCTGACAGCGATGCCTTCGGCCCTTACTTGCTTAGAATGCGCGACCGCTTCACATGGATGCAACGAGCCATTGACAACGAGTTGCTCCGCCATTACACATTCCGCCACGATGGCCCGATGATGGTGCACTACGCTCAAGTGATGCTCCGCCCAATTCCCGACTCCGTGGAATATCTCGCTTTGCTCGCACAAGGCCACTTGATTTGCGGTAATCTCACCGAAGCAACCGAAGTGTGGCGCCACATCCTCCGCGTTGACCCCGACAACATCGACGCCCTCCTATACCTCTCCTACGCCACCGAAGCCTCCGATCCCGCACAGTCCGCCCAACTCCTCCGCCGCGCCAACACCCTCCTCCGCAAATAAATCCATCACCACTTTGCCCACGTGGTGCCACTGACTGCGGTGTGATTGGCTTTTTTCTCTAAATGGCATTTACTCGTTTTGGAGTATATTTACCTTGATACCTTCGTTGTGAGGCGGAGTGGGGGTGGTTGGGGTGTTCGTAAATTCAAAGAGTGTTAGCGGGTCTGATTGGCTTGTGATTGTATGGGTCAAAGAGGTCGAGTCACAATTGTAGGCCCAACTCCATGTCGTTTCCTCCACAGTCCATGTGCCGGTATACAAAGCGATAGATCGTGCTACTGCACTACCGGCGTCATCAACCCCTGTAAGTACTAATGTTAGGTAGGGCTGCACCTCTCCTTCTTTAATGATATTGAAAATAGCGCTTTCGCCTTTCTTTAACCCTGTTTTCCTTACAGTTATGT
>SFNM01000005.1 GCA_004552725.1 Bacteroidales bacterium | reverse complement strand
ATTTAGCGTAAGCCAAGATGGTAAATCAATGTTCAACTGCAAAATACTCTACTACGATGACATAAATCATACCGGCAGAGTCTCTATACAACTTGAGGTGAATCGTCGCTATGACTACCATGGTAAAGATAATACCGGACTATTGGAAGTGCCTTCAAGCGTTGAATACAATGGTGCAACCTTCACCGTAACCGAAATGGCCGATTTTATGGCGACCAAATACATTACCAAAATCGTCATTCCCGAAACTGTCGTGAAGTTGGGTGATGGGACTTTCAACAACAGCGAAAAGCTTGAGACCATCGTAATACCAAGTACAGTCAAATATCTTCCCGAGTATTTGTTCTATAGTTGTACAGCACTCAAATCAGTAACCCTCAACGAAGGTCTTCAGAGTATATGCGAATGCGCCTTCGGCAACTGCACCGCACTCACCTCGCTTACTTTGCCCGAAAGCGTCACCACCATCGAAGCCAACACCTGCCAAGGTAGCGGCATAAAGACCATACAACTGCCTTCCGGCCTGACCGAACTGCCCGCTTATTGCTTCGACTCGTGCGACGCCTTGGAATCCATCACCCTCCCCAACGGCATCACCGCCCTACCCGAGCAGTGCTTCGGCCGTTGTGATGCGCTCAAAACGGTCACCTTAGGTCCGAACCTCACCGAAATCGGCCCCAACGCTTTCCTTTACGACAGCTCATTGACCACCATCAACACCGCCAACGTCACCACCTTTGGCAACCGCTGTTTCGACGGTTGTTCCTCCTTGCAATCCATCAACTGCGCCAATGCCACCTCCCTCGGCAACAATGCCTTCTCCGGCACCGGCCTCACCGCCTTCACCATCCCCGACGGCATCACCACCCTGCCCAACGCGCTGTTGATGAATTCTAAAGTTCAGTCCATGGTCATCCCCGACCGTTTCTCCTCCATCCCCGACAGCTTCCTCTCCGGCTGCAGTGAACTCACATCCGTGACCTTGCCCGCCAACCTCACCACCATCGGCCGCGAAGCCTTCGCCGGTACAGCCGTGGCGCAATTCGACCTGCCTAACACCATCACCACAATCGGCCCGCGCGCTTTCGCCAATAACCAAGCGCTCACCTCGCTATGCGTGCCGCCTTTGGTGGTCAGCTTCGACGGCTCAGACGCCCCCAGCCAAGGCATCATCTTCGGTTGCTCCAGCCTCACCGAAGTTACTTTCGCCGAAGGTAGCAAAATGATTGCCCTGCCCGGCTACTTCTTCACCGGCACCGGCGTCACCGAGTTCGTCGTCCCCGAAGGCTTCGTCAAAATCGGCAAATCAGCCCTCGGCGAAAACATCACCAAAGTAACCCTGCCCTCCACCTTGGAAACGATCCCCTCCATGGGTAGCACCGCTTACGGCTACTACGATATGAACCTCGGCACCGGCTTGAAGCAAATCCTCGTGGCCGCCGGCAATCCTTACTTCAAGTCGATCGACGGCGTGCTCTTCAGCAAAGACGGCACCATCCTCTACCAATATCCCGCTAAGCGCGATGCCGAAAGCTACACCATCCCCGAAGGCGTCACCTCCCTCGGCGTAATGGCATTCAGCAACTGCGCCAAACTGAAAACCGTCACCTGCAGTTCCACAATGACCGCCTTCGGTCCCGCTGCTTTCATCGAATCCTCGCTCACCACCATCACCATCCCCGGCACAATCGAGCGCGTCGACGAGCAAGCGTTCCAAAACTGCGCCGCACTCACCACTGTCACCATTGAAGAAGGTGTGAAAGTCATTGGCCCAAGTGCTTTCTCCCGTTGCTCCGGTCTCGCTTCCATCGCCTTCCCCTCCACCCTCGAAAGCATCGAGTCATCCGCATTCTCTTATAGCGGCCTCAATTCCGTTACCATCCGCCAAAACACCAAAGAAGTGGGTGCATCCGCCTTCTACTACTGCTCCAACCTCAGCTCCGTATCCATCGGCAGTTCCTCAACCATCATCGGCGAGGAGGCATTTGCCGGAACCAAGTGGATGGACAACCAACCCGTTGGTCCGGTATACCTTGACAACCGCCTCATCAGCTTCAAAGGCGATATGGACTACGACTACACCCTTAAAGTGGCCGAAGGCACCGTGGCCATCGCCGCTCGCGCCATCCCCTACAGCGGGACATACAAATACGACGAAAAGCTCGTGGCAGTCACCCTTCCTTCCTCGCTCAAATACATCGGCGAGAGGGCCTTCTCCAACTCCAAAATCTCCACGGTAACCATCCCCGACAACGTTACCTACGTGGGCGCCGGTGCCTTCGGGTGGAATCTTACCGGTGAGGTGAAAGTGGGCAAGAGTGTGGCTTACATCGGCAACCAAGGCTGCGGCCGCTCCCTCGCCAACATCACCATCGCCTCAGGCAACTCATATCTCACCAAAGCCGACGGCATGCTCTACAACCGCAACACCGGCGACCTCTTCTTGGTCGACCTCCCCGAAGCAACCACCTCCCTCACCTTCCCCTCCTCCATCAAATACTTCACCGATGCTTACTTCGCCGGCGATTGCTCGCGCTTCACCTCGCTCACATTCGGCCATAACATCTCAAACGTTGATGCCAACGGCAACGAAATTAAGTTTGGCGAGTTCTTCAAATACAACAACTTCACCGGCCTCACTTACTTCTCGGTAAGCGAAAACAGTCCCTACTTCTCAGCAGTGGACGGTTCCCTCTACAACAAAGACCAAACCACCCTAATCGCCGTTCCCGCCGGCAGGTCCACCTCCACCCTGACTATGCCCGAGACCGTTACCCGCGTTGACAATCGGGCTTGCGCCGGCAATGGGAACATCACCGCCGTGGTGCTCTCGCCCAAGTGCATCGCCGTGAGCGAAGGCGCCTTCGAGGGCTGCGAGAACCTGCGCGACGTTGACCTCGGTCGCGACCTCTTGGTATTGGAAGAATACGCTTTCTCCAACTGCTATAAACTCGAATCGCTCACCCTCCCCACCACCTTCTCCCTCTTGGGCGAAATGGGCGGCAAGAGTTACCTCGGCAAACTCAAACGCTTGGTTATCCAGTCGTTAGGCGACATCTCCGTGTACGTGGGCGGCTACGACCCCTCCGTCACCTTGGAATACCCCTGTGTGACCTCGCTCACCGTCACCGGTAACTCCGAATCGCTCACCACCAAAGCCTACGATGGCGTGTTCGTCAACGGCGAATTCACCCGCTCCGACAGCTACTCCGACGACTACCAATCCGGCACCAACGCGCTCTACTTCTCCACCGACCACTCACAAAGCGGCCAAGAGAACTACGTGGTAGTGACCAACATTCCCACCACCGAAGCCGGCACCGGCGGCGGTGAAGACCCCAAAGACCCCGGCAAGAAAGAAGTGGCTCTGCGCTTCCACCAACGCGCCAAAGCCCCCGCGCTCTCAGGTGTGAATGCCCACTGCGAGAACCTCGTGCTCCAAGACGGCGTAGCGTTCAACTCGCCCGTGCCCTTCGTTGCCCAAAACGTGTCGATGGATGTGGAAGTCGACGCTCTGTGGCGCACAATCGCCGTGCCGTTCGCTTGCGATGTGCCCGAAGGCGTGAACGTTGAGCACCTCAACATCGGCAACGAGCCCTCCGTCTCCACGCCCATCATCAACTTCACCTCGGTGAACACTATGGAACCCGGCGTGGGCTACATCATCTGCAACAAAGCTCGCACAGCCGTCACCTTCACAGCCTCCGACGTTACCATCGGCCAAGACCTCACCCCCGACGGCTCCGCCCTCATCGGCAACATCGACGAACCCCTCGCCCTCGATGACGCCTTCCGCGCCCAAGCCGCAAACACCGGTTACAACTTCTTCCTCTACAATCCCTACACCGACAACTGGGACCTCCAAGACACTTCCGGTGTGGTGCCCACCAACCAAGCCTACCTCCGCTTGGCCAACACCATCCCCACCGTGTTCACCCCCTACCACAACGGTGTAATCTCCTCCGTTGAAAACATCTCCGTCGATACTCCCGCCACCGATGCCGTCTACGACATCTACGGCCGACCCGTCGCCAACCCCTCTGCCCCCGGCATCTACATCATCAACGGCAAAAAAGTATTTATTCCTTAACAATCAATCATATATCCCTATCTTATGAAGAAATTTCTCGTAGCCCTGACGCTCTGCACCTGCGCTTTTGGTGCTACAGCGCAAGTATTCAACCATCTTGGCGCCGGTGTAGGCGTCGGATCTACCGGTATCAGCGTAGAGTTGGCCACTCCAATCACCTCGTTTGTGCAAATGCGTGCCGGTGTGTCGATTATGCCCGGCATCACCTTCAATGCCGATGCCGACTACACCTACACTGTGATGAACCAACAACAACGTGGCACAGTTGAACTCCAAGGCGACCTCAACCGTGTGCAAGGCCAAGTGATTTTCAACGTATATCCGGTGCCCAAAGTACCGTTCTACGTGGCTGCCGGCGCATACTTCGGCGGCAACAAGTTGCTCAAAATCACCGGCCACAGCGACGACCTCGCCAACCCCGACGCCCAAGCCATCATCGGTGATTACAAGATTCCCGCTAACGCCAACGGCGATATCTCCGGCGGCTTCAAGGTGAAAAACTTCCGCCCGTATATCGGCATCGGTTGGGGGCGTATGATTCCCGGCAAATTGCTGAGTTTCTCAACCGAATTAGGTGTACAATTCGAAGGCCGTCCCGAACTCTACACCGACTACGGCCAAATCGACCAATCCCTGGTAGAAGATGACAACACCTTCAACAAAATCGCTGACGCGCTGAAGGTGTACCCCACCCTCACCTTCCGTCTAAACTTCCGCGCATTCTAAACCCTTCCCCATCCAATCACGATGTAGAGGCGAAGTCGCTTATGGCGGCTTCGCCTCCTCATTTTCAAATAAGAGACTGCGTCAAAAGTCCTAAATCTGAACAAAAGATGCAATGGATCGGGGATTTATCAAGGTGTGCGAGGTAAGCGGATGGAGAGGCTAAAATCGATGACCTCATTTTTTGAAAAATCTTTGTATCTCGCTAATTATTAACCCTTTGTACAAATTTAAAAAAAATAGAACTCAGCGGAATCTATCTTTTTTAAGCAGATTCCGCTGAGTTTTGAAAAATATTTCGTATCTTTGCAATGGTAAATATTCATAAATATGATAATCGGAAGAGAACAAGAAATACAGCTACTCAAAGACTGCTACAATGATGAGTACTCACAATTTGTGGTAGTGGAACGCGTGCTCACATCGATAGCCCCGCAGTGCCCGGAGCGAAGGCGTCAAGCGCCGTAGCGAAGGGCTCTGTGGGGTGGCGCGCACACCTCGCCATCGCAACCATGGATGGTTGATTATGTATGTGCACGGTTAAGCAACCATTCCATGGTTGATACGATGTGGGGGCACCGCTTACCCCACAGAGCCGCGGCACTTCATTTCGCGGCACTGCGGGGCTATCGATGCGAGAACGCGTTCCACGCGTTTTTCATCGCCAACGGTGTCATCCGCGGCACGCCTCCCTGGCGCGGCTTGACACCGTCCCTACGGATGGATCTATGCGAGGACGCCATCCGGGTATGCCGCAGCAAGCCGCGGCACTACAAGTAGCTGATTGCCTGTTCTCCTGTGAGTCCTTTGCTCGCTGTGCTTCACACGACTGACTTTTGACTCACGTTCTCATTTTGTTGGCGCGACGGCGTCTCGGCCTGTCAAAATAAGCAATAAAAACCATCAAAATCCGCTTATTTTTACAAGAACGTAAAAATAAACACTGTTAAGCGTGCTTATTTTTACGTTTTATCACAAAATAAGCAGGTTAAAACCTGCTTATTTTATTATTCCATTTTTGCTTTTTTGTCAGGGCTCTGAGCTTCAGCGAAGCCTTTTTGCATTTACTTCGAGCACTTGCTCGGCCGGCCACATGCTTACTCGGCGGAGCCTTCGGGGCGGAGTTGGCGCACGGTTTTGGCGGTTTGCCACAATTCGCTTTCGCGCATTTGGCGTAGTTCTTCGTTGAGATGTTCGCGATAGTCGGGCTTGGAGTTGGAGTCGATTGAGATTTGGGCTTCGTGGCCGGACGCTACACTTTGGTACAGGCGTTCCATAACGGGTTTGATTGCGTCGTGGAACGGTGTCATCCAGTCCAACGCGCCGCGTTGGGCGGTGGTGGAGCAGTTGGCATACATCCAGTCCATGCCGCGAGCGGCAATCAGCGGCATGAGCGATTGAGACAGTTCTTCGACAGTTTCGTTGAAAGCTTCCGAGGGCGTGTGGCCATGTTCGCGCAGGGTTTCGTATTGAGCCAAGAACAAGCCTTGGATAGCACCCATAAGAGCGCCACGTTCGCCGGTGAGGTCGCTGACGGCTTCGCGTTTGAAAGTGGTTTCAAATAGATATCCGGAGCCGATGCCGATACCCAAGGCGAGGGTGCGGTCGAGGGCACGTCCGGTGGCGTCTTGCTGCACGGCAAACGAGGCGTTGATGCCTCGGTGCTCGAGGAAGTGAGAACGGACAGTGGCGCCGGAGCCTTTAGGTGCAACCATGATTACGTCGACGTCGGCAGGTGGCACTACACCGGTGCGGTCGGGCCAGGTGATAGCAAAGCCGTGAGAGAAGTATAGCGCCTTACCGGCGGTGAGATGAGGCTTGATAACGGGCCATTGACTGAGGACAGCGGCGTCGCTGAGCAAGCACATAATGATTGATGCTTTGGCACAGGCTTCTTCGATGGTGAAGAGGGTCTCGCCTTCGACCCAACCATCGGCCTTGGCTTTTTCGAACGAGCGGCCGGGGCGTTGGCCCACGATGACGCGAAAGCCGTTATCGCGCAGGTTGAGGCTTTGTCCGGGGCCTTGGACGCCGTAGCCGATAACGGCGATGGTTTCGTCGCGAAGTACTTCGCGAGCATGTTCGAGTGTAAATTCGTCGCGGGTGACAACGGTTTCCATCACACCGCCAAAATTCATTTTTGCCATAGTTATATCAATTTTCTTTTGAATTAGCAATTATTTCAGCGTCGGAGTAGATAAATACTTTGATTACTTCGACGATTTTTTCGATTTGAGAGGCTACACGCTCGATTGTGGGGCGGTCGACCCACGTGGTGATAGCCAACTTGTGCACGCCCTCCACGCCGGAGCCGCCGGCGTTGACAGATTCGATATTGATGCAACGACGAGTGAAGATGTTCGACACTCGGTTGAGCAATCCCACCGAGTTTTCGGAGTATATAATGATAGTAAAAAGAATTGGAGAGTTGGAGGTCATAATTGGAAGAGTTTGTCGGGATTGAGCATGATATGGTCCACGTCGGCACCGGCGGGAGTCATCGGGAACACCATATCGGTTGGGTCGATATCGACGTTGAGCAGCACCGGGCCTTCGGTAGCAAGCATTGTTTCAATGGCCGGGAGTAGTTCGCAGCGGTGAGCCACCTCGATGCACGGTATGCCGTATGCGCCGGCTATGGCGGCGAAATCAGGGTTGAGCATTGGCGTTTGCGAGAAGCGCCCGCCGAAGAAGAGTTGTTGCCATTGGCGCACGTTGCCGAGGAAGTTGTTGTTGAGAAGTATCATTTTCACCGGCACACGATATTGCATAATGGTGCCGAACTCTTGGATGGTCATTTGGATGCCGCCATCGCCGCCGAAATAGCATACAGTTCGGTCGGGACAAGCGATAGCCGCACCGATAGCGGCGGGCAGGCCGAAGCCCATGGTGCCGAGACCGCCGGAGGATATAAACGAACGCGGGAGAGTGTGGCGGAAATAACGGGCTGTCATCATTTGATTTTGGCCCACGTCGGCCACAGCGATGGCGCGGTAGCCGGCGGCGCGGCTCACGGCATCGGCCACTTCGCCCATGGTCATCGGTTCATCATCGCGACGTCGCAGTTCGCGTTCCATCACCTCGGTATCTTCCACCGCGGCGCAGTGGGTAAAGAGCGAGCGCCATTGAGGACGTTTGGTCGAGCGCACCATCGGCCACAGGCGCGCCAACACTTGCTTGGCATCGCCATGTACGGGCAAAGTGGCTTGTACAGTCTTATTGAACTCAGCCGAGTCGATATCGATGTGAATTATCTGCGCATGAGGGGCGTAGGTCGACACTCGCCCTGTGACGCGGTCGTCGAAGCGCATACCTATGCCGATAATCAAGTCGGCTTGATTGGTGGCTACGTTCACTGCAATAGCGCCATGCATACCGGCCATACCCACGAATAGCGGATGGTCGGAAGGAATGGTCGATAGACCCTGAAGAGTGCAACCCACCGGGATGTCGGCTTTTTCGGCAAGACGTTGCAATTCTCGCTCGGCACCTGAGATGGCCACACCGCCGCCGCTGATGATGAGCGGTCGTTGCGCGGAATTTATCATAGCGGCTGCAGTGTCGATGTCGTCGAGATTGATTTCAACCTTGGGCGAGTAGCCGCGGTGGATGGTTGGCGAAGCGGGGCGGAAGGAAAGGCTACCCACTTGAGCGTCTTTGGCGATGTCGATTACCACCGGACCGGGGCGGCCTGTGGAGGCGATGTGGATGGCTGTGGCAATGGCTTCAGGCACTTCTTCGGCACAACGCACCTGGCGCGCCCACTTAGTGACAGGCTGCGCAAGTGCGATGACATCTGTCTCTTGGAATGCGTCGCTACCTAAGAACCGCGCGCCTACTTGCCCGGTGATGAGCACCAGCGGAGTGGAGTCCATCATAGCGTCGCACAAACCGGTGATGCAGTTGGCTGCACCGGGACCGGAGGTAACGATGACCACCCCCACGCGTCCGGAGGCGCGAGCAAAGCCTTGCGCAGCGTGCATAGCGCCTTGCTCGTGACGCACCAAGATGTGGCGCAAGGGAGAGTAGTTGTACAGAGCATCGTACACCGGAAGTATAGCACCACCGGGATAGCCGAACACCGTGTCAATGCCGCAGAAGGTAAGTTGTCGGAGGAGGGCCTCGGCGCCGGTGATAGTGGCGGTAGATTTATTTACTAATGTATCTTGAGTAAGTTGCATTGTATCAATAATTTAGAGTTGACGCACACCGCCTTTATCGGCTGAGGCGGCCGAAGCGGCGTATGCTCGAAGGGCGGTAGAAACGGGGCGTTCTCGACCAACCGGGGTGAAGGCTTGCCCGCCACGAGCCAATTCCGCATCGCGACGTTGGTTTAATTGCTCGTCGGCGAGGTCTACATTGATTGAACGCGAAGGGATGTCAATGATGATGCGGTCGCCGGTTCTTACAAGCGCGATAGGGCCACCGGCAGCGGCTTCCGGAGAAATGTGGCCAATGGACAAACCGGAGGTGCCGCCACTGAAACGGCCGTCAGTGATGAGCGCACATTTGGTGCCGAGGTGGCGGGATTTGATATACGAAGTAGGATAAAGCATCTCCTGCATACCGGGCCCGCCCTTGGGGCCTTCGTAAGTGATGACAACCACTTCGCCGGCCACAACTTCGCCCGACAAAATGCCGTCGACGGCAGCCTCTTGCGAGGTGTATACACGAGCCGTGCCTTCAAAATGCAGAATTGAAGAGTCGACACCGGCAGTTTTTACCACACATCCATCGGGTGCGATATTGCCGCGCAACACAGCCAATCCTCCGTCGGCGCTGTAAGCGTGGTGCGCATTGCGTATACAACCGGTCTCGCGGTCGGTGTCTAAGGAAGCATACGCTGCAGTAGATGAGAATGGCTCAGTGGTGCGCACTCCGCCGGGCGCAGCGAGCCAAAGCGGTTGAGCCTCGGGCGATGATGCAAAAGCAATAGCCTGCTCGAGTGTTAAGCCATCGACGCGCACCACCGATGTATCGACCTTGCCTGCGCGTGCCAACTCGGCCATAATGGCAAGGATGCCGCCGGCTCGGTTCACGTCCTCGATATGGAAGCGCGAATTGGGCGCCACCTTGCAAAGCACGGGTGTGCGACGCGACAGCGTGTCGATGTCGTCGATGGAAAATTCGACACCGGCCTCTTGCGCCACGGCAAGGAGGTGAAGCACGGTATTGGTGCTACCGCCCATAGCGATATCGAGCGACATAGCGTTGAGAAAAGCGGCACGCGAGGCGATGGAACGCGGTAGCACGGATGTGTCTCCTCGGAAGTAGTAGGCTTCGGCATTGCGCACAATCAACTCGGCAGCGCGGTCGAAGAGGTCGGCACGACGCGCGGAAGTGGCCACGATGGTGCCATTGCCAAGCAGCGATAGGCCCAAAGCCTCAGTGAGCGAGTTCATGGAGTTGGCGGTGAACATACCGGAGCAACAACCGCAAGTGGGGCATCCGCGATGCTCAAGGCGGTCGACTACATCATCGGGTACGGATTTGTCGGCGCTCTCCACCATAATGTCGACCAAGTCGACGGCACGGCCATCTACTGCACCGGCTTCCATCGGGCCGCCTGACACGAAGACTGTGGGAATATTGAGGCGCATAGCGGCCATAAGCATACCGGGTGTGACCTTGTCGCAATTGGATATGCATACCAAGGCATCGATGCAGTGCGCGCGAGCCATATATTCCACCGAGTCGGCAATAATCTCGCGCGATGGGAGCGAGTAGAGCATCCCTTGGTGTCCCATGGCGATGCCGTCGTCAACGGCGATGGTGTTGAACTCAGCAGCAAAACATCCGAGACGGCGAATAGCGTTAACTACGCGTTGGCCAATACTATGAAGATGCACATGGCCGGGCACAAATTGGGTGAATGAATTGACTACGCCCACCACGGGGCGCCCAAACTGGTCGTCGGTCATGCCGTTGGCACGCCAAAGGGCACGAGCACCGGCCATGCGGCGTCCGCGCGTTGATATATCACTATTTAGGGGTATCATAATATAAACTGTACCAAATAATTGGAAAAGCGATGCAAAATTAATAGAAAGATTTGCAATTTGCAAACAATTGCACAAAAAAATGCAAAAAGTGCCAATAATCGCGCAGTAAATGCGCTATCAAAAAAAAGAGATAAGCCGGGTAAAAGTCCGCAATCTGTCGGTTGCAACCGACAAAAACCGCGAAAAGTGTCGGTCACAACCGACAGATTTTACAAAAAGTGTCGGTTGCAACCGACAAATTTTGTTGTTTTACTTCAATTCAAAAATAATCAGCCACCGCAACACGCCACATTTACCAGCGACTATGCTATGTAGATATTGGAAATTCAACGTAAAACGAATTATGTATAACGATTAGTTAGGGTTAGTCGGTGAGGAGGTCTATGACGGTGTCGATGGCGGTTGGTACGGTCGGGAGGGTGATTAGAACGCCGGTATCGGTGGAGGTGACTTTCACGGGAGTAGAGTCGGCGAAAATAGTGGCGCTGAGGACTTTGCAGTCGAGTGGTAAGAAGATTTCGCGCGAGTCATAGTTGAGGATATGTACAAACAGATGATTATCGCGGCGAGTAGTGGCGCCCCATGGCTGCACGGGGATGTCGCCGGCTTGAGTGGCACGAATGGTGGAACCATAGACGTTGAACCATTCGCCGATTTCACGTAAGCGGTCGAGCGCGGTGGCGGGGAGTTCACCGTTGGGTTGCGGGCCGATATTAAGCAGGAGATTAGCGCCCTTGCCGGCAGTGTTAACCAAATAATGAATGATTTCTTTGGTAGATTTGTAGTTTTGGTCGATGACTTTGTAGCCCCACATTCCATTCATTGTTTGGCAAGTTTCAAGCGGGAGGCGGCTTACTTGAGCGGCTTGGTCAACGAAGCCGGCAGAGTTTTCGCCCGGGAGGTCACGCTCGAATATTTGGATGTCTTCGCCGGGATTGGGAGCGAAGTGATGATTGTTGCCGATGAGGCACGCCGGCTGAAGTCGATGAATAAGCGCATATTGTTCGGGGAGTTGCCAATCGAAGGGGGAGGTATCGGAGTCGTGGTCCCACCATCCATCGAACCAAATGGCACCGATTTCGCCGTAGTTGGTGAGCAGTTCGGTGAGTTGCGCGTTCATAAATTGATAGTAGGCCGGCCAATCGGCGCGAGCCGGGTCCTTGCCACAACGGCGACCTGTACGGCCCATCGGATAGTCTTCGCGTGCCCAGTCGAGATGGCTGTAATATAAGTGGAGGCGAAGGCCTTGGCGGTGACATTCATCGGCGAGTTCGCGCAAGATGTCGCGTTTGAACGGCGTAGCGTCAACGATGTTATATGAAGATTGAGCGGTGTGCCACATTGAGAACCCTTCGTGATGGCGCGAGGTGAAAGTGACATATCCGGCGCCGGATGCTTTGATGGCCGACACCCATTGTGCAGCGTCGAAATTGGCGGGATAGAAGGCGGATGCGGCCTTGCTATATTCGGCATAAGGTATGCCGGCATTTTGCATATACCATTCGCCCTGAGCAAACATAGAGTACAATCCCCAATGGATGAATATGCCGAAGCGCATATCGGCAAACTCATGACGTGATTGGAGGTTTTCGGGGGTTGGCTCGTAGGCTTGCTGAGCAAAAATTGCTGTAGGGAGCAAGAGCAAAAGCGAAAGGAGTATGCTTAATCGTTTCATTTTATGGGTGTTAAGCGCAGACGCGCAGATTTGATTTTGAGGGTGGAAGAAGGTATCAACGAGGCGGCTTGTGCATCTACAGCCACGTATGCCGAGTGGTCGCGCACGTCGATATGGCCTATTTGGGAAGCTTGCATGCCGATGGTTTTACAAAGGAGGCCAACGATGTCGCCGCGCGAAACTTTCTCTTTGCGTCCGGCATTGCAATAGAAGGTAACCAACTGAGGCTGAGGCGGTAGCGTAGCATCAGCATCGGGGTGGTAGTCGTGGTTCCAATCAACGTATTCAGGCACGTTTTCGCCATCGGATATTATGAAGTACACTCGACCGGAGCGGTCGACACGAGCCGTGCGACCATTGCGATGAGTGAGGGCTTGCGGTGTGGGAGGCAAGTGATAATGGATTACGTTTTCCACAGCATCGATATCCAAACCACGAGCCGCGAGGTCGGTAGCCACCATCACCGGTGTGGAGCCGTTGTTGAGAGTAATGACAGCGCGGTCGCGATAGATTTGCTCGAGTCCACCATGATATAGGCAAGTTGCAAATCCCTCATTCACAAGGAATTGATATACTCGTTCGGCACTTTCGCGATGATTGACAAATACCATTGAACGGCCTTGCCCCAATGATGCAAGGAGTGCACGGAGGATAGGTAATTTATCGCGCTGGAAACTGAGCACGCGCGCCACATCAAGGCGAGCAGTCGGCTTGGCCGAGTTGGAGAAGTCGATAGTGTGGGCCTGGCTCATATCCAGGAAATCGGGCATTTGGTCGATGGGGGTGGCAGAGGTGAGTACCACCCGGCGCAACGAGCGCGGCACGCGGCGGCAAATGCGGTTCATTTCATCGTAGAAGCCGAGTTCGAGTGCTTTGTCGTATTCATCGATAATGACCACTTCTAAGGCACTAAGGTCCACCGACTTACGGGTGAGATGGTCGAGCAAACGGCCGGGAGTGGCAACGATGATATCGGGGCTGCCGGTGAGAGTATTTACCTCGTCGGCCATAGAGTGGCGGCCATAGAAGGTGGCTACCTTCATACCAACAGAAAGCGAACGCATCACCTCTCCGATTTGGATTACCAACTCGCGCGAAGGGGCTAATATAAGGGCTGCAGGAAGCGGATGAGGGCCATCGCTAAGGCGCTGCAACATAGCGCCGGCAAAGGCCACAGTCTTGCCCGAGCCGGTGGGTGAAAGCACAATGAGGCGGTCGGCGCGGCTCTGCCATACCGCTTGCTGCATAGCATTGAGCGCCTCAATTTTGAGGCGCTCACGTGCTGTTTTAAGTATTTGGCCTACTTTCATTTACCGGCGATGAAATCGTCCAAAGTCTTTTGAAAGGCTTCCAAAGGATAGATTTCTTCAACGAGACCTACGTAGGTTTGTGTACGACCATCGGGGGCAATCAATGTCACTTGAGGGATGCTCGACACGCCGAAGAGTTCTGCGGTTTTAGGATTATTGTCGATGTCGACCGACACAAATTCCACTTCGGGATATTTTGCGGAAATAGCGTCGAAGATGGGGCCAAGTTTTTGACATGGGCCACACCAAGTGGCGTTGAAGTCGAGTACAGTGACTTTTTCCACCTTGGTTTGGGGTGAGTAGAGCGCATCGTTGGTGAGGACGGAAACACGTCCGGTGACTTCGGCGGTTTGTTCAGTTTGTTCAGTTTGTTCTTGCTGTGCTTCTTGAGCGTCGGAGACTTTAGCATCCTTATTGGAGCAAGCCGACAGGGCTACCATAGCCGCTGCCATAAAGAAATAGGATAGTTTCATAATAGTGTTGCAATTATAGGTAAAAATTCGTCGGTATTATGGTGTTAAGACTCACTTTTCGAAGCAGTTAGGCCAAGAGGTGATTTATGTCGTATTTGTACCAATCTGTGGCGCGTTTGTAGCCGAGACGTTTTTTGATGTCTTGGAGGATATTTTTTACGGCGTAGATTTCCAAAGGCGAGGCGGCTGCACCTTGCTCGAGGTGATCGGAAATCATATTAATGCACTCAAGTGCTTGCGAGGGGTCGTTGCGCAGATAGAGCATCAAGAGCATGAGGTTGGTGCGGATGAAGTATTGCGGACTGAAAAGAATTCGAGCGTGGTCTTCATTGTTGAACAATTGCAATGCGGCAACCAGATTGTCGGTGTCGTAGGCAAACCGGAGTGCAACAAAGGGGTTGTTGAGCAGGGTGCCATGTTTGCGGAAGCACTCTAAGATTGCTCTAATGGCGTTGGGATCGTTTTTATTGATGGCCATCATCACCAACGAGCCCCAAAGCGCACTATCGTCGGGTCCCAGGGCATCGTAAAGGTTGGAAAACACCGTGTCGAGGTCGGGATAGTCGCAACCGATGCAAGCGGACACAGCCTCAGGGCTGGAAGCGCAGTAGGGCATCACACGTTTGAGCACGCTGCGAAGACGTTTTTTGCTGGAATTTGCCACAGCGTAAGCGATTGCGCGGATGTTGAAGTCGGGATTGGTGGGGTCGATATCAAGCACTTGGTCCACGATTTTGTCGACGTACTTTGAGCCCTTATGTTCTTCTAAAATGATTTTCTTTTCGAGAGCAGCCAACTCTTTGGGGTTGATAGCGAGGGCATATTCGATGGCAGTAGCGGCATCATCGCGACGGTTGGCGGCAATATATGCACCGGCGAGCATGGTCCAATATTCCGAAGAATATGGTTCGGCATTGGTGAGGGCTTCAAGTGCACGGATTGCGAGCTCATAGTCGGCATCGGAGCAGATGGCTGCAACCTCGTAGTACAATACCGGCTTATACTCCACGCGTGCTTCGATTTTTTCGTAGTTGTCCTTGAGCCATTGCATCAAGCCAAGGTCTTCGATGGTGCGAACGAATTGGATTACAAGCTCGTCGGAGTCAAGTGTATGCTGGTCGAGGAAGTCAGCGACAAATTTTTCGCGATCGATTGAACTACCGGAAGAAACGCGAGCGCGCACTTTGAGCAACTCCATGATGGGAGTTGAGTCGGCTTGGTGCAAGTTCATAAAGTGCTCGAAAGCATCGCCTTCGAAGCCGAGCAAGAAGATAGCGCGGCGCTCGGTGAGCACTGTGCTATCAGGATAAAGGCGAGCACCGAGCATGAGCGCTTCGAGTTGCATATAGTCGTCGTTGTAGTCGCCGGCGGTGTCGAAAATTTCCATAAGTTCCTCCTCCGAGTAGTAACGCTCGGAGAAGGAGTTGGCGAGGTCAGCGGCGAAGCGTTGAAGCAGTTCGGCGCGTTCTTTGTCTTCGTTATAGTTCATTTACTTCTTTTGGAGTTTTTCCCAAGTGTCGCGCAGGCCGATGGTGCGGTTGAATACCAAATGGTCGGCGGTGGAGTCGTAGTCGGGGGTGAAGTAGCCGATACGTTGGAACTGAAATTTGGCGCCTTGGGCGGCGTTTTGAGCCACGAAGGGTTCCACTTTCACAGTCTTAACGACGAGGGATTCGGGATTGAGGAGTTCGCGGAAGTCGCGGTCGACTTCGGCCGAAGGATTCTCCACAGCGAAGAGACGGTCGTAGATACGCGCTTCAGCATCGACAGCGTGAGCAGCCGATACCCAGTGGAGGGTGCCTTTCACCTTGCGGTTGGCACCGGGCATGCCGGAGAGGGTGTCGGGGTCGTAGGTGCAACGAATTTCTACGATGTTGCCTTCGGCATCTTTCACCACGTCCTCGCACTTGATGATATAAGCACCTTTGAGGCGCACTTCGGCACCCGGGGCGAGGCGGAAGAATTTTTTGGGCGGATTTTCCATAAAGTCGTCGCGCTCGATGTATATTTCGCGCGAGAAGGGCATTTCGTGCACGCCGCTACCCTCTTGCTCGGGGTTATTCTCCATGGTGACGGTTTCAACCTTGTCGGCAGGATAGTTGGTGAGCACGAGTTTCACGGGGTTGATTACGCCCATCACGCGAGTAGCGATGCGGTTGAGGTCGTCGCGCACAGCGTGTTCGAGCAGGGAAATATCGTTGAGAGCTTCGTACTTGGTGTAGCCGATGGTGTCGATGAAGTTGCGGATAGATTGCGGGGTGAAGCCGCGACGGCGCAGGCCGCTGATGGTGGGCATGCGGGGGTCATCCCAACCGGCCACGAGGCCTTCCTTCACCAGGGTGAGCAGTTTGCGCTTGCTCATCACGGTGTAGGTGAGGTTGAGGCGGTTGAACTCAATCTGACGCGGGCAGTAGGTTTCGTCGGCCAACTCGTGCACGAAGTATTCGTACAAAGGACGGTGAGGCACGAACTCCAAGGTGCAGATTGAGTGGGTCACACCCTCGAAGTAGTCGCTCTGACCATGTGCGAAGTCGTACATGGGGTACACTTTCCAGGTGGTGCCGGTGCGGTGGTGCGGGTGCTTGATTATGCGGTACATAATCGGGTCGCGGAAGTGCATATTCGACGAAGCCATATCGATTTTGGCACGGAGCACGCGAGCGCCTTCCTCAAATTCGCCGGCGTTCATGCGCAGGAATAGGTCGAGGTTCTCCTCGGGAGTGCGGTTGCGGAAGGGGCTTTCGATGCCGGGTTCTGTGGGCGAACCCTTCTGGGCGGCGATTTGTTCGGAAGTTTGGTCGTCGACGTAAGCCTTGCCCTCCTTAATCAGGCGGCAAGCGAGGTCGAACAACTGGGGAAAATAGTCGGAGGCATAGTATTCGCGGTTGCCCCAGTCGAAGCCCAGCCAGTGGATATCTTCGCGAATGGAGTCGACGTATTCCACGTCTTCCTTCACGGGATTGGTGTCATCAAAGCGTAGGTTGCACGTGCCGCCGAACTTTTCAGCGACGCCGAAGTCCATGCAGATGGCTTTGGCATGGCCGATGTGGAGATAGCCGTTGGGTTCGGGCGGGAAACGTGTGTTCAGGCGTCCGCCATTTTTGCCGGCTTGCAAGTCGGCATATACTTCTTGTTCTACAAAGTTGAGGCCACGAGGCTCGTTGGATTCTTGTTCTTTGTTGATTTCAGTCATAATGTATGCACTTTTAAAGTGCAAAGTTACGAAAATCTTTTGAAAGAGAAGATTATAGGGCGAAAAAAGTGTATAAAAAAAGCGCGGCCGATGTGGTCGCGCTTTTTTTGAGTTATCTAATTGGAGAATTAGAAGCGGATGCGAGGAGTTGCCGAAATGGTTTGCATCGGGCGGTTAGCAATCTTGCGGATGAGGTTGGTGCGGAAGTCCTTGCGCCAATTTCGAAGGTCGATGCTTTGAGCCTTGTGGTTGGCGGTACGGAACTTAGCAGGACGATAGGTTGCATCGGTATCGAGGAATTGGAAGTAGATACCGGATTGGAAGGCATAGTCGTCGCTGGTTTTGTCAACGGGGATGTAGCCCCAAGAGTTAACGTCGTCGATGGGACCGTAGGATATCCAGGGGAAGGTGTAGAATACCGGGCCTTCAAAGCCTTCAGCTACGCCTGCTTCGATGAGCTGTTCGTCGGTCATTTCGTCGAAGTATTTGAGCAGGCCGGCGTAGTTAGCTACGTAGAAGTCGAGCAATTTGGTTTGCTGCTTGAAGGTGAAGCCGGAGTATTGGGGTTCGAGTTTCACGCAGTTGGGGTTGGTGGCATCGAGCAGAATGTCGGTGGGAGTGCTGTTTTGGTTAAGGTTCAAGTAGGTGAAGTGGCAATCCTCGTTGGTCCAGAGTTCTTTCAGGCGATAGAGCCCGGGATTAACGTTGGATTCTTCAACGATGAAAGGCCAAGCGATTTTGTCGTAAGGAATGGGGTTGCCATCTTTGTCTTCGAAGTTGAACATAGCGGTAATCCAACCGTCGACGATGATACCTTGGCCACGTTCAGTCCATTCAGCTGCATCACCGCCACCGCTGCCGGCGTAAACGAAGCGGGTGGTTACGTAGTTCTTGGGTTCGCCGTTGGCGAAGGTAACGATAGCAGCGTTGTAGGTAGCGGGTTCGTAGAGGGGCACGCGGATGTTGAGAGCGCCGGTGCCTTCTACTACGTCGTATTCAGCGGAGCCGTCAACCACACCTTGTACCAAGTCGTTGGCGGAGGTGACGTTAGCGTCGGCTACAGCGATGCGAGTTTCGGATACGTCAGCGCCGATGTTGGCAACGAAGGTAGCGAATACGTCATTAGAAGCAGTGGTAAGGATACCTTCGTATTTGAGAGCTACAGAGTAGTCTTTGTAGCCATGTACTTGGAAAGTCTCGTAGTTGTCTGCCAATACGCCGGCTGACACTTGATAGAGAACATAGAGTTGGAAGAGACCGGTTTCGCTGTCGAAGAACGAAGCTGGCTGATCAGCTTTACCAATGTTTTCCAAATATGTGTTGTAGTCAATGATGGAAACAGCGCCATAGTCGCCGTAGGTATCATTGATGTCTTGTTGGGGCACACGGCATTCGCCGGTAGCGAGGTTAAGGTCAATGAACAGTTCCATATCGTTGCCCCATTTGGAGATGCGCACTTGAGCTTTGTCGGGGTTGTCGCGGTCTGTGCGGATGTCGACGGGCAGACCGGGATCATCGCCTTTGAACCAAACGGTGTAGGTGTAGTCACCGGTACCTTCTTGGAGCTTTGCCCAAGGAGTCCAGTCGATAGGAATTGATACAGTGAAAGTCACGGAAGAGAGGCCGTAAGCGCAGATGTCAGCACCTTCGTCGAACGAGAGGGT
This sequence comes from Bacteroidales bacterium, assembly GCA_004552725.1. Lineage (GTDB taxonomy): Bacteria > Bacteroidota > Bacteroidia > Bacteroidales > Muribaculaceae > CAG-873. The sequence goes on along the minus strand of SFNM01000005.1, from coordinate 21,274 downwards.
GATTTCTTCAGCGTTGTCCGTGCCGAGCAGAGCAGCGTTGTAGCCGATGAAGATAGAGGCGGTATTGGAGCCGTCGGTGAAGGTCACTGTGGAGGGCACGGTGAAGATTTCATCGTTGTACTCAGCGATTATATTGTAGGTGTTGGAGGCAGATGAGCCTTGGCGGCTTACCGTCACCTCAAATTGAGTGCCGTCCTTTTCCAGAGCGATAGCGTTGCCGGGGATGTTAGCAAAGTAGACACCTTGCGACTGCGCGCCGGGCACGTAATCATTGTCGTCGTCGCAGGCAGTGAACGAGAAGCCTACGAGAGCAATGGCGGCTAATATTGATGATTTAAATAATTTCATAGTTATTCGATATTGAAATATTGAATGTCGAAAGCTTAGTTATTGGGCACCGGGATAGGACGAGAAGAGGACGGGTTGTTGTCGGCGTCGCTGATTTGCTTGTTAGCGGTGATTTCACCGTTAGGAATGCAATAGATGAATTGGGGCGAGCCGGCGGGCATGTCAAAGCGGAAGGCGCTGGGGGCCATTGCGTTGAGGCGGTTAACGCCTTTGTTCAGACGCATGTAGTCGAACCACATGAGGCCTTCACCCCAGAGTTCCACGCGTTTTTGTTGGAATACTTCTTCTTGGATACCGGCAGCGTCGGAAGCGGAGCAGGTGTAAGCGGGGTTACGATAGGTGCGGATAAGGGTTTCGAGAGTGGTTTTACCGGCACCGGGATTGCCCGACATGGCTTGAGCTTCGGCCAGAATGAGGTACATTTCTTCAACACGCATCATGGGGATATCGGAAGCGTTGGTGGATTGCTCGATAACATCTTGATAAGAGCCGTACTTCACGTTGGTGTAGGGGTAGATGAAAGGCTTCTGAGTTTCTTCCAAAGTCCAAGCGCCAACGTAGTTGTTGATGTATTCTTGTTCAGCAGCGTTGAGGTGGTCGGAGGTGAAAGATTCGTTGAGGAACCAACCTTTGCGCACGTCGGTGTTGGGGATCTGGTTGTAGAGGTCTTGGGAGCAGTAGCGCCAGCCACCTACTTCGGTGTAACCGTAAGCCAAGGAGCAAATGTGCGAGGGGAAGTTTACGATACCGGTGGTAACAACGCGGTCGGTTTCAGCAGTAGCGATACCCCACATCCAAGATTGGTCGTCGATGTTGGTGAAACCGGGACGCATCAGCTGTTGGATGGTGTAAGGCGAGCCGTTGAAGTTGTTGATAGCGTTTTGGGCATCGGAAGCGGCAGCAGCGTAGTTGCCGATCGACATGTTGTAGCGAGCGCGCAGACCGTAAGCCACAGCGAGGGAAACGAGGCGTTTGCTCTTGGAAGCAATGATAGCCGAGGGTTGCAGGCCGCTCTTTTCCAAGCTGGTGATAGCGAGGTCGATGTCGGCGAAGATTTGGTCGTAAACTTCTTTTACGGAAGCGCGGGGGCAACCGTTAATAGAAGCCTCTTCTTGGTTCTTTTCAGTGATGATGGGCACGCAAGGAGCGGTAGCATCCACTTGATAGTTAAAGGCGTAGAGGTTAGCGAGCACCCAGTAGTTGAAGGAGCGCACGGCCAGGCCTTGAGCCATGTAGAAGAGGTTGGTTGCATCGGTGGTTTCGGGGTCGATGGAAGCGAGCAGGTCGTTCTCGAGCTTGATTTGCTTGTACATGTGGTACCACGCCATGGCGGTAGGAATACCGGTGGGAGTGGGGTTGGAGAACATTTGCCAGTTGCGGAACCAGTTGTAACCGGAGTTACCGCCGTTGAAGTCGGCTGTTTGTGAGTCCAGGCCGATCATGATGCCGGGGTAGCCGAAGTCGAAGTGGTTTTCCGAAACTTGACCATAGAGGTAGAATTGGGCGGTGACAGCGGTCACGCCTGAAGTGCCGAGTTCGGGCTTGGCAGCGTGGGCGTCGGCTTTTTGGTCGGCGCTAACGTAGTTGCCAAGGTATTCGGTGTCGAGGTCGGCGCAAGAGGCAACCGAGACGGCAGCCAGACCAACCGCGATGTATTTTACTAAATTTTTCATTTCTTTAATAATCAGATGAAGTGATTAATTAGAAGGAGATTTGGATACCGCCCGAGATGGCACGAATGGGCGAGTAGGTAGAGTTATCGGAGCTCAGGAAGCCTTGACGGGGGTCAAGACCTTTGCGAGCGGAGAAGAGGGCTACGTTTTCAGCAGCGCCATATACGCGGCAGCTTTGGATACCGAGCTTGTTGAGCCAGCGGTTAGGCAGGGTGTAACCGAGGGTGATGTTGTTGATGCTCAGGTAGTCGCTGGAGGTGAGGAAGCGAGTAGAGGTGGCGTTTGCGTATTGGTATTTGCCTTCGGTGATAAGCATGGGGATGTCGCTGTTGATGTTAGCAGCGGGGTTCCAAGCACCAATTACGTCTTTGTGCCAAGCACCCACGGAGGAACCGTCGCCCATCAAGTCCATGTAACCATAGTCGAGGAGTTGGCCGCCGAGTTGGTAAGCGCATTGGATGGAGAAGTCCACGCCGAAGAAGCTTACACGGGTGCCGAAGCCGCCGTATACGTCGGGCGAGAGGTCTTCAGTGTATTTGGAGTTGGTGGTACGAGCCACTGACCAGTCGGCAGTTTTGTATTCCATGCCGTCTTCGTCCAGAGCGAGGTACATAGCGTAACCGGCAGTGGGGCTTTCGGGGTCGGTGTCAACGCCTGCGTAAACGGGCATGTAGAGTTCGTACATGGAGTGGCCTTCGCGCATGCGACGGTAGGTGCCGGCTACCCATTCGCCCTTTTCGTTGAGGATTTCGGGAGCGAGTTTGAGCACTTTGTTCTTACCGTAGGTGAGGTTGGCGAAGATTTCCCAGTTGACGTTGCGGTTACGGATGGGAGTGTAGGTGAGTTCCACTTCGAAGCCGTTGTTACGGAGCGAACCAACGTTGGAGGGGATGGAGCTGTAACCGAGCGAGGGAGCCACGGGCAGAGAGAAGAGCATGTCGTCGGTTTGGCGATTGAAGAATTCAGCGGTACCGGTCAGTTTGCCTTTGAGGATGCTGAAGTCGAAGCCAATGTTGAACGAGTTGGATTTTTCCCAAGTTAGTTCGGGGTTACCTTTTTGAACCAGAGTACCATCGGAGAATACGCCGTCGGCACCGGTTACTTGATAGAAGTCGGCCCAGGGTTGGTTGAAGGTAGAGTTACCGATGCGGTCGTTACCGGTTTGACCGAACGATGCACGGAATTTGAACACGTCGAGCCAGTTTTCACGGGCAGTCATCATGAAGTCTTCTTTAGCGAGGTCCCAACCTGCGGAGAGTGACCAGAAGGTACCCCAACGGTGACCGGGAGCGAAGCGAGAAGAACCGTCGCGACGGATAGAACCCATCAAGTAGTAGCGATCCATCAAGGTGTATTTGCCTTGGAAGAATACGCCGCGGTGCGAGAGTTCGCCGTAAGCGCCGTAGCCTTTCTTGTTGTCGATAGTGTTGTTCACGAAGGGAACGGTGGGTTGGTAGAGGTTGTCACCGATACCTTCAACGTATTCGGTACGGATGTCTTCGGATTCATAACCAAGCAAAGCAGCGATGGTGTGGATTTCGTTGAAGGTGATGGTGTAGTTAGCCAAGCTTTGGAGCGAGGTAACCATGCTGCGGTTAGCCACTTGCAATACTTGACCGCCGTTGGCGCGGAATTGACCGTAGAGGCCGTTGGCGAGGGAGTGAGTGCGAGCGTTGTCAACGAAGTAGTTTACTTTTTGAGTAAGGGTGAGGCCTTTGACGGGGGTGAGGATAGCGTACCACTTGGCATCGATGATGTCGTCGAGGTAGTCGTTCACATCGTACATCAGCTGGCCAATCGGGTTGCCTTGGGGCATACGAGTAGTACCTATCATGCCGTTACCGTAGTCGATACCGTCACCATAGTCGTAGATGGGGTTGCCGTAGAGTTCGTTGTACATGATCGAACCGTCGGGGTTGCGCACGTACATAGGATAAACGGGGGCGAGCTTGTTGATGAAGTAGAAAGCGTTGCCCGAGGAAGTGCCTGAATCGTTGGTGTTTTCACCGGGATAAGCGGTGTTGGAGTAGATGTAGGAGATGTCGGTACCGATTTTCAACCAATCGAGAGCTTGGTAGTCAACGCGGGTACGAGCGGTCAGACGATTGAAGTGAGAACCTTTAATGATACCTTCGTCGGTGAGGTAGGTGCCCGATACATAGTATTGCATGCGATCGGTACCGCCGGTGATCGACAGAGAGTATTCTTGACGGAGGCCGTTGATGAGGGCTTCGTCTTCCCAATCATCGGGTTGCCAGTAGTAGCGGCCATCGGTGTAACCCATGGTAGCGTTAGGGTTGAACTTACCGGCGAGGTTGAAGGCTTGTTGGCCGGCGGGGATAGTCCAAGTTTGGTAACCGTAACGGTTCCAGATGTTTTGGTTTACGTAAGCGTTAGCCAAAGCGTCGTCTTCGCCGTAGATACGGGTGCGGGAGTTGGCCATAGCCACGTAAGTTTGTTCCATGAACATGCGGGGGTCGTCGATTACATCGTACATGGGCACGGCGCGGGTATTGACACCCCAGCGAGCGTTCACGTCGATGCGGGCTTTACCTTGCTTACCGGAGCGGGTGGTGATGAGCACAACACCGTTAGCACCGCGAGCACCGTACAGAGCGGTGGAGGCAGCGTCCTTGAGCACAACCATCGATTCGATGTCGGCGGGAGAGATATTGCCGATGGAGCCTTGGTAGGGCACACCGTCTACTACATACAAAGGCGAGGACGAGGCGTTGATAGAGCCTGTACCGCGAATTTGGATGGAGGGAGCGGAGCCGGGAGCGCCATCAGAGCTGAAGGTTTGCACACCGGCCACGTTACCGCTAAGGGCTTGGGTAATGTTCGACACGAGTGCATTTTCGAGTTGTTCTGATTTCACAACACCTGCAGAGCCGGTGTACTCAGCACGTTTGGCAGTACCGTAAGCCACGGCGATCACTTCGTCGAGGGCGTTGTTGGCCTTTTGCAGACGAATTACCAGGTTTTTGCCATCGCCGATGGGCACGGTGACGGGGTCAAAACCGATGTAGGTAACGGTAATGTGGGTAACATTAGCTGCTACGACCAGTGAGAAGTTACCGTCATAGTCGGCAACAACGCCCAACTGCTCGCCTGCTGGTACAACTGAAGCACCGAGAGCGGGCTCTTCAGTTTCGGCGTCGATGACAGTACCGGTGACGGTACGCGTCTGAGCCGACGCATACAATCCGATGGAAAGCACTGCCACAAGTAAGAGAAACAGCTTTTTCATACTAAGAGATTAGTTAGACATAAATAATTAGGTAATTTGAAATGAATTTTCACGTTTTTGGTGTAAGGTAGCAAGCGCCACCAAACAGAATTTTTGCAAAGTTAATCAATTTTTCTTATAAACAAGCATATTTTTTAAAGAAAATTTCATTTTTAACACATTGTTTGTGTCAAAATAGGTGGCAGAAGATGTGATTTGTGATAGTTATCTGTCAATATTTTAACCAATTAGCAAGTTTTTAGGCAAAAATAACAAAAATATGTTGTAAAGCATATTTTTAGCAAGTAGTGACACAGCATCCGCCACGGCGCCATGCATAGCCTAATTGGCCGTTGTGAGCGAATGGTGTTGATAAGTCGGAAAGGATTTTTTTTCTTGGTTGGATTATTTTTTGTAATTTTGCGGTGGATTGGCAGTCGGTGGGCTGCTGTTAGAAGAAATACTCCATAACACATTAATTATAATAACATATAATATATGGCAAATTGGTTTGAATGTAAAGTTCGATATGATAAGTTGCAAGAAAATGGTGCAGCAAAGAAGGTGACTGAGCCTTATATGGTGGATGCGTTGTCGTTCACGGAAGCGGAAGCACGTATCACAGAGGAGCAACGTCCGTTTATCTCTGGTGAATTCGATGTGGCCGCGGTGAAACGCTCGCGCATCGCGGAAATCGTGTTCGAAGAAGAAGGCGACCGTTGGTATTTGGCCAAGGTGGGCTTTATCACCGTCGATGAGAAGAGTGGCGCTGAAAAGCGCTCGGTAAGCCAAATGTTGATACAAGCATCGGGCTTCAAGTCGGCCTACGACAACTTAATCGAGCACATGAAAGGGACAATGGCCGATTACGACATTGTGTCGATAGCCGAAACCCCCATCATGGACGTGTACCGAATGAAAGTGGTGGACTAATGGGACAAATCGCCGACAATTTGGCTGCCATACGCGCCACGCTCACTGAGGGCGTGGAGTTGGTGGCTGTGTCGAAGTTTCACCCGGTGGAAGCCATTGCCGAGGCTTATTCAGCCGGGCAACGTGCTTTCGGCGAAAGTCGAGTACAAGAACTCACAGCCAAGATTAATGCCCTACCCTCCGATATCCGGTGGCATTTCATCGGCCACCTTCAAACCAATAAGGTGAAGCAAGTAGTGGGCAAAGCGTGGTTGATTGAGAGCATTGACAGCGAACGGCTTCTATCGCTCATCGACCGCGAAGCGCAAGCACGCGGCGTGGTGCAGCGAGTGTTGATGCAAGTACACGTGGCTCGCGAAGAGACCAAATTCGGTTTCGCGCCCGACGAATTGACAGAATACTTCCGCCTACGCAAGTTCGAGGGGCTGCAAGCCACTCATCTCTGCGGAGTGATGGGCATGGCATCGAACACCGACGATGAAGCGCGAGTGCGAGCGGATTTCGAAGCAATAGCCCACTTGCGCAAGCAAATTCTGGAGATGTGCCCCGATTTGCGCGGTTTCGACACCGTGTCGATGGGAATGAGCCACGATTACCGTATGGCGATGGAAGCCGGTAGTACGATGGTGCGCATCGGCACCGCCATTTTCGGCGAACGACAATATTAGACGAAAACATGGAGCGTAAATCGATTGGTTTGCGCTCCTTTGCTTTAAAATTATTTTGGCTGTTAAGCGAAAAATTACTACCTTTGCATTACCTTACCAAATAGAATTAATTTGCAAATTATGAGTACCCCGAAAAACTCCACCGACCGCAATTTTCGCGTGCTTTCCATCGCGATTATGTTTGCGTTGTTTTTTATGATAGCCTTCGTCACCGGTTATCAAAATCCGCTTGGCACCGTAATCAAAGGCTTGGCCGGCGACAACACCGCACTGTCGCAGTTGGGCAATTTGGCCAACTTCATCGCATACGCCGTGATGGGCTTCCCCGCCGGCAAACTGTTGGAACGCCACGGCTATCGCATTACATCGCTTGCGGCTGTAACAGTGGGGTTCGTAGGCGTGCTCATCACCTTCCTTTCGGGCTTCATCACCGAGAATAACACTTTGACTATCAGCATTTACCTGATTGGTGCGTTCATTTCCGGCTTCTCGATGTGTATGCTCAACACCGTAGTGAACCCCATGCTCAACTCCCTTGGCCGCGACCAACGACAAGGCAACCAACTGATACAATTCGGCGGTATGTGCAACTCGTTAGGTGCCACTCTCGCGCCGGTAATCGTGGGCTATCTCATTGGCGGACAAGCATCTTCGATCGCCTCGGCCAACGGCGTGTTCTATATGGCTATGGCCATTTTTGCCGTAGCTGCAGTGGTGATTTATGCCAGCGAACTGCAAGAATCGCCCGATTTAGGCAAGGAAAAAGAGTCATTGAAAGTAAAAGACGTACTGGCTTTCAGCAACTTACGCTTCGGCCTGTTAGCAATTTTCTGCTATGTGGGCATCGAAGTGGGCATAGCCAACTGGAACACTCAATATCTTGTGGACCACTTTGAAGCCATCGGCCAAAAAGCCGATGCTACCACCATCGCCGGCGCCGTCGTAGGCGTGTACTGGCTGCTGATGCTGGTAGGCCGCTTGGTTGGCGGCATCGTAGGCGGTATGGTATCATCGCGAGCCATGCTCACCACCACAGCCGCCCTTCTCACAGTGCTGGTATCTGCCGCCATCTGCGTGAGCGGCACAGACGTACCATTCATTAGTTTTTCTTCGGCCGATATGTCAATCCAAACCGTGCAAGTGCCACTCAATGCCATCCTGCTGGTACTCTGCGGCTTGTGCACATCAGTAATGTGGGGCGCCATCTTCAACCTCGCTGTTGAGGGCCTCGGCCGCTTCACCTCGTTGGCCTCCGGCCTGTTTATGGTGATGGTATGTGGCGGTGGTATTCTCCCCTTCTTGCAAGGCTATGTCAGCACCAACATACTCTCCTCCTTCTGGTTGATAGCCGGCCTGGGCATCTACCTGCTGATTTATGCCTTGTTATTATCCAAGCCCGACAAAAAGGCTCAAAAAGAGAAAGGCGCATTCGCATAAACTACCTAACAACGTTATATCCTACACACTTATGAACAAACAAGTAATGAATCGCGCGGCCGACAACATACGCATCCTGGCCGCAGCCATGGTTGAAAAGGCGCGTTCCGGCCACCCCGGCGGCGCTATGGGCGGCGCGGACTTCACCAACGTGCTCTATTCATCGGTGCTCGTATCCGACCCCGACGACCCTTATTGGCCCGGCCGCGACCGCTTATTCCTCGACCCCGGCCACATGTCGCCCATGCTCTATAGCACTCTGGCGCTTTGCGGTTTCTACTCGCTCGAAGAGTTAGGCCAATTCCGCCAATGGGGCAGCATCACCCCCGGACACCCCGAGCACGACTTGGCTCACGGCGTTGAGAACACCTCCGGCCCCTTAGGCCAAGGCCACGCTATGGCCGTTGGTTCAGCAATAGCCGAACGCTTCATTGCTGCTCGATTTGGCGAGACGCTCGCCCATAAAACATACGCCTTCATCTCCGATGGCGGCATCCAAGAAGAAATCTCCCAAGGCGCAGGCCGTATCGCCGGCTACTTAGGCCTCAGCAACTTGATTATGTTCTACGACTGCAACGGCGTGCAACTATCGACCGACGTTGATGCCGTTGACACCGAAGACTATGCCGCCAAATATCGCGCATGGGGTTGGGACGTAATCGACATCGACGGCAACGACCCCGAAGCCATTGCCAATGCCTTAGCCCAAGCACAGAAAGCCACCGAGCGCCCCACCCTCATCATCGGCCGCACTATCATGGGCAAAGGCTGCGTTACTGCCGACGGCGCCAACTTCGAAGGCAAATGCTCCACCCACGGACAACCGCTGAGCAAATCCGGCGCCGACATCGCCGCCACCATACGCAATTTGGGCGGCGACCCCGAAAACCCAATGCAAATCTTCCCCGAAGTAGCCGAATTATATGCCGCTCGCCGCGAAGAATTGCGCAAAATCGTGGCCGAACGTCGTGCCGCTCACCGCGCATGGCGCGAAGCCAATCCCGACCTGGCTGCCGAACTCGACATTTGGTATAGCGGCCGCGTAGCCGAAATCAACGCTGAAAACGTAAGCGTAAAAGCCGGAAGCGCCACTCGCGCTGCCTCATCTGCCGTGCTTTCATTCCTGGCCAAGGCTCAAAAAAATATGATTGTGTCGAGCGCCGACTTAGCCAACTCCGACAAGACCGACGGTTTCATCAAAGGCGGAGCGCATGCCTTTGCTCCTCACGATTTCACCGGCGGCTTCCTCCATGCCGGCGTGTGCGAACTCACCATGGCCGCCATCATGAACGGCATCATGCTCCACGGCGGCTGCCAAGCCGCTTGCGGCACCTTCTTCGTATTCTCCGACTATATGAAGCCCGCTATTCGCATGGCCGCGCTGATGCAATTACCGGTAAAATACGTGTTCACCCACGACTCATTCCGCGTAGGCGAAGACGGCCCCACCCACGAACCCATTGAGCACGAGGCTCAACTCCGTCTGCTCGAACAAATTTGCAACCCCGACGGCCGCCCGTCGATATTGGTACTCCGTCCGGCCGACTCCGCCGAAACATTGGTTGCATGGGATATGGCACTGCACAACGATGCTACTCCCACTGCGCTCATCCTCACCCGCCAAGACGTGGCCGACCTGCCCTCTGAAGGCGACCGCAACGCAGACGCACAGCAAGCACGTCGCGGTGGCTATGTGGTGCGCGAAGCCGACAATGCCGCAATAACATTGGTCGCAAACGGCTCCGAAGTAGGCTTATTGATGGCTGTTGCCGACCGCCTCGCCGCCAACGGCGTTGCCGCTCGCGTGGTATCCGTGCCCTCCGTAGGATTGTTCAACCAACAAGCCGACAACTACCGTGCCGCAGTGCTTCCTGCCGACCAAAAGCAATTCGGCTTGACTGCCGGCTTGCCCGTCACCTTGCAAATGATTCGCGGTTTCCACGGTACAATCTACGGGCTGAGCCGCTTCGGCGCATCTGCCCCATTTAAAGTGCTCGACGAAAAATTCGGCTATACATTAGATAATATCTACGAACAAGTGCTCGCAAACCTCTAATCTCACCATAAAAACACCTTTTACAACCATATTTTTTGGTTGATAAAGGTGTTTTTCACCCTCATTTGCGAAAAAATCCAAAAAAAAACGCATATTGTTCAAACTTTTTTTACAATTATTTAGTTCTAATAGAAAAAAAATTCGTAACTTAGCACCCGAAAATCTGTAGAATAAAAGAAAATCAATTAAAAACACCAATAAATTCTTTATCCTATGAAGAAAATTACTTTACTTGCAAGTCTGTGTGCCCTCTTTATGGCACCCCAACTTGTGGCTCAAGAGGCTCAAGAAGTACAGTACGTAGAAGACCCCTCACAAGGTGTTCTCGTTAACGACTTCAAGAGCAACTGGTTCATCACACTCCAAGGTGGCGCCAATATGTATTTCTCCAGCGCCGACAAATCTCGCGACGTACTCGATCGCTTCGCTCCCGCTGCCAACATCTATGTAGGCAAATGGTTCACTCCCGTTTGGGGCGCTCGTCTGGGTATCGATTGGCTCAGCATTAAAGGCATGGGCGATTATGGTGTAGCAGGCTTCCTGCCCAACGAACACCGCACCGACGGCTACTACAAAACCCGCCTCCAACACATCGGCCCGTCGCTCGACTTGATGGTTAACCTCACCAACCTCTTCTGCGGCTACAAGCCCAACCGCGTATATAACCTCAGCGCTTACGCCGGCGGCGGTGGCTACTTCACCCTCGCTCGCGACATCGACGCTCGTGGCGAAGCCGACGGCTGGACCGGTTCTGACAAAGTGCTCCACTGGCGCTTAGGTTTGATCAACTCGTTCAACGTTAGCAAAAAGGTTGCTCTCCAACTCGACCTCCGCGCTTCCGCTATCGACGGTGTTTTCGACCGTGCAAACACTGAAAACCGCACCTATTTCGACCTCCAAGCATACCTGGGCGTAACCTTCCTCCTTGGCAAACAAGACTGGAAAGCTCCCATCGTGCCCGTTTGTCCTCCCGCTGAAAACTGCGACGCTTACCGCGCTCGCCTCGCTGCTGCCGACGCTCGCATTGCCGACCTCGAACAACAACTCCGCGACTGCCTGAACCGTCCCGTTGAAACCAAAGAAGTAGAAAGCAACGCTCCCCTCGCTACTATCTACTATCCCATCGGCGTTTCCCGTCTGACCCGCGAAGACAACAACGTACTCGGTGCTATCGCTGAAGTAATGAAATCCAACCCCAACACCAACTACGTGCTCACCGGTTGGGCCGACAACTACACCGGCACCGATGCCTTCAACAAACAACTTCGTCAAAAACGTGTACAAGGCGTTTACAACCGCCTCGTGAAAAACGGTGTACCCGAATCTCAACTCACCGCTACCACCAACGACGGTAGCCTCTGCGGTGACCTCGGCGAAAAATACGTTTCTCTCGACCGTGCCGTTACCATCGAAGAAGCCAAATAAAGCATCTACAACTGATTTTGCATACGAAAGCCTCGCTCTGCGGGGCTTTCTTTTTTGGTAGTCTTAGCCTTTTTTGCTACCTTTGCACTATGACTTCAACACAACTCAAAACGAGCGCCTTGGCGCTGCTCAAAAAATTCTACGGCTACGACTCCTTTCGCCCCGGACAATTCGAGGTAATCGAGGCTGTATGCTCCGGACGCGATGCCGTGGTGATTATGCCCACCGGCGGCGGCAAATCCATCTGCTATCAGATGCCGGCCCTTCTGAATGATGGTTGCGTGGTGGTGGTGTCGCCGCTCATTGCGCTGATGCAAGACCAGGTGCAAGCACTTATGGCCAATGGGATTCCCGCGGTGGCAATCAATTCCAACCGCTCCGACTTCGACAATCGCTCCGATATCGACGCCGCCCACGCCGGACGCATCAAAATCATTTACCTCTCGCCCGAGCGCTTGATTGCCGACATCGACCAATGGCTGACGCGCCTCAATATCTGCCTGTTTGCCATCGACGAAGCCCACTGCATATCGCAATGGGGCCACGATTTCCGCAAAGTATACACCCAACTGAGTGCGCTGAAGTCGAAATTTCCGAATATACCGATTATGGCACTGACTGCCACCGCCGACCGCCTCACCCGCGATGACATCTCCCGACAACTCGGCTTGAAAGACCCGCTACGATGGCTCGGCTCGTTCAACCGTCCCAACCTATCGCTCAAAGTCATAACCGGTGCTACTTCACGCAAAAAGATACAGACCGTGCAAGGGTTGACTCGCCGCTACCCCAACGACTCCGGCATCGTCTACACCCTCTCGCGCAAAAATGCCGAGTCGGCCAACGAACAACTCAATCGCCTCGGCATCCGCTCCACCGTATACCATGCCGGGCTCACACCCTCCCAACGCCAAAAAGCGCAGTCGCTTTTCACCAACGGACAAGTGCAAGTGGTTTGCGCCACCATTGCCTTCGGCATGGGCATCGACAAGAGCAACATCCGCTGGGTGGTGCACTTCAATCTCCCGGCTAATATCGAAAGTTACTACCAAGAAATCGGACGCGCCGGCCGCGACGGACTGCCCGCAGAGACCGTACTATTCTACTCCTACCAAGACGTTGTGTTGCGTCGAGGCTTGATTGAGAAATCAGAGTCGGCTCTCCAGCAAATTTTCACCGAAAAACTTACGCAAATGCAGCGCTATGCCGAGGCGCAAGTGTGCCGCCGCCGCATCCTGATGAGTTATTTCGGCGAAGAGATGAGCGAAGACTGTCACAACTGCGACGTGTGCCACAATCCGCCGGAACGATTCGACGGTACTATCCTCGCTCAGAAAGCCATCAGCGCCGCACTGCGCACCGACCAGCATATCGGTATCTTCACAATGGTCGACATCCTGCGCGGCTCGGCTCGCGCCGAAATCCGACGTCTCGGCTACGACCACCTCAAAACCTACGGCGTTGGGCGCGATTTGCCTTCGGCCGACTGGAATTTCTACATCCAACAAATGGTGCAACTCGGCGTATTCGAACCTGATATGGAGCACAACAACGTATTGAAAACCACCCCACTGGCAATGCGTATTGTGCGCGGTCAGGAAGCACTGCAACTTACCCGCTTCGTTGCTCGCGAGCGAGTAGCGCGCAAGGCAAAAGCCCCCACACTGCCATCGTTGGGCGGCGGCACAAGCAAAGAATTGTTCGAATACCTCAAAAGGGTGCGCATGCGCTTCGCATCGCAAAGCGGCATCGCGCCGTATATGGTGCTTAGCGACAAATCCTTGCAAGATATGGCTATCCGCCGACCTCGGTCGCTCGATGAACTGCTTGATGTGCACGGCATCGGCGAATATAAAGCAAAACGCTTTGGCGAAATTTTTATCGCCGCTATTGAAGACTTCCTAAACGACTAACCTTATGGCCGACAACTTCTTGGAAAAACAAATGGAGGACTACCGCGCCGGACGGCGTCGCAATCCGGTGTCGCACTCCGCCGGACGCCGGCCCGGCATCTATCCTCTGAAATACCCGGCGCAGACAGTCATCGTGGTCAATGCCGACAACGAAGGCGCCGAGCAAGTCATAGCGCAATTCATCGCAGCGGGAACCACCGTGGCCTTTACTGCCAACGCTGATGGCTCCGCGATAGCCCAACGCGTCGGTGGGCGCTTCTATCCCGGCGGGTTAGAACAGTTAGTCACTGACCTACAGAAGCGCAACGAGCAGCCACAAACCATCATCGCCTTCAATATCGAAGACCTGCAATCCGGTGCAACCAAGTATCCATCGGTAAATGCTCGTATCTTCATCAGCCGAACGCAAGCCGACACACCACCGACCGGCGCCACATGCACCACCATTGTCCACTCCGGCAACCTCAGCGCCGTGGCAATGATGGCCGTAGCCCTTGCCCACCCCAATGCCGCCATCTCCGGCACCATCACCATCCGCTAATCACCTACATAGCGTCAGATATATGCAGAAGCGAGCAACCACCCATGGCGGTTGCTCGCTTCTGCGTTATAATACTATGGGATTATTTCTTGGCGGGTTCCGCAGCGGGAGCGGCGGGTTTGTAGCGGTTGTTGAGGCCTTCGATTACGGCTTGGGTGATGTCCAAGGCGGGGTCGATGTAGTATGTCACTTTGTCGTCGAGCACGGCGGTGATACCATTCACACGCGAGAGGTCGCGAATGAAGTTGCGCAGCGAGTCATTGAGGATTGAGTCTTGGGTAGCCATCACTTGGCTGATTTTTGCTTGGCGTTGAGCCAGGAGGTTGCGAGTTTGGTTTGCTCGTTGTTCGAGTTTTTGTTGGTCAGATTGCAAAGATTGCTCGCTAAGATAGCCGCCGCTTTGATATTTTTGTGCGATGCGGTTTTGCTCCTGTTGGAGTTCATTACCTTTGGAGTTTTCCAATGTTTGGTATTCGATAAGCACACGTTGACGTTCGGCGAGGAATTCCTTGGCGAGGGTGTAGTTGGCCAATACGGTGTCAACGTTGATGTAGCGGATGTTGAGAGCCGGAGTTTCGGCTGAGAGTTCAGCGGTAGGGGTAGCGTTTTCTTTGTCAGAGCAACTTACTAATGACATTGACATAGCCATCAGAGCAACTGCTGCAATTTGAAGTTTTTTCATTTGATTATTTGTTTGGTTGTTTTAATTATTTTCTTGATTAGAGGCGCAACGGATACCCTTTTGGCGCAAAGCGGGGTTGTCGTGGACATGCCCCGAGGGGAATTTGCCACCGCGCACAAAAAGCACTTTCACACCCAAGAGCACGAAAGCCAATGCAACGATGATTATGGCCAAAAGTATTGTTTTCATAAACAAAATTGAGTTTCCGAATGCAAATTTAGTGCAAATTTATGAAAGGTTTGCGATTTTTCTTGCTATTTCTCGATTTATTTTGTAACTTAGGGGTCGGAAATAAAGTTATTTAACATTCCGCAAGGTTATGATAACTTTTTTAAACGATTTTTCGCTAAAACTACCATAAAACAAACATCTAACATGACAATCAAAGATCTTCAACCTGCGTTGTTGTTCGACATCTTCGACCAAATCAACCAAGTACCTCGTCCCTCGAAAAAGGAAGAGAAAATCCGCAAATTCCTGCTTGACTTTGCAGCCAAACACGGCATCGAAGCCAAGACCGACGCCATTGGCAACGTAGCAATGCGCGTGCCCGCAACCCCCGGCTGCGAAAACGCTCCCACCGTGGTGCTCCAAGGCCACATGGACATGGTGTGCGAGTCAAACGACAAATCCTTCGACTTCGAAAACAGCCCCATCAAAACCGTGGTGGAAGGCGAATGGGTTCGCGCTGAAGGCACCACTCTCGGCGCCGACAACGGCATCGGCGTAGCCGCCGGCTTGGCTGTGTGCGTCGACAAATCTTTGGTTCACGGTCCGGTTGAATGTCTGTTCACCGTCGACGAAGAAACCGGCCTCACCGGTGCCAACAACCTGGGTGAAGGTATGATTACCGGCTCGATGTTGGTAAACCTCGACTCTGAAGACGATGCAGAAGTATTCGTAGGCTGCGCCGGCGGTGTCGACACCACCTGCGAATTCAAATTCCAACCCACTGCTACTCCCGCCGGCCTCCACTTCCTCAAACTCGACGTGGCCAACGGTCTGGGCGGACACTCCGGCTGCGACATCCACCTCGGTCGCGCCAACGCCAACCGTCTGGTGGCTCGCTTCCTCTGGGCTCAACAACAAAAGCACGAACTCGCTTTGGCCGAAATCCTCGGTGGCAACCTGCGCAACGCTATCCCTCGCGCCGCTCATGCCATCTTCGGTGTGAAGGCTGAAGACAAAGACCAAATCGTGGCTGAATTCAATCAATACGTAGCCGACATCAAGGCTGAATTTGCCGGTGTGGAAGACGCTATGACCCTCACTCTCACCTCCGCCGACGCTCCCGCCACTTGCATCGATGCCACCACCGCCCGCAATCTTATCGCCGCACTTTATGCAGTGCCCAACGGTGTTATCGGCATGAGCCGCGACCTCGAAGGCCTCGTGGAAACCTCCACCAACTTGGCTTCCATCAAATTATTGCCCGACAACGTAATCCTTGTCACCACCAGCCAACGCTCATCGGTTGAATCCTGTAAATGGGACATCGCTCGCCGCGTTGAAGCCATCTTCGCCTTGGCCGGTGCAAAAGTAACCCACGGCGACGGATATCCCGGCTGGAAACCCGACATGAACTCTCGCCTGCTCCAATTGGCTTCGGACTCTTACGAAGAACTCTACGGCATCCGTCCTGCCGTGAAAGCCATCCACGCCGGTCTGGAATGTGGTCTGTTCAAACTCAACCACCCGCATCTCGACATGGTGTCGTTCGGTCCCACTCTGCAAGGCGTACACTCACCGAGCGAACGTATGCACATCCCCGCTACTCAACGTTTCTGGGGCCAACTCACCCTGCTCCTTGAAAAGATTTCCAAACTCTAATCATCACGCTTGAAACATATCTACCGCACCCGATTGGTTCCCGCGCTTCTGATGGCTATGGCCATCGGGAGCGGTAGTTTGTTTTCCCAATATTTCTACGTAAACCCACCCGACTCAGTGCGCTATCTCTCGCCCAATCGCGATGAATTTGTGATTGGCGGCGACACCGTACACTTTCAATTCATCGCCGACGCCGAAAGAGCCACAGCTCGGCGCTCGCAAACGCTCACCGAACGCGACTATATAGAAGTTGCAGCCGAACTCGGAGTGGAAGTGGCAGCCATCAAAGCCGTAGTGGAAATCGAGGCCGGCAAAGCGCACAAAGGCTTCTGGAAGCCCGGCCATCCGATTATCAACTTCGATTTGTCAGTATTTCGGCAAATGGCTTCGCGCCACAAAATCAACCTCTCGGCGGCTCAGAGCAAGCATCCTGTGGTGTTTAACCGTCCGAATATCAGCAAGTACGGTTCGCAACAAGCAGCTGTGCAGGCTCGCGTCGACGGCGCTATGGCTATCGACTCTGTCACGGCCATCGAGGGCACGTTCTGGGGAATGTTCCAAATTGGTGGCTTCAATTGGCGCCAATGCGGCACCTCCGGCCCAAAAGATTTTTGGCGCAAGATGTGCACTTCGGAGCGCGACCAACTCGAACTCTTTGCCGAGTTCATCACGCGTGCGGGGCTCCTACCCCACCTCAAATCCAAGAATTGGAGCGCATTTGCGCGAGGTTACAACGGCCCGAGTTACGCGAAACGCGGTTACCACACTCGCTTAGCAGCCGCCTACGCCCGCTACAACAAATAACGAGAAATTGACACTGCCATAAACTCGATGCTGCACAAAATGCGGCAGCGACGAAAAATCATGCGCTTTGGAGTGCTCCACAATCACCAACGTGCCTTCCTTCACCACCTTGCTCGCAAGAATTCGGCCGGGAATTTCGGCAAATCCGGGCATATCGTATGGCGGGTCGGCGAACACAATATCGTAGGGCTGTGAAGCCGTCTCAAGGAAGCGCAACACATCGCCACGCACCACTCTATGATTTTGAGCACCAAGTTTTTGGCTCACACTCTTGATAAAATTATACTGTGTGGCGGCCTTCTCCACGGAGGTGACCTGCGCACAGAGGCGCGAAAGAAATTCGAAGGAAATGGCGCCGGTGCCGGCAAAGAGGTCGAGAGCCGTTAGGCCTTCGAGATCCACCATATTTTCTATCACATTAAAGATATTTTCGCGCGCAAAGTCGGTAGTGGGACGCGCGGTGATATTTGTGGGCACATCGAAGCGTCGACGCCCGTATTTTCCTCGAATTATTCGCATAAGGGCAAAATTTGAAGGTGAACGGGCAAATTGGCCGTGCCCGCTTCCGCCGGCAAAATGGCCGGCAAGGCATTGGCCACGAAGTCGCGAAGCCGTCCCAACAGAGAAGCTCGCAAGGGAGCGTCACCGGCCACTATCAAATGGTCGGTGTCGGCCCTGAAATCGAGCATTTTAGCCAACGAAAGAATGTAGTATGCCGCATCGTTGATATTGGAGCACACAAAAGAGTTGGCCGCTGTAAGGCCCGTGGCATTAAACGCCAACACATCCACATTCGAGCCGTGGATTACGGCATATATCTTGTCGCAATTACCTTGGCGACTTTGGCGTGCGAAATACGATGCCAACACGCCTAAATGACAATGAATACGAGCGCGGTCGAATGTGCGGTTGATAAATCGCATCAAAGCCTGCGGCAACAATGTCACCGCACTGTAATTGTCGCTGACAGGACACACCACCGGAGCCGGCGCCATGTTGTCATCGTGGATTAAATCGCACAACGCTTCAACGGCGGCCGCATCGGCAGCGGTGGCCGCATCGAGCAATTGAAAGCGTTCCGGACGTATTACTATATCAACTCTATTGAATAATTGCGCCGGCAACAAGGGGTTGGCATAGATAGCCTCTTCCACGGCCGAGGCAAAGTCAACGCCCTGTTGCAGAGCAATATGAGCAGTGATAGGCTCCGCTTCGCCTGCAACGCGACGCACCGACACGTCTATCGCATCCGCGGCTATCAACAGCGCTAAGCGGTAGTTGGCGGGGTCGTCGATTAAATCGCGTTTGAGAGGAAGCGTGGCCATAACGAAGTATATTAGAAAAGACGAGCGGGATAAACGCCTTTAGCGTGGAGTTCTGCAAACTTATCCACCACGTTTTGGCGGTCGTTGGCGTATGTGACGCCAAACCATTGCGAAGTGGTATCGAGCACTTTCACTGTGGCTTCACCGTTGCTAATCAAGGTATTCACAGCGGTGGGGATGTAGTATTCGCCACGAGTGGGGTCGGCCAAGTTGTCCAAAAACTTCACAAACTCGCGCTTGGAGAAATCAAAGTAGTCGGGAGTGAAGCCCCAGAAGTTCATCGACACGGGAGTGTTGGCTTCGAGGTATTGAGGATTGCCGTCGGCATCGGGGAAAGCGATGCGGTGGTCGGCGGTGAAAGCGATGCCGCCACGTTCTACGATGCCGGCCAGCAGACCGTTTTCCACGGTGCACACACCGCGCGACACAGCACCGCTTTCCGACATAGTGTTGCCCACGCGGAAGCCTACCATGCAGTAGTCGCCTTGATGAGTGCGTTCGCGGCTGAGTTCCTGCGCCATCACGCGGAAAGCGTCTTGGCCGTAATAGTCGTCGGCGTTGATTACGGTAAACGGTTCATTAATTACGCCGGCGCCCATCAGCACTGCGTGGTTAGTACCCCAAGGGCGGGTGCGCTCGGCGGGAGCGGTATACCCTTCGGGCAGTGCGTTGATGTCTTGGAACACCACTTCCACAGCGATGTGGTTTTCATATTTTGAGAGCACTTTCTCGCGAAAATCTTGCTCGAAATCTTTACGAATTACGAAGACAACTTTGCCGAAACCGGCCTGAAGAGCATCATAAATTGAATAGTCCATAATGGTTTCGCCGTTGGGGCCGAGACCATCGAGTTGCTTGAGGCCGCCATAACGGCTGCCCATGCCTGCTGCAAGTACAAGTAATGTAGGCTTCATATAATAAAGTTAAGTAAGTATCTAAAATCAGTCGGTAGTTGAAAAACGGTAGATAATCGAGCGCTGATAGGTTTCGCCCGGGCGCAACACCTGCGAGGGGAAGTTGGGATGGTTGGGCGCATCGGGCAAGCCCTGACATTCGAGAGCCACGGCGCAGTAGTCGGTATATGCCGTATTGTCTTTACCCATGGGGCTGCCGGTGAGCCAGTTGCCCGTGTAGAGTTGCACACCGGGCTGGTCGGTGAAAATTTCGAGGCGGCGCTTCGAGGTAGGAGCCACCAATTCCACCGATGCTTGGGCAATCGAGGGTTCGTCGAGCACGAAGCAATGGTCGTAGCCCTTGCCATGGCGCAGAGCCGGAAATTCAGCGTTGAAATCGCGCGCGATTTCGTGCATCGTGGTGAAATCCATCGGCGTACCGGCCACCGAAGGCATTGCTCCGGTGGGAGCCAACGACTCGTCGGTCTCGAGCCACCGCGAAGCCGCGATGCGAAGTTTATGATGGAGGGCAAACCCGGCGTTATGTCCGTCGAGGTTGAAATAGGGATGGTTGGTGAGGTTAATCACCGTAGGCGCATCCGTGCGAGCCTTATAATTAATGTGCAATGCGCAATCGTCGCTCCAGCGATAACGGATTTCCACGCGCACATGGCCCGGGTAACCCTCATCACCGTCGGGCGACTCCAAGGCAAAGCGCACCACGTCGTCCGACAAAAAATCTATCTCCCAGATTTTATTTTGGAAGCCTTCAGGGCCACCATGGAGATGGTGCGGGCCGCAATTGCACGCCAACTTGTACTTGTTGCCGTCGAGCGCAAAGCGACCATGGGCAATACGATTGGCATAGCGGCCGGGGGTTTTGCCCATACATGGGCCATCACAGATGTAGTCGATAACGTTTTGGTAGCCGGTAAGCACATCGGCCAAATTACCATCGGCGTCGGGCACACGAATAGCCACAACGCCAGCGCCCAGAGTGGAAAGCACTACTTGAGCGCCACAAGCATTGGTTAGAGTAAATAATGTAATTTCCCCGCGGGGCGAGGACAGAGTGGAGGTAGTTCGTGACATTTCTCAGAAAAATAATAAGTGTGCAAAATTAGCAATTTTTGCACAAATATGCAAGAAGAAGTGCAAAAACAGACAATTTTAGGCTCAGCCAAAGGGCCGGAGCAAAAAACAACATAAACAGAACACATGTATTCAAGGTAATATATTAAAAAAACAATGTTGTTTTTTAGATAATTATGTAACGAGTTCGAGGCGTCGTGATGACGGCTCGTTCTCTTTTAAAACAGCACAGAAAAACAAATTGTCACGAAATAAATGCCGCTATTATAATCATGCCATTCAGTCCGAAATGAATGTCGATCACTCATACCTCACCTCCTTTCAGCCGCTTTATTTCATTGAGCCATTGCCAAAATGCTCGTAGTGGCTCAAAAAATATTCCAATCCACACCTTTTGCACGGCTTATTGTATGGTCTATGTGCTT
>SFNM01000159.1 GCA_004552725.1 Bacteroidales bacterium | reverse complement strand
GGCTTTTACTCTGTCATTCATATCGGCTAATAGTATTTCAACATCTCCATGGAAAAATCGGCGGAGTTCTTCAATCAATGCGCATTGATCGTTGCCACCTGCCAATACCAATATTTTTTTCATCGGCTTGTTGATAAAATTTTTAATTGTTTCCAGTGAAAGGCCCCGTTGTCAAGACGATATCTTTAGACGATAATACATTCTTGATTGTCAGAAAGATTATCTTGATATCAATCCAGAGTGAACAATTATCCACATACCATACATCAAGTTTAAATTTTTCTGTCCAACTAATGTTGTTTCGGCCATTTACTTGTGCCCAGCCGGTGATGCCGGGGCGCACATCGTGGCGACGTCGTTGTTCATCATTATAGAGCGGTAAATACTTGGGCAACAGTGGTCTTGGGCCAATCAGCGACATATCGCCTTTTAATACATTAATAAGTTGGGGCAACTCATCGATGGAGGTCTTACGAATAATGCTACCGACAGGAGTAAGACGAACAGATTCCGGCAACAGGTTGCCGTCGGCGTCGCGCTCATCGGTCATGGTTTTGAACTTGATGACTTTGAATATTTTGCCGTGCAATCCCGGGCGCTCTTGGGTGAAGAACGCGTTGCTCCACCATGGCGCCACATCAACCCCCTTCCCTTTAGGGGAGGGCAGGGGTGAGGCTTCCCCCTTCCCTTTAGGGGAGGGCTGGGGAGAGGCTGTCGGTTTATTGGCAAAGTGCAACCAAATAGCCACAACAAGCAGTATTGGCCAGATGATGAGCAGCGCAACAAGGGCTACAGTGAAGTCAATCGCCCGCTTAAAAAAGTGCTTATACATAATTCTACCGTAGGTGTTTGATAATGGTGGAGAAAGTATGGTCGGTGGTGTAGTTGTGGAGGAAGAATTGGAAGGCGTTGCGTCCCATTTGGGGAATGTCGGCGGCGAGGGCGCGATTGATTGTGTCGACGAAGGCGTCGACATCGTTGCTGGGGCAGTAGAAGCCGTAGCCATTTTGCTCGGCTAAAGAGCCGGTGTCGCAGTTGGGGTCGGTGCAAGCGATTATCGGCTTACTGCTCATAAGGTAAGGGAGCAGGCGGCTGGGGTAGTTGGGAATGGTGAAGCGATAGTCGAGGAATATAAGGCCCACGTCGCAGGCTTGGGCGAGGCGGTCGTAGTCGTCCTTGGGCAGAGTGCGGAAGAGCGATACGGCCTTGGGGTGACATTCGTTGACGAAGGCTTCCAATTTGGGGAACTCGGTGCCGTCGCCCACGATAACGAAGTGGCAGTCGGAGCGGTCTTTCACCGCCTTCATGCACTCCACCAGGTGGGAGATGCCTTGCGGCCGGCCCATGTTGCCGCCATAGATAAAGATAGGCAAGTCGAGCGGCAGCCCATACTTAGCGCGAATCTCTCGATACCCTTCTTTCCCCACATTCTCCACCTTTGGCGGCACATCGTAAGAGTTGGGCGCAATTTCCACCTTGGAGGCGCTCACCTCGGGGTTGTGCTTGAGCACATACTCCACGTTGGCCGGACTCATGCATCCGATAAAGTCGGAGATGCGATAGAGTTCGCGCTCTTTGCGGCGGAACATCTTGTAGAGCAGACCTTTGAGGCCCGTTTTCGACATCATGCCGAGGTCCACAGCGTTCTGGGGGAAGATGTCCTTGAGCAATAGGTAAGTAACGGCCTTGGGATTACGCTTTTTCGCCGCCTTAATCACCTTGTTGAAAGTGATTGGCGGAGTGGAGTACAGGATGAGGTCGAAAGGAATGTGGGCGAAGTATTTTTTCATGGCGCGCAGGAAGAGGGGCTCGAGCAACAGTTGGCCGACGCCCTTTTCCACCACCGAAGTCTTGGTGACGTTGAGCGTGCGCACCCCCAAGATGTGGACGCCCTGCTCGCAGTGCAGAGCAGTGGGCAGCCCCGTGCGCCGCTCGCAAGGGTGAATGACATACACCTGATGCCCCTCATCGCGGAACTTCCGCATCAAGTCGGTATAAATCCCGCTGGCCTCGATGCGGCGCACTCCCGCCGACATCGTCAAAAACAACACATTCATATCAAAAAAACCTTATTTTACACACATCAACTTCAAATCATTCTCCCCTGTAGCCACCCCCTGAAAATACAGAGTCTCCGAGTCATTCCTTCCATACGGAAATTTGAACACACCGAATTGGAAGGTGTAGTATGGCATAAAGTCCTTCTTTTCCTTATAGATTTCTTTGAAACCATCCGTAAGATTTCCGCAGTACATGTGAACATATTTATCTTTAATACCGAGACCTCTTTTTCGGCCGAAGTAGAACTCCCACCGCGAAGTGTTGCGGCCATCGCCTTCAACGGTAGTGGAGAATACATATTTTTCGTTCCACTGACATCCATAGATGCATGAACCATCAATTGGAATAATCTTTTTGACCGAATAGTCATCCGGATTTAATAAATAGATGAAGTTGGATGCGAAAGGTGCATCTGTTGCATAAAGTAACCCTTCCGGCAGAGGAAATACCACGCAACCGCGATACTTTTGATCGTTGCAACATACACGCTCCACTTTCTTGAAATTATCGGTTACTTTCCAAATAGCGGAAGCCTCATCAAAGTCGCCTGTAAATATCCATAGGC
>SFNM01000058.1 GCA_004552725.1 Bacteroidales bacterium | reverse complement strand
GATTTTAAGCACGTATGCTTTGATAAATCCCAAGCCGTAACCACCCAATTGTATGATAGCCGCCGGTATTGCCATCAGCGATATTTTCACGCTCTTGGTCGACACAAGCGCTCCGGCAAACACACCCGCAAAATACAAGCCCAAAAATGCCAAGAACCACCAACTTACAGTGAGTCCCAACACAATTAATAGCAACGAGCCAAGCACAAACACTGCCGGAAGCGTGTGAACCAATTTCAACGAGCCGGGATAAAGCAACTGCAAGGTGATGCGCGACATGCCAAACACATATACTTGTCGGAAAAATTTGCCGAAATCAACACGTCGCTTGTGCCATACCGGGTTATGTATCAAACCGATACTAAAGCCTGCTTGGCGTATGCGGGTACTCATGTCGATATCCTCGGAGAACATCTCACGAAAGCCCCCTACTCGCTGATAGACCGCCCGACTAAAGCCCATATTAAACGTGCGTGGCACAAATTTTTCCAGTGAAATCTTGCCACCTCGAATACCTCCGGTAGTAAGCAACGAGGTCATAGAATAATTGATGGCTTTTTGAGTGTCGGAGAATGATTCATGTGCAGCATCAGGTCCGCCAAAGCAGTCCAATGGATTTTTAGTCAGCGCTCTATCCAAATTGGCAAAATACTCGGCCGGAATTACACAATCTGAGTCGAAAAACACAAAGTAATCGCCTTCGGCACGTTCCATTCCGTAATTACGCGCTATCGACCGTCCTTCATTCTCCTTGTAAAAGTATTTTACATCGAGGTCGGTGAAGTTTTTGGTCATCGCTTCGCATGGTTGAGTCGAGCCATCCTCCACAATGATTACTTCAAAATTGCGAGCCGTTTGTTTACTCAAACTCTCAAGCAATTCTTTCACTTCGTCTATCCGGTTGTACACCGGCACTATGATTGAATATTTCATACTCACGACATTCTACTTTTATAATCTTCGTAGGTAAATTCTCGCAGCAAATGAGCCTCGCCATTAAGGTCCACCAACCATATAGATGGATGATTGATGCCATTGAACATAGTGGTTTTCACTGTGGTATAGTGGTTCATATCCTCTAATGTGAGTCGGTCACCGGCTTTTAATGGCTTGGCAAAACTCCAATCACCCATATAATCGCCGCTCAAACATGAGTTGCCTCCCAAGCGATAAGTTGGCTTGCCGGCTACTGCTTCTTGTCCCAGGCTTTCGCTGATGAGCGGCTTGTAAGGCATCTCCAATGTATCAGGCATGTGACACGCAAACGAGGCATCGATTATTGCGGTCGTAATCCCGCTATTTTCCACTATATCTACAACAGAAGTGATTAAATCGCCTGTACGCCAGGTAAATGCACTCCCAGGTTCAAGTATCACTTTCAAGTTGGGATGGCGTTTGCGGAAATCGCTCAGCAACTTCACCAAGTGGTCTACATCGTAGCCTTCGCGAGTCATCAAATGGCCGCCACCCATGTTCACCCATTTCAATTGCGGCAAGAATTTGCCGAAATTGTTCTCGAATGCTTCCAGCACTTTCTCTAAATCGTAACTGGTCGACTCGCACAGCGCGTGGAAGTGAAATCCTTCAATTCCGGCCGGCAGTCCTTCGCTTAGCGCCTCTGCCTCCTCGCCAAAACGCGACCCGGGCAGCGCCGGATTGTATAAATCGGTTTCGATGACAGAACAACGCGGATTGACTCGCAAGCCGGCCGACACATGGCGGCCACCGGTGCGGTTATATGCCTCGACTCTCGGTCCGAATTGCTGCCATTGGCCCAGAGAATTGAAAGTGATATGACTGCTTCCCGCCAGAAATTTGTCGATAGTGGCATCGGTATATGCCGGACAATACGAGTGAACGTCACCGCCTAAAAATTCACGTCCAAGACGCAATTCGTTGAGCGACGAGGCTGTAGAATCCTGACAATATTCCTTAATTATCGGAAATGAGCGCCACAATGCGTTGGCTTTGAAGGCCATAATGATATTTACTCCGGCGCGTCGCTTCACTTCGCTAATCAAGGCTAAATTGCGACGCAACCGTTGCTCGTATACTATGTATGCCGGTGTTGGTATTTCGTTGGCTGTCATTCGTTTATAATGCTTATGTTGGCGTATGATAATAGCAACTTGCGTGGCTCGCTTTCGTTGTCGAACAATACTACTATTCCGTCGCCAAGATTTGTTTGTATGAATTTAATAATCTTTCCATGGCCGAATTTGGGATGCGCTATCTGCATATTTTGCCGCAACTCATCGGCACGATATTTGCGAAATGCCGACACGGTTTTTTGCGCAGGCTTATTCATCGTTGCCATAGATGGTGCGCTCACCGTCGGTGTCGGCATCATACTCGGCTCAAATAATTGACGCGTCGCTTTGCGTTTGGCCACGTCGCCGCTCAAATAATCCGGGTCGATATCTTGCATAAAGCGCGAGCACCGCGAAAAAACGGTTTGCCCGTTGAGAAATCTCTGTTGAGCATACGACAGCATACAGAAATCTTTTGCGCGCGTTATCGCCACATAAAACAATCGACGTTCTTCTTCCACTCCGGCAATGGAATTGCTGCTCATTCGCGACGGAATAAGTTCATCTTCCACGCCTACCACAAATACATTGTTAAATTCCAATCCTTTGGATGCATGGATTGTCATCAGCGTCACGCAATCGCCGTTATCATCACCTTCCTTGTCCTGGTCGGTAGCCAAAGCCACGTTAGTCAAAAAGTCGCTCATCGAACACTCGTCCACTTCGCCCGCTTCGAGATGGTCCTCCATATATGTATGTGCTCCGGCAATCAACTCCATCAAATTTTCGTGTTTGGAGATGTTCTCCGGAGTGCGGTCCGACATATACATTGCTGCCAATCCCGTGGTTGTGATGATGTGCTTCGATAATTCTTCCACATCATGGCTCTTTTCAGTTTTGGAGATAAACCCTTCAATTAAAGTGCGGAACTTTTCCAATTTGGCCTTGGTGCCGGCATTGAAATCTACTCCATAGCGCTCACAGTCGCAAATTACTTGCCACATGCTGGTATTGGCTTCGATTGCAGCGTGATTGAGTTTGTCCACTGTCACTTTGCCGATACCGCGCGCCGGCACATTTATCACCCGGCGCACACATTCGTCATCATTGGGGTTGAGACCTAAATGGAAATATGCCAAAGCATCTTTTACCTCTTTGCGTTGGTAGAAAGCCAAGCCACCGTAGATACGATATGGAATATTGCGACGACGAAGCGCTTCCTCCAGCACGCGCGACTGAGCATTGGTGCGATACAACACCGCAAAATCGCCGTATGCATCTCCGGTCACGGCCCTACGGCTCACTATGCGCGCCGCAACCACACCCGCTTCGTCGTAATCGCTGTATGCTTGCGACACTTCTATCTTGTCGCCCTCACTGTTTTCCGAGAATACATTTTTGCGTATTTGTTCTTTATTGTGGGCTATCAGACTATTGGCCGCATTTACTATATTTTGCGTAGAACGATAATTTTGCTCCAATTTGAATGTCTCCATCACCTACCACACACAAATTGCCGATGCCGCGACACAACTGCATCACTATCATATTTTGTGCAAAATTGGTGTCTTGATATTCATCGACCAATATGTAGCGGAAGTACTCACGATAATGCGATAACACCTCCGGATGGTCGCGAAACAGCACTGCCGTATAATACAACAAGTCGTCGAAATCCATAGCATTGGCCACCTTGCATCGATTCATATATATACGATAGATTTCGCCCATACGTGGACGCCCCACACGGCTATCGTCCTCACGGATATCTTTATCCAGAGCATAATCTTGTGGCGACATCAAGTAGTTCTTCGCACGCGATATTTCTTCTTGCACTGTAGCCGGCTTATAAACCTTCTCGTCTAATTCCAAGTCGCGTACAATCATTTTCAGCGCGTTGCGTGCATCACTTTGGTCGTAGATGGTGTAGTTGGCATTATATCCTATCAACTCCGCATTTCTTCGTAGTATTCGTGAAAAAATACTGTGAAATGTACCCATCCACAACTTGCGTGCCACGCTATTGCCGGTGAGACCTTCGATACGCTCGCGCATCTCTTTCGCCGCCTTATTGGTGAAAGTCAATGCCATAATGCGGCTTGCCTCATATTCTTTGGCCAGCAAGTGCACTATCTTATAGGTCAGCACGCGCGTTTTGCCCGAACCGGCACCGGCAATCACCAACTCCGGCCCGGCGATATACTCCACTGCCGCTCGTTGTTGGCTGTTTAATTCGTTGAGATATTCCGCGCAACTCATGCAAATCGGTTTTGCTCGGGTAAATATTCAAATCCGGCGGCTGCCAACTTATCGCACAAAGTGTTGCGGTCGACATCCAAATCTTCGCATAACGCGTCCAACGAACTATATTCATCGCGCAGTTTCATATTCACTACGCTTAGCAACATATATGGGTCTTGAGGTAAATTTTCCATTATTATTCTTTTAACCTACAAAGTTACTAATTTCCCATCATACCTACAATACCTCCGCCAAAAACCCGATAAATTCATTGATTATCAGGCGGCAAAAGCCGGCGCACTTTGCCGTTGGAAGTGCGGGGCAAGTCGTCTACGGCGATGGCTTGGCGCGGGTGGCTGTAGCGCGGTAATTGCAACCCCGCAATTTGATGCATTGCAATCTCTGCTTCCTCAGCCCCACACTCAATCACCATCACCACTTCGCTTCCGAGTTGTGGATGTGCTTTACCTACAAGATAAAATGGTGGCAACTGGGGCAATTCTCGCCGAATGATATTTTCAATTTGTTCCGGGTGTATCTTCACCCCGCCGCTATTTATCACATGGTCGGCGCGCCCAAGCCATCGAAACTGCGTAGATGAAATCAATTCCACCACATCATTGGTCGTTAACTCTTTCCATGTGAACCGCTCACTTCTGACTACCAGGCAATTGCGACTATCTGTTGTGAACTCCACCTGCGGCATAGCCGTGTACACCTCGTTAGCATCCAATCGCTGTAGAGCCACGTGCGAGCACGTTTCGGTCATACCATATCCAAGGTAGCCATTGAAACCCGCTGCAATCACTCGCTTCCGTAATTCATCGCTCAATGGTGCTCCGCCAATTAGTAGATTACGCACTAATTTCGGCGCTCGTTCTTGCTTGAGCAAACATTCCAACTGTGATGGTACTACCGACAGCAAATCAATCGTCTCGTCGATGATAAATCTATTCGACACAGGCAATTGCAACAGCCTACAACCGGCTTCAAATGACCTAACTGCCATCATCTTGCCTGCTATATAATCTATCGACAATGGCAAGCCCAACACCGATGCTTTGGTAATCCCAAAAAATTGGTTAGTAGCTCGTGCCGATGATATCATATCGCTTTTTGGCAAACGTATCGCCTTGGGCTCTCCGGTCGACCCGGAGGTGTGAGCCTCTATAAAGTCATTACCGGCAAACCATTGTGCCTTAAATTCCGCTAACGTTGCCATTGCATTGAAGGTATTTCCCACTCGGCTGACGGCTCGCACCGAATCGTGTCGCCAACCAATCGTAGTGGTGATGGAATGTTGTTGTGAAATAGTTGGCCGGTGCCTAATCCTTGTGGCATATCCGGATGTTGACAAGCCACTCTGCGCGCTATCGCATACAAACCGATATTCGACTCCAGTGCTGAGGTAGTCCAATAGCCAATACCTTGCAACTGTGCAATTTCAGCCCAGCGGTCGGCTTCATTAAGACCCCCGCAGAGCGACGGCTTCAATATAATAAACTGAGGCCGAATTGTTGCCAGCATCTCACGCTTGCGCGCATCATCGTTCATACCAATCAACTCCTCATCAAGCGCAATCGGAATGAGGTTCAATGAACACAAATGCGCCATTTCTTCCCATTGCCCGGGCTTGATTGGTTGCTCGATAGAATGTATCGAATACTCGGCCAATCGCTTGAGCTGTTCTTCGGCATTTTCCGTCGTGAATGAGCCGTTGGCATCAAGTCGCAACTCAAGCACATCCGCACTATATCTCCGGCGGATGTAGCCAAGCAATTCCACTTCTTGCTCGAAATCAATGCCACCGATTTTCATCTTCAACACTCTAAATCCGGCCGCCAATTTAGCATCAATACGTCGGCGCATCTCATCGCGGTTGCCCATCCAAATCAAGCCATTGATTGGTATTGACACCTTGCCCGTGGAGAATTCGTCATCGGCCGGCTGCAATGCATCCATTGCGCTCTCAAATCCGAAGCGTATAGAACTGTAGGGCGATTGCAACCCTTCTTGCGGATTTCGGCACGCTTCAGCCAATCGTTGCTCATAGTCAGGCCGGTCATCAGCACTTAGTCCTTGAAACAGTGCACATTCCCCTACTCCGATACGCCCATCATCTGTGTGAAGACGTATCAAGTAAGTGAGTTTGTCAGTCATCGACCCGCGCGATGTGCGAGCATCGAATTTGAACCGCAGTCGGAGCGGTGCACATTCAGCGAACATGGTCGATTAGCCCGGGAATTGCGGGAATTGGTCGAAGTCAGGATCGCGTTTTTCCAAGAAAGCGTTCTTGCCCTCTTGCGCCTCGTCCATAAGATAGTACATCAACGTGGCATCGCCGGCGAACTCCATTAATCCATGCTGGCCGTTGAGTTCGGCATTCAGTGCTCGTTTTATCATGCGGATGGCAAACGGGCTGCGCTTCATAATGGTTTGACACCATTCCACCACCTCATCTTCCAAGCGCTCAAATGGCACTACCTTGTTAATCATACCCATCTCCAGAGCCTCTGCAGCAGTGTATTGTCGACAGAGATACCATATCTCGCGTGCTTTCTTCTGTCCTACGCATCGAGCCAGGTATGATGAGCCGAAACCGGCATCAAAACTGCCTACTTTCGGGCCGGTCTGGCCAAATCGTGCATTCTCCGACGCTATGCTCAAATCGCATATCACGTTCAGCACATTGCCCCCGCCGATGGCATATCCGTTGACCATCGCTATCACGGGTTTGGTGAGCGATTGAATAGTTTTGTGTATCTCCAACACATTAAGCCGAGGCACACCATTTTCATCGCTGTAGCCGCCGCGACTCTTGTAATGCTGGTCGCCGCCCGAGCAGAAAGCCTTGTCGCCTGCTCCGGTCAGTACCACTACACGCACTTCAGCGTGTTCGCGGCAATAATTCAGCGCTTCAAGGATTTGGGCGTTCGTTTGCGGACGGAATGCATTGTACACCTCCGGACGATTGATTGTAATTTTTGCAATCCCTTCGAAAAATTCGAAAAGAATGTCGGAATATTCTTTAATTGGGGTCCAATTGCGTTGTGACATAGTTATTTAGGGTTGAAAAAGTTTCGTAATGTGGTGGCACTCGTCTGTGGGTCGGTTTCTATCTCCAACAGTGCGGGCGCTTGGTTGTCGCTAAGCCATACAGGCACGTTCTTATCCATCTCCTCAGCGCTGCTTGCCTTATAATACTTAAATCCGAACGCTTGGCACAGTTGTTCTAACGGCAAGTTGATCGGACCGGCAAAGCATCGCTCAAGTTGAGGCAAGTCGCGTGTAGCGGGGATAAAGCGGAATATGCCGCCTCCGCTATTGTTGAGTACCGCCACTTTAAAATTGCGCGGTATGAAAGTCGTGGCCATCGAGCCCAGGTCGTACTGAAAACTCATATCTCCACTGATGAGCAAAGTCGGTTTTGCGCTCAAGGTTGCGAAGCCGATGGCTGTAGACGTGCAGCCATCGATACCGCTCACTCCGCGATTGCAATGTATCTCGCTAAAGTGATGATAATCAAATAGTTGAGCATATCTCACTGCTGTGCCGTTGCTCAGTTGCAGATTATATCCGGCCGGTGCCATCTCCATCAGTGTGTGAATAGCCTTGAAGTTCGACCACTCGCACTCTGCGGAATAATTCGCGGCTAATTGCTCGGCTCTTTCTGATGCCGACTGCCACACACTTTTGAACGCTGACTCGTTGCATGGTTTAACCCGCCGCGATAATTCGCTAAGTGTGGCTGCCGGATTGCTCGCTATTCGCATTGTCAACCGCCGGAAGCAGTCGATGGCTCGTGCGCTATGGCTGATGCTCCAATGCTCCAATCCTTCGATGCCGCGCAGCCGTGTCTTTATCATTCGTGAGGTCAGCGACCCGCCAATGGTGATTACCAGCGTTGGATTGGGTGCATCGTCAGGCAGACAGCGCAATGTCGCATCAATATTCGCAATGTATCTGTCGGCGCTGTGCAGATTGGATTGGGCTTCGTGCATCACCACCACTTGGGGCAACTGTGATATTTCGCTCACCGCTTGAACCAATGCCTTGTCATAGCCCATAAATCCTGCAAGTACCAACACTGATTTGTGCTTGGAAATCTTTGCCGCCAACTCGCTGAGGTCATCCTCGCTCAAGGTGTCGTTATTGGCCACGTGTCCTATCACGCGTGCATTGGCTTCTACCGCTTTGTCGCCCGGCTCAAACAGCGGCTCGGATATGCGGATATTAATGTGCACGGGTCCTGCACATGGTGTCATTGCCAAAGTAAGTGCATCGTTAATCGTGCGGTTCACATACCATTGACGGTCGTTATATTCCGAGTCGACCGGTATGTCAAAACTTCCTTTGATGAAATTGCTGAAAATGCCTGATTGATTGATGGTTTGGCTGTCATCTTGGTCTATCCACTCCATAGGCCGGTCGGCTGTTATCACTATCAGCGGTATATGCCGATAATATGCCTCGGCTACTGCCGGAGCGTAGTTCAGCGGTGCCGTGCCCGAAGTGCAAACGATGGCAATAGGCTCTTTGGCCGCTTCTGCCATTCCCAAAGCGATAAATGCTGCCGCTCGCTCATCAATTACGATATGCGTGGTCAGCTTCGGATTATTCTCCAATGCCACCAACAAGGGCGCATTACGGCTCCCGGGCGATAGCACCGCGTGGCGCACTCCATAACGCGTCAGCAGCGACGACAGTTGATTTTTGGCTTTTTTTTCCTGAATATTCATCTTTTTGGGAAATGATGCACAAAGTTAGCAAAAATTTGTGTTACTTTGCAAATTATTTCAGATTTATGAATTATTTATTAAGATTTCTTGTATCTTCTATAGCACTTTGTTGCGTGGCCATCTCTTCCCATGCCAACATCTATGCACTCGATTCCACTGCTGTCGAGGCCGATACCGTGCGCCCTGGTTTAGTCACTCGTGTCATCAATTATTTCAACGAAAGCAATAAAAAAGAACCTACTAAGCATCTCGACTTCAGCATCATCGGTGGCCCCCACTATTCTTCCGACTCCAAACTGGGCCTTGGCTTGCTCGCCGCCGGTGTTTATACCGTTGCCCCCGGCGACCAAGCCACTTCGCCCTCGAATTTCACCATCTTTGCCGATGCCACCACCGCCGCTCACTTCAAATTAGGCGTTCGCGGCGACCATTTCTCCCTCAATAATAATTGGTGGCTCAACTACGAACTGCGGTTCGCTTCAATCGACACTAAATTCTGGGGCATCGGCTACGACCAGTGCCGACTCGATGCCAACGAAACCGAATACAGATACCTCGAATTATCGTCGTTCTTCATCGCTTCCAAACGCTTCGGTAAGAACCTCTATATCGGTCCGGAAGCAATCGTGAGTTATGTCAAAGCCGACAAACTTTTCGATGGTGGTAATTGGACTTACCTCCAAGAGCATACCGTGTCCCCCGGCGTGGGCCTCTCGCTCACTTTCGACACCCGCGACAACATCACAAACCCTCATCGTGGCATCGTTGTCAATATGGCTCAAATCTTCTGCCCCAAATTCTTGGGCAATACATCCGGATATAGTTACAACGAACTTACAGTGGCCGGATATCACCACCTTTGGCGTGGTTGCACTGCAGCAGCGCAGGCCCACTGGCGCCTCGCTTGGGATAATGTGCCTTGGACACAACTTTCTGCCCTCGGCGGTAGTTATAATATGAGAGGATACTTCGAAGACCGCTATCGCGACCGTTGCGAAGCCGACATTTGCCTCGAACTCCGCCAGAATGTTTGGCATCGTGTCGGTGTGGTCGCTTGGGTGGGCGCCGCTCGTATCTTCGACAAAGTAAGTAATTTCAATCTCAAACACGTTTTACCCAACTATGGCTTCGGCTACCGTTGGGAATTTAAAAAAAATATGAATGTACGCGTCGACATGGGCTTCGGCCGCGGTCAGTCGGGCGTAGTCTTTAACATCAATGAAGCCTTTTAATTTCCTCAAACAAATTTCTCCGGCAACTGCGCTTGCCCTCTTCCTGCCGATTGCTCTCCTCATCCCCAATGTGTGGCTCAACTGCACCGAGCACTACACACTACTTTCTTCTATCAGCAACATAGTCACTCCCCTCGGTATTTACCTCCTAATAGTAGGTTGCTCCACACGCATTGGACGCTCAACATTGCTATGTATTCCGTTGATGATTTATGCCGCTTTCCAAATTGTGTTGATGTTTCTCTACGGTGAAAACATCATTGCCATCGATATGTTCCTCAATGTGGCAACCACCAACTTCGGCGAAGCCACGCGCCTCCTTGGCAGTTTGCCAATGGCAATACTCACCGTGTGCGCAATCTATCTCCCCCTCATCATCAGTGCAATAGTTTTTTGCAAACGCTCTATTCGCCTTGACCGCGCTATTATGCTGCGCTTCAGACATATAGGTGCGCCGCTGCTCATTATCGGAGTGATGCTCTGCGGCTCGTGCGAACTCACCGACACCAACTACCATGCCGAACGTCAACTCTTCCCTATCAACGTGATTTACAACACAGGTATGGCGGTGAAACGCGGTGTGGCCACCTCGCATTTCAAGGAGACATCGGCCGATTTCCGCTTCAATTCAGTTGATACTCATCCTTCCGGCACTCGCGAAATCTATGTACTTGTCATCGGCGAAACTTCCCGTGCCGATAATTGGCAGTTGATGGGCTACGACCGCCCCACCAACCCGCGCCTCTCCGCTCGTGATAATCTCGTAGTTTACCCCAAAGCCGTCACACAAAGCAACACCACTCACAAATCCGTACCACTCATCTTGTCGGCTGCTACCGTCGAAAATTTCGACAGCGCAATTTATACTCACAAAGGAATTTGTTCAGCCTTCAACGAAGCCGGTTACCACACCGCTTATATCTCCAACCAAGCACGCAACCACTCATTTATCGACTATCTCGGCCAGGAAGCCCACGATGTTACTTTTATCACTGATGATGGCATGGAACACTCGGATATGATGCTCCTCCCATTAGTGAAGCAACAACTACAGCAAAATACCGGTAAAACCTTCATCGTACTCCATACCTACGGCAACCACTTCTGCTACCGCGACCGATACCCGCGCGACCATGCTTTCTTCACCCCCGACGATAACACCGATGCAGAGCGTTACAACCGCGCTCAACTCCTCAACGCTTACGACAACTCCATCCGCGAAACGGATATGATGCTCGACTCCATCATTTCTTTGCTTGAGCAAGCCAAATGCCCCGCCGCCATGCTTTTCCTCTCCGACCATGGCGAAGATATCTTCGACGACGACCGCAACCGTTTCCTCCATGCCTCGCCAGTCCCAACTTACTACCAAATCCATGTCCCAATGCTCTTGTGGCTCTCTCCTCAATACGTTGCAGCATATCCCGAACAAACTTCCGCAGCTCACGCTCATAGCCGTTGCGACGTTGCCTCCAACGATGTCGCACTCCCTACTATGCTTTCTCTCGCCGGCCTCCGTTGCGACTCTGTCGACTACTCTCGCGCACTTTCTTCCACTTCTTACTTCGACCGCCCTCGTATATACCTCAACGACTACAACGAGGCCATCCCATTGGCTAAAAGCGGTCTGCGCAAGTGCGACCTCCAACAACTTACCAATCACCACATTTCAAATTTCTGACCTTTTAGGACGATTCACAGTAAAACAGTAGATTCAGCAGGAGAACAGGATATATTATTGATTATCAACCACATATAGTGCCGCGGCTTGCTGCGGCATACAGGACGGGCGACCACGCCGGTGAATCTCACGCAGATTTATCAGATTCTGACGGAGGTGGATGGCATGGTGGCAAGGGTTCACAGTAGGACAGTAGATTTAGCAGGAGAACAGTATCGTCAAGGCTGTAGTGCCGCGGCTTGCTGCGGCATATCCGGATGGCACTCCCACGCGGCGCAAACTGCCGCCACAGGGGTTGCCGCGGAGCGGCTTTAGATGCGCAGGAGGCGCTATATTTTCGTTAGCCCCCGGGTGCTACCGCGGAGCTGGTTGCTCCCGGGGGTGTGTGCGGATATGATGTTTGTTCCCCGGAGGGGATCTCTGCACCAACCTTGACACAGCCACCGCCCACCCACCGCCGAGATCCCCTCCGGGGAACGGTTGATGGTGTATGCCAACCGTGGGTAGGAAGCGCTCCGCGCTACCAACCCACGGCTAACGAAAATATAGCGCCTCCGGCGCATCCCATGTCCTCCGGGCAAAAATGCCCCACCCCTCGTTCCTTCCCGCCGGCCATCGTAAAAACGATTCGTGTGGATTCGGGTTCGGGAGATTTGTGTTTTTCCCCTCCCTCCTCGCATCTGCCATCATCCTACGTAAAGGAACTGCGCCGACGCACACGCGTGGAATGCGTGCCCTCATCGATAACCCCGCAGTGGAACGAGCGCCCCGGCGCGAAGTTCCTCTGTGGGGCACGCCACCATCCATCCACCGCAACCATGGAATGGTTGCCTAACCGCAGCCGGGCCATCCTGGTATGCCACGGCGCTATCCCCCCTTACCCTGTAGCCTCGAGGCTTGCCTCGCGGTCTGGAGGGTCTGGGGGTAGGCTTCTTTTTACTTCCTTCTCGCAAATATTTTGCCGTAAACTCTTGCATCGCATGAGAAAAAAATGTAAATTTGCATCGGCTTGGTGCATCAAGCCTCCCGAAGCGTCGGGCGGCGCACCGTAGCCGGTTCTTTAGTCGGACGAAAGCGCGATACAGCCTCCACCGCCATGCGGTCTCAAGGCTCTCGCGAGCTTTCTCCGCGAAAAGGTGTTATTTTTGATTATCTTCAGGCACAAAAACTTGGCGGTTTTTATCAAAGATGAAGATAGTTGACAATAGCACCTACATCGTAGGTATATCCGTATGCCTGAGATAGGCATACCTATACACATACGGTGTGGGGGCTGTCGTCATATCTCTCTTTGATGGGTACGCCAAGACCCTTGTGCCGAGATGTGATGAAATGCGATCTCCACACCTTTTTTATGTCTAACTCTAACCGTTCTGCCGGAGGTTGAAGAACACATTTATTGCAGATGGCATACCCTGTTAACTTTATCGCTGTAAGCAAGTTGCCGCCAACCACCGGTGGCGGTTATCGCTGGTGGTTCACCAGCAAAGATGCCGCCGCGCTGCTCAAGCCGTTTAACAAAGCAGTGCAGTTGCAAGACTTGATGAAATGTTCCATCAAAGGACTGAAGTATTATGCTATGTATGTAGGCACTACATCCGACCTAATGGAACGATGCGAGTGGCACCTCAAGGACCACAATCCGGCATCAATACGGTCGAAAACGCTGTCGAACCTGCGCCACACCATCGGCGCGTTGTTAGGCTTGAAACGCGCTGTCTCGCAACAAGCCGTGTCGGCAGTTCTCTCTCGTTGCTACTTTGAGTGGATTCCGCTGACCGAATACAAAGAATGGGAGAAAGAAGAACTTAGCTCCACTGTTTACAGCTATCCGCTCAATATTCAGAACAACAAGACCGTGTCAAAGCAAGTAATCCAACGTCTCAAAGAATTACGCGAACAATATCTATAATGAGCGAAATCATACTCATCGGTTGCTCCAAGAGCAAGGCTGGCCACGCCGCACCCGCGGGTGAGTTCTACCTCGGTACCGGCTTCCGCAAAGCGTTGGCCTACTCGCGCCGCGCCTTCCCCGATGCCGCCATCTACGTGCTATCCGCCCACTACGGCCTCGTGTCCATCGACGCCGTGTTAGAGCCTTACGACCTGACCCTCAACAACATGCCGGCCAACGACCGCCGCGCCTGGGCCAAGAAAGTCCTCGCCCAAATGGCCGCCGCCGGCATCGATCCCACGACCGACCACTTCACAGTGTTCGCCGGCCGCCGCTACCACGAAAACCTCGGCCTCGCCCACGCCACCTACCCCTTAGGCGGCCTCACCCAAGGCTTTTCCCTCCAAAAACTAACCACCCTCCTAAACCAACTTGAAAAATGAAACACCCACCTATCCTCCGCCTGCTCGCCACGCTACTATTAGCGCTCACAGCCACCGCCGCCACCGCCTACGATTTCGAGTTCGACGGTATATACTACAATAAAAACGAAGATGGCGCCTCCGTCAGCGTAACATCCTGTAGCAATAATTACACCGGCTCCGTAACCATACCCTCGCAAGTCACCTACAGCGGCACCACCTACTCCGTAACTGCGATTGGCGACTACGCATTCCGCTGGTGCAGCGGCTTAACCTCGGTGACAATCCCCAACTCCGTGACTTACATTGGTGAGGAAGCCTTCTCCGGCTGCAGCGGCTTAACCTCGGTGACTATCCCAAACTCGGTAACTGCGATTGGCGACTCTGCCTTCCGCGGCTGCAGCAGCTTAATCTCGGTGACTATCCCCAACTCCGTGACTTCGATTGGCAACTCTGCCTTCAACGATACGCCGTTTTATAATAATCAACCTGATGGACTTGTATATATTAATAGGGTGTTGTATAAATACAAAGGCGAAATGCCGCAGAATACTTCTATCTCAATAAAAGAAGTGACAGTTTCAATTAGCGGCTCCGCCTTTCGCGACTGCAGCGGCTTAACCTCGGTGACTATCCCCACCTCAGTGACTTCGATTGGCAGCTGGGCCTTCTCCGGTTGCACAAGCTTAACCTCGGTGACTATCCCCAACTCTGTGACTGAGATTGGCAGCGGAGCCTTCAGATCCTGCAGCGGCTTAACCTCGGTGACTATCCCCAACTCCGTGACTAAGATTGGTGCCGAAGCCTTCGAATACTGCACCGGCTTAACCTCAATTACTATTCCCAACTCCGTAACTTCAATTGGCAACTACGCCTTCAACAAATGCAGCGGCTTAACCTCGGTGACTATCCCCAACTCCGTAACGCAGATTGGTTGGTACGCCTTCTACAACTGCAGCAGCTTAACCTTGGTGACTATCCCCAACTCTGTGACTGAGATTGGCAGCGGAGCCTTCTCCAGCTGCGACGGCTTAGAACAAATATTGGTGGACAGTCGTAACTCAAAATACGACTCCCGCGATAACTGCAATGCGATTATAGAAAAATCAACAAACACGTTGATTGCAGGATGTAAGAACACAATTATCCCAAACTCAGTAACTGTGATTGGCGAATCTGCCTTCTCTGGCTGCCGCGGCTTAACCTCGGTGACTATCCCCAACTCAGTAACGAAGATTGCACCTGGTGTCTTCTCCGGCTGCAACGGATTAACCTCGGTTAACATCCCCAACTCCGTAACATCAATTGACTACTGGGCCTTCTACGACTGCAGTGGCTTAACCTCGGTGACTATCGG
>SFNM01000158.1 GCA_004552725.1 Bacteroidales bacterium | reverse complement strand
GTTGGGGGCGAATCATGAAGAAGTAAAACACCACGATGAGCAGGCCAATCATGATAAGGCCGTTGAAAGGTGATGCTTGTGCGGGTTGGGCTTCTTGAAGGAGGATGAAGTTGAGCATAATAATTATTATTTCGTTTGATATTAATCGTTATTTACAGGTTCGTCGTTGCGACGAGCGATGGTGAAGGGTTTGCCAAGCGAACCATCTTCGGCGAGCATTTTCACAACGGAATAGAGAATACCGTTGATAAACGAGCCGGAGCGGGGTGTGGAGTAGTTGTTGGCAATTTCGATGTATTCGTTGAGCGACACCGGCACGGGAATGGTGGGGAAGTTCAATATTTCGGCAATCGCAGTAATCATAATCACTATATCCATAAATGCGAGACGGTCGGGATCCCAGTCTTGGCTGATGAAACGGTCGATGTACTCGCGATATGTGTCTTTATTGGCGATAGCGGCTTTAAAGAGTTCGGAGCTGAAGGTTGCATCCTCTTGGTCCTTGTATTGGGGCATAAATTCCACCGTAGCGGGGTCCTCTGCCAAAGAGAACTTGCGGATAGTTTTGAGGGCGAAAGTCCCGACGGTATCAATATCATCGTTCCAATAGATGGATTTGGCTTCGAGGGCATCGCTGAACGCATCCGAAGGGATTACGATGTTGCGCAATACTGAGCGCCAGAACTCGCAGTCGGTGTGCCAATCGTCGGCCGGCGAATTGATATAATCCGAGTAAATGTCAGAGTCGAGGATAGTGTCGTGTAGTTGCTTGAGCAGTCCGGGCGACTCAATCCAACGGAATTTATTGTCGTCGATAAACTTAGTAATCGTTTCGTTTTGGCGCAAGAATTCAGCGAAGCGATTATGAGCCAATCGCATATTCGGGTTAAGGTCTTCAGCAGTAGCGAGGTACTTTGTTTTTGCGGCTTCGATGCGGTCGATTTGTTCATCCGTAAGTTCGATAATGAGCGCAAAGAGGCTGAGGTATAAGTCGTAACTCTTTTGAAGAGAGCGTTGCAATTCGTTAAGTGCGCCAAAATAAGCCGAAGACGAGTTGTTGTAATCTTTGAGAGTGTCGACTGCAGCCATAACGCCATGGTGAAGTCCGGTAAGCGAGAAATCGCTATTATTGCGAAGTGCTTGATTGAGTTCACCATCTTTGAGCACCACGGTTTCGAGGATTGTGGTCCAGAAGCGCACATCGTCGTCGAGCGAACGAGCGCGACGACGCGAATATTCGCCAAAGGCTTCCGATGCAACGATTTTGTTGGCCAGTGTTTGCACACAAGGTGCAATTGCGTTGAAATCGGCTATAGATTTGAAAGTGATTTGCTTAAGTTCATGATTATCAGCCAAAGCTTTTCCCACGCGGTTGGCTTTGAGGTATTTATTCACATTCAAAGCAAGCGGAGCGGCTTGAGGGTTATTGATTTTCAAGCCGGAAAGTGCTTGAATAAGCATGAGCATATCGAGATAAACGGCATAAGCGAATCGGCGGTCGCGAGTAGCATTTTCGGGGGCGGCTTCAATTTTGAATTCGCTTAGAGAAAGCAGGTATGAATAAAGGAGTTGAACGACCTTGATTCTGATGAGGATGCGATTTATCATATTTAAATGTACTATTAGTTTGAAATGGAGTACAAAGGTAGTGAAAAATTTGCTAATAGCAGCAATAATCAGGCGAAAAAGTGCAAATTTTACTTAGATTCGCCCTTAAGCGGGTTCCAACCTTGTGCACGAAGTGGGATTTCGGTATTGTCGCGAGTAATCATGGCAGTACCCTCACCTACCGGCACTATTTTGCCGATGACCTTCACATCGGGCACCCGAGCGATAGCATCATAAGCCGAAAGAGGGATTGTGAAGAGCAGTTCGTAGTCTTCGCCGCCGTTGAGCGCTGCTGTCACCAGGTTCATATTTATTTCTTCGGCCATAACAGCAGTTTGATAGTCGATAGGGATACGTTCTTCGTAGATGCGACACCCCACATTGCTTTGCGAGCAAATATGAATAAGTTCGGATGAAAGGCCATCGCTAACGTCCATCATAGCCGTGGGTTTGATGCCCGCTTTAGCGAGGTTTTCGATTACATCGCGCCGAGCCTCGGGCTTAAGTTGGCGTTCGAGGATGTACTCGCGTCCTTGGAAATCGGGCTGAAATTCCTTTTGTCCCGCAGAAGCCACTTTTTCGCGTTCGAGCAGTTGCAGACCCATATAGGCGGCGCCAAGATTGCCGGATACGCAGATGAGGTCGTTGTGCTGAGCGCCGTTGCGATACACTATTTGGTCGGCCAATGCTTCGCCCAAACAAGTAATCGAAATCACCAATCCTTGGTGCGATGCAGATGTGTCGCCGCCCACGAGGTCTACGCCATAGTGCTCACAAGCCAAGCGAATACCGGCATACAGTTCTTCGATATGTTCGAGGGTAAACCGCGAAGAGATACCGAGCGACACAGTGATTTGGCGCGGGGTGCCATTCATTGCATATATGTCGGAGAAATTCACCACGGCCGATTTGTATCCCAGATGACGAAGTGGCACATAAGTGAGGTCGAAGTGCACGTTTTCGAGCAAGAGGTCGGTAGTGATAAGTGTGTGGGCATCGGAATCATATTTAAGCACGGCGGCATC